>NZ_JBKEVB010000003.1:0-370670 GCF_056356875.1 Bifidobacterium sp. LH_426
TGGAACATCCGGCATTACCACCCGTTTCCAGGAGCTATTCCGGAGTACGGGGCAGGTCGGTCACGCATTACTCACCCGTTCGCCACTCTCACCCACCAGCAAGCTGGCAGGATCCCGTTCGACTTGCATGTGTTAAGCACGCCGCCAGCGTTCATCCTGAGCCAGAATCGAACCCTCCACAAAAAAACATTGCAAAGAGAACCATAAATGACCCTCATTAAAAACAATTGACGGAACCTCTAATAAGGAAAGAGGTTCGCACAAAAACCCCGACACCCATCAAACCCCCTCGGGTACTCCGGCAAACCGAAGCGGGCATCGGACTGGCAATCATTGACTATAAAGAAGTAAGTAGTACAACACACTCTTGAGTTCTCAAACCACCACACACACCGAACAACCCCGGAAAACCAACCAGAAGGAAGAAACCGGACCGCTCAGCGGCAGCGAAAGAACAACTTACACCACCAACCACCACAACGCAAACCAACCCCAACACAACACCACCAAAACCACTGAAACAACAGCGTTCCACCGGCGTGTCGAAAACCAACAACAAACACCCAAACAAACCACCCACCGACGCTACGCGCCACCTCCCGCCAGCGGGAGGGGAGGGAAACGCGCAGCCCGCCAACACATACCGACGCCACCGTTACCAAGCCGCACACCACCCCCGCACCACCGGACCACCCACCGACACCCACACGCCACCTCCCGCCAGCGGGAGGAAAACATCACACGACCACACATGGGGAATGACGGAGTAACGGACATGCGACGGGCGTATACCTGTAGGTATGACGAAGAAGATCGCAGTCCTGACCGGCGCAGGCATCTCCACATCCGCCGGAATCCCCGATTTCCGCGGTCCGGATGGCGTGTGGACCAAGCATCCGGATCAGATGAGCGTCTACGACATCGATGCGTTCCTCACCGACAAGGAAGCGCGCGAATACTCGTGGCGCTGGCAGAAGGAATCACCCGTGTGGAACGCGCAGCCGGGCGTCGCGCACAAGGCGCTCGTCAAGCTCGAGAAGGCGGGCATGCTCACGTTGCTCGCCACGCAGAACTTCGACGCGCTGCACGAGAAGGCCGGCAACAGCCCAAGCATCATCGTGAACCTGCACGGCACCATCGGCACCTCGCACTGCATGAAATGCCATGCGAAGTACAACACGGCGGACATCATGGCCCGTCTTGACGAGGAGCCGGATCCACGCTGCCACCGCACGCTCAAATACCAGGGTGACATGCCCTGCAACGGCATAATCAAGACGGACGTCGTCTACTTCGGCGAGGCACTGCCCGACGGTGCGATGGAGAAATCCTACAAGCTCGCCTCGCAGGCCGACGAGCTGTGGGTGATCGGCTCGACGCTGGAAGTGTTCCCCGCCGCGAGCATCGTGCCGGTCGCCGCGCAGGCGGGCGTGCCGATCACCATCATGAACATGGGCCGCACGCAGTACGACCGTCTCGCCGACCGCCTTATCCACGACGACATCGCCGTCGCGCTGCCGAAACTCGTCGACGAAACGATCGCCGCGAACAGCTGAACCACCGCAGACCGTATATCAACGCGTTTCTTAGGTACATACGACGTTCCCTAGGTAGGTGAATCGGCAAGAGGGGTGTTGCAACCATCACGTTGCAACACCCCTCCGCGTATGGAGCCGGACAGAACCTAGGAAACGGCCAACCTACCTAAGAAACGACATCGCTCCCAGCCAGCTCTCCCCAGTCGGCTCAGCCGACGGCCCAACCGCAATCGCACTCAGTAGATGCGCTTCGGCTGGAAGCCTTCGGCGCGCAACGCGGCGAGGATGCGGTCGATGTGGTCGGGGCCGTTGGTCTCGACGGTCACGCCGAGCGACACCGCGTTCGTGTAGTGGCCGGAAGCCTTGAACTGGTCGTGGTCGAGCGCGATCACGTTGGCGCGTTCGCGCGCGAGCAGCGAGGCGACCTTGACAAGCTGGCCCGGCGTATCCGGCAGCTCCACCTCGAAGTTCATGATGCGGCCGCGGGCGATCATGCCCTTCTGGATGACCGCGCCCATCGTCACCGTGTCGATGTTGCCGCCGGACATGATCGGCACGACCACGTGCGGGCCGGGAGCGGAGGCGAACTTGCGCGAACGCAGGTTGAGATGTTCGAGCGCGGCGAGCGACACCGCACCTGCCGCCTCGACGACCAGCTTGTGCTTCTCGAGCATGAGCAGAATCATCTCGTTGATGTCGCGCTCGGTGACGGTGACGAGATCGTCGAGGAACTCGTTGAGCAGCGCATACGGCAGATCGCCCGGATGCTTGACGGCGACGCCCTCGGCGGAGGTGACGACCTGATCCGCCTCGGTGACTCGGCCTGCGGCGAACGAGTTCTTCCACGCGGGGCTACCTTCCGGAATCGCGCCGATCACGCGCACTTCCGGCTTGAACGTCTTGATGGCGAGCGCGACGCCGGCACCGAGACCGCCGCCGCCAAGCGGCACGACCACGTCGGTCACGTTCGGCACGTCTTCGAGGATCTCCAGACCGATGGTGCCCTGGCCGCAGATGACCTCGTAGTCGTCGAACGGCGGCACGTAGATCATGCCTTCCTTCTCGCTCAGTTCGGCGGCGTGTGCGGCGGCCTCGTCGAAGACGTCGCCGTAGAGGACGACGTCGGCGCCATACGCCTTGGTGGCGTCCACCTTGAGCGGCGGGGTGATGGTCGGCATGCAGATCGTCGCTTTGGCGCCACGTTCGCGCGCCGCGTAGGCGACACCCTGCGCGTGGTTGCCGGCGGAGGCGGTGACGATGCCGCGCGCCAGCTCCTCGTCGGAGAGGGAGGCGATCTTGTTGTACGCGCCGCGGATCTTGAACGAGCCGGTGACCTGCAGGTTCTCCGGCTTGAGCAGAATCTCGTGTCCGGTCATCTCGCTCAGCGCGGGAGACGGGATGATTTCGGTGTGGCGCGCGGTCCCCTTCAACCGCTCGGCGGCCTTCTTGAGTTCGGCCGCATGGTCACGCTGCAATGCTTTGAGGACGTCTTTCTGTTCCATAGTGCGTATTGTAGGCGGGCACACGGCCGGAGCATGGCCGTGTGCCCGCCTAGCGAATCGACGCGAAATCGACGAGGAATCGACGGCGAACCGTCAAAGAACCGTCAGAGCCGCACGACGACGCCTTCCCACGGGTCGAGCTCGCGGTTGGCGAGCGAGACGACGGCGTGGGACGCGCCATAGGTACTGATCACGATGTCGTGCTCGGTGACGCCGTTGTCGACCAAGGCATACGCTTCGGCCGACAAATCGACGGTGCGGCCAGACAGGTTGACGGCGACGAGCAGCGTGCCGCCAGCCACTCCCGGTGCGCTTTCGAGCGAACGCGTGAACGCGTAGACGTTCGGGTCGTCCGCGTCGATCAGTGTCCAGTCGCCGGCCGCGACGACCGGATCGTCGTGCCGCAACGCGATGAGCCGCTTGTAGAACGCGTACACGGAGTCGGGGTCGTCGAATTCGGCGGCCGCGTTGATGCCGACATGGTTCGGATTGACGCCGATCCACGGTTCGACCGGGGCGTCGGGCGTGGTGAAGCCGGCGTACTTGGACGCATCCCACTGCATAGGAGTGCGGGCGTTGTCGCGGCTGATGAGTTCCAGCGACGCCATCATCGATTCGGCGGATTGGATCTTCGCTTCCTCGACGCGCTGACGGAACGCGTTAATTGATTCGAGATCCCTGTACTGGTCGAGCGACGTGAAGTGCGCGTTGGTCATGCCGAGCTCTTCGCCCTGGTAGATGTACGGGGTGCCGCGGTGCATGTGCAGGAGCAGGCCGAAGGCCTTGGCGGAACGCACGCGCGCCTCCTCGCTGGTGTCGTCGCCCCAACGGGACACGATGCGCGGCTGGTCGTGGTTGCAGAAGAACAGGCTGGCCCAGCCGGCGTTCCTGACGGCGGCCTGCTGGTTCGCCAGCACGCCGCGCAGCCACGGGGTGCGGAACGGGACGAGCTCCCACTTGGAGCGTCCTTCGCCTTCGCCCATGTGGTCGAAGAGGAAGAGCATGTCGAGTTCCTTGTTCGCCGGGTTGGTGATGTGCTCGTTGCGTTCCGGGGTGATGCCCGGCGCCTCGCCGACGGTCATGAAGCCGTCGCGCCCTTCGAACACCTCGCGGCGCATTTCGGCGAGGAACTCGTCCTGACGCGGACCGTCCGCGCAGAACGGGTTCGGGCTCGAGTAGCCTTCCTCGCCGACCGGAAGGTCCTCGAGTTCGGAGCCGGCTTCGCCGGGCAGGCGTCCGGACGCGTCGGTGCGCTTGGAGATCAGGGTGATGACATCCATACGGAAGCCGTCGATGCCGCGATCGAGCCACCAGTTCATCATGTCGTACACGGCATGGCGCACAGCCGGGTTCTCCCAGTTGAGGTCGGGCTGCTTCTTCGAGAACTGGTGCAGGTAGTATTCGCCGCGTTCCGGGCAGTACTCCCATGCGGAGCCGCCGAAGTAGGAGCCCCACTGGTTCGGTTCGGCACCGGGCGTGCCGGGCTCGAAGCCCGGACGCGCGGGACGCCACCAGTACCAGTCGGCGTGCGGGTCGTCGGGGTTCTTGGAGGCTTCGAACCACGCGTGCTCGTCGGAGGTGTGGTTGACGACGAGGTCCATCACGATCTTGAGACCGCGCTTGTGCGCTTCGGCGAGCAGCTCGTCCATGTCGTCGAGCGTGCCGAACAGCAGGTCGATGTCGCGGTAATCGGAGATGTCGTAGCCGTTGTCGTCCTGCGGGGACTTGTAGACCGGGGAGAGCCACAGCACGTCGACGCCGAGGTCGGCGAGATAGTCGAGGCGTGAGGTGATGCCCTTGAGATCGCCGAAGCCGTCGCCGTTCGTGTCCTGGAACGAACGCGGGTAGATCTGGTAGACCACGGCGTTCGTCCACCACGGGTTCGGGGTGGCGCCGTTCGTGCGGATGGCGTCGGGCAGGTTCTCACGGTTGAAAGCGGTCATCGTCGACTCCTTGGTAGGTTGCGTTCCTACCGAACAGGATAGGATTCCACGATTTTCATTCCCATCGGAAAGTCTTCCGGGCGCGGCGGAAAGAAATAGCGACAGGGCGTTCATGCGACGATGACCTCTCGCCGAAGAAGTCGGCGAGAGGTCATCGTGGTCTGAGGCGTCGTCCACTCCCGACACCCTTCGATTGCGGGTTCTCCGCTACTTGACCGCTCCACGCATCACGCCACCGATTACCCACTTCTGGGCGAAGACGTAGACGATGATGATCGGAGCCATGGCCATCAGGTAGCTGGAGAAAGCCATCGGATAGTTGGTGGCGAACTGGGAGCTGAAGACGTACTGAGCCAGCGGGATCGTCTGATTGGACTGGTCGGTCAGGACGATGAGCGGCAGGAGGAAGTCGTTCCACGCCCACAGCGCGGTGGTGATGGCGATCGTGGCGTTGATCGGGCTCATCAGCGGGAAGATGATCTTCCAGAAGATGCGCCACGTACCGGCACCGTCAATACGTGCGGCCTCCTCGAGCGAAACTGGAATCGACCGGATGAAGCCCGTCGCAATGAACAGGTTCGTGCCGAGACCCAGCACCATGTACAGCAGGATCAGGCCGACCTGATTGTCGAGATGCCACGAGCCCATCTGCTTGGCGATCGGCAGCATGACGACCGGGAACGGCACGAACATGGCCGCGATGAAGAAGTAGTACAGGAAGCGGAAGAACCGCTTGTCCATGTTACGGGCCACCGCATACGCAACGAACGTGTTGGTCAGAAGGGTCAGCACGACGGCGGCGACGGTGATGATCGCCGAGTTGAGCGCGGCCTTCGGATAGTTGACCTTGGCGGACGCGTCGGCGAAATTGTGCCACTCCCACGTGGTCGGCAGCGAGAACGTGCCGGCCTCGGCGGGGGTCTTCAGTGCGGTGACGATCGTGAAATAGAGCGGGATCAGGATCGTCAGGGACAGGACCGCGACGGCGGCCGTGAGCCACCAGTTGATGTTGTGGTCCTTGCGGAACTTCTCGGACTTGACACCCGACTTGACGGCGGATTCAGACACTGCGGCACTCATGACACTCACACCTTTTCCTTGCTGCCGAAGAACTTGAGCTGGATGAACGCGATGATCGCGAGGACGATGAAGAAGAGCACGGCGTTAGCGGTCTGGTACGCGTACTCGCCACCGGTCAGGCCGCCCTTCCAGATGAGATAGGTCACGGTCTCGGTGGCGGAGTTCGGACCGCCGTCGGTCAGGGCGACCACCTGGTCGAACGTGCCGAGCGCGTTCTTCATGGACAGGACGAGGTTGATGGTGAAGAACGGTCCGATCAGCGGGAAGGTGATCTTCCAGAACTTCTGCCAGGCGTTGACGCCGTCAAGCGCCGCGGCCTCGTAGATTTCGTCGTCGATTGTCTGCAGGCCGGCAAGGTACAGCAGCACGGAGTAGGCGACACCCTGCCAGACGGCGAGGAAGACAATCGGCACCCACGAATACTGCTCGCTGGTGATCAGCGATTCGGACAGCCATGCGATGCCAAGGGTTTTACCCAGGGCCGGCAGCGGGTTCATGAAGATGTACTTGAACACGTAGCCGATGACCAGCACGGACAGCGTGTAGGGCACGAAGAAGATCGCGCGGAAGCCGTTCTTGAACGCGATCTTGCCGTTCAGCGCGACCGCGACGAACATCGCGATGACGTTGATGAGGATGGTGATCGCCACGGCGATGAGGAACGTGAACAGATAGGCGTGGCCCACGCGGTTGTCTTGGAACAAGGCGATGTAGTTCTTGATGCCGATGAAGTCGTAGTCACCATAGCCTTGCGAATTGGTGAACGAATACATCACGCCCTGTAGGAACGGCACGTACAGGAAGATGGCGAAGACGATGGCGGCGGGCACGGCCATCCAGTAGAAAGCGTGGTCGACCTTGCGGTCGGAGAACGCAGAACGCTTCCGCGCGCTCTTCGCGTGGCTGGCGGGTTTCGTTGCGGTTGTCATGTTCTCTCTCCTTCCTTGTCAGTTCGTGAAGGTCCTGGCCTGAACCTTGTCCCATTCGGTCTGCATCTGGTTCAGGAAGCGGTCCGTGTCGCCGCTGGTCACCATCGTCTGCAGGTAGCCTCCGATGTTGATCGAAGACGGGATGTAGTGGTCGCAGAAGTCGGCGACCTTGTTCTTCTCGAAGAACGGGCGCACGGTTTCAAGGGCCTTGTTGCCGAAGTGCGTCTTCTTGAGCGGGGTGATGGCGGAATTCGCGTCGGCGTAGTCGTTGAGCGTCTTCTCACTCATCAGGAATTCGATGAACTTCATCGCCTCGGCCTTGTGCTTGGTGGTGGCACCCATCGTGATCATCACGTCGTCGCCGGCGGTGAGAATCTGCTCGTCCGCATCGTCGGTGGCGGGCATCTGTGCGAATCCCAAGTCGGCATTCTTGTTGATCATGAGAATCTGCGGAATCGCGTAGGTGCCGAGCGGGATGATCGCCGCGGAACCCTTGGCGAAGTTCTGCGTACCCTGCTGATAGGTGATGCCCTTGTCTCCGTCGGCGTACTTGAAGAGCTCCACCTCCTTGGTCACCGTCTCCTTCCACATCTTCTGGAAGTTCGTCGTCCCCTGCTTGAGGTCCGTGTACTCGCTTTCACGCACGAGCGTGCCGGCAAGGGAGGAGAGCGGCGCCTGCGTGGTCCACGCGTCGGCGACGGTGGCCTCGACCGGGTTGATGCCCTGCTCGCGGAACTTCTGCAGCATCGCGGTGAACGCGCTCCACGTGGTCGGCGGATTCTCCGGATCGACACCGGCCTTGCGCCAAATCGCCTTGTTGTAGATGTAGCCGGAAGCGTTGCCGGCGAACGGCAGACCATACAGGCGCTTCTTCGACTGGTCAGTGGTCTGCACGAGGTTCTTCGCGATGTTCACCATGCCGGGGTTGAGCCTCTCGACGATCGGCTCGTCGGTGAAGTCATAGAAGACGCCGGATGCGGCGAAGTTGCCGAAGCTGATGTCGCCGTTGAACGTGATGACATCGGGCACACGGTTCTTCACGAACCTGGTGCGCAGGTCGGTCTGCGCATTGGCGGAGTTGTTGATGTTGATCTTGATGGTCGGATTTTCCTGTTCGAATTCCGTCGCAGCCTGCTTGAACCAGTCGGCCGCCTCGGACTTGAATTGGAAGAAATCAAGCGTGATGGTGCCGGCGGTGTTCGCACCACAACCGGCCAGTCCGACGCCGACCGCGATCGCGCAGATGGTCGCGGCAAGACGAGTGGCAACCATGCGCAGTGGACGCGACAGACGCGACGAACGCATCGATTCCACATTCGAATTGGGGGAATCGCACTTCATTCGTAGACTCCTTAACTGTTCTCTGACGCCTGCGGCTTCAATGCCGCCGGGCATGGCCCCAACGATACGGTTCGAGGTTTTTCATTCCAAGTGCGAGCGAGTCCATCGCCGCTGGAAACTAAACCCACTCGATTTATGTATCCTAGGAATGGAATTCGGGCCGGTCCGCGGCTGGCACGCGCCGGCGCGCACGGCCCATGTCGGAAGGTATCCGGCGAATCTCCCGGAAGGATGGTGTCATGGTCGACGGAACGGGAAGAACCATGCAATCGCAGGATGCCGAGCATACGGACGCGCATACGAACACACGCACGGACGCACAGGACTTCCCCCGATGGTTCGAAGGATCCGAATACATGCATCGGGTGGCGCGCACCATCGCGAAATACGGGCCGATCGCGCGCACCACGCTCGCGCAGATGCTGGGATTGTCGCAGGGGGCCATGTCGCGCATCACCAGCGACCTGATCTACGCGGGAGTCATCGAGGAGATTCCCGGCGACGCCGTCACCACCGGACCGCTGCCGCAGGGATTCACGCCGAAAGCGAAGGAAGGCGCGACGCGACGCGGCCGTCCGCAGACCGCGTTGCGGCTGCGCGCGGACGCACGCACGTTCATCGGCATCAAGGCGCAAGGCGCGTCGGCGATCGCGGCCGTCGTCAACGCGCACGGCGAAGTCGTATCGTCACGTCACGAACGCGCGTTCCCCGGACGCTCGCCGCAGCAGGTGACGGCGGCACTCGCGACGCTCGTACGCGAGTGCCGCGACGACGTGGCCGGAACGCCACTGCCCACGCCGACGGCGGTGGGCGTGGCGGTCGGCGGCCACGTGCGCGACGAACGCGACGTCACGTTCGCGCCGTTCCTGCGCTGGGATCACGACGTGCCGCTCGCCGCGATGCTGGAGGAGACGACGGGACTGCCGTGCACCGTGTACAACGACATCGATGCCCTGCTCGTCGACGCGAGTTGGTTCGGTCCGGGCGTGGGATTGGAGGCGTTCGCCGTGCTCACGATCGGTGTGGGCGTCGGCTATTCGCTTGCGGTGCGCGGCGAGCCGGTCACGTATCCGGATAAAAGCTACGGTCTGCTCGGCCACGTGCTCATCGACCCGGAGGGGCCGCGCTGCACGGCCGGGCATATCGGGTGCGCGCAATGTCTGACCGACGACGCGATCGCGGAACAGTACGCGCAGATAATCGGACATCCGTGCACATTCGAGGATTTCGCGGCGGACGCACGCGCCGGGTTGCCGCTCGCGTCGCGGCTGACGGACCGCACGTGCTTCCGACTGGGGTCGCTGATCGCGACGATCGCGAACATCGCGATGCCGTCGAAGGTGATGGTCGCCGGGGAATCCGCGTTCCTCGCGACCATCGGCATCGACGCGGTGCGCGACGGGATCCGCCGCTACCGGCACAGTCAGGCGGCGCAGGTCGAGTTCACCGTCGTCGACCATGACTGGCAGCTGTGGGCGAAGGCCGCCGCCTCCCGAGCGATCGTGCGCTACATCGGCTGATCACTGCCGCACGGCGGTGAACAGGACCGACTGAGCCGGGTGAAGGCTCGGCGGGCGCAGGCCGTAGGTGGCGAGCGCACGGCCGGTCATGAGGACGCCGTCGGGCGTCCACCAGCCGAGCGGGGACTGGCCGTTGCCGATGCCGAGCGCCGCGAGATCGAGGTCGAGGTGCAGCGGCTGTACGCGGTAGACGGCGTCCGGGTCGAGGCCGGGCAGGCGCACCGGCGAGGCCGGATAGGTGACCGAGGTGGTGAGCTGCGTGAACCGGTAGAACGCGGCGGTTCGGTCCGGCTTGACCATGCCGTCGACGCGCACGGCCGGGTCGGGGGTGTCCGTGTGGACGCACGCATCCACGGCGAACCAGGCGCGGTGCCTCTTGAACTCGGCGACCCATGCGGCGAGTTTGGCCACGTCGGCGTCCGGTTCCTTGAGCAGGTTCCATTCGATGCCCATGTGGCCGTAGAACGCCATCGCCATGCGCAGTTCCTGGCTGGTGGCGCGCTGCGTGGAGTGCGCGGGGCTCGCACCCACATGCTCGCCCATCATGCACGGCGGCACGAGCAGCGACGTGTAGCGTTGGATGTCGGCGCGTTCGACCGGGTCGACGCAGTCGGACACCCAGATGCGGCTCGCGAGTTCGAGAATGCCGAGGTCGACACGGCCGCCGCCGGACGAGCAGCTTTCGATCTCGAGGCCCGGATGCGCGGCTGTGAGGTCACGGAAGATGCGGTAGACGGCGAGCGTCTGCGCGTGCACGGCCGGGCGGCCGGTCAACGGCGAGACGGCTTCGGTGACGAGCTTGTTGTGGTCCCACTTGATGTAGTCGATACCCAACTCGCCGACGAGAGAATCCATGCACCCGTAGATGTACGCGTACGCCTCCGGGTTGGTCAGGTCGAGCACCTGCTGGGAACGGCCCTGCATCGGCAGGCGTCCCTTGGCAGGCGCCAGCACCCAATCCGGGTGCGCGCGGTACGTGTCGGAATCGGGATTGATCATCTCCGGTTCGAACCACAGGCCGAACTCCATGCCCTTGCCATGCACGTAGTCGGCGAGCGCCTTGAGGCTCTTCGGCCCGTCCGGCCAGACCGCGGGCGAGATCTGCCAGTCGCCGAGTCCGGACGTGTCGTCGCGGCGGGAGCCGAACCAGCCGTCGTCGACGACGAATCGTTCGACGCCGGTTTCGGCGGCCTTGTCGGCGAGCGCGGTCAACGTGTCGTAATCGTGCTGGAAGTAGACGGCCTCCCACGTGTTGAGGATGACGGGGCGCGTTTTGGACGCGAGTTCGGGGTGCAGGTCGCGCAGGTAGGTGTGGAAGCGCGCGGCGACCTGGTTGAGACCGTCGCCGGTCGCGCCGTACACCCACGGCGTCGTGTACGCGTCCGTCGCGGCGTCACCATGCAACGTGATTTCGCCGCCGAACAGGACTTCGCCGCCGCCGATCACGCCATCCGTGTACGGCTGGCGTTCGGCGGCGAGCACGCTGTTGCCGCTCCAGCCGACATGCACGGCGTAGACCTCGCCGTGCTCGAAACCGAAGCCGGGCACGCCGGCGGCGAGCAGGAGACTCGCGTCGAAGTCGGGGCGTCCGGCCAGCGAGACCTTCTCGAACCGGCCGACGGTGAGCGGTTGGCGCTGCGGGCTGCGTTCGCGCAGATGATGTCCGGTGGTGGTGAGGATCTCGGTGGCGACGGCGGGCAGCGGGAAGCCGAGTTCGACCTTGCCGATCTCGAGCGCGTCGCTTGCCGCATCGGTCGTGTCGGTGATGGTGGCGCGCTGGCGGATGAGGCCGCCGTGCAGCAGTTCGACGGTCCAGACGAGACGCACGCGCAGTTCGGCGTCCGCGGCGGTGACGGTGACGACCGGGGTCTCGACGGTCACGGTCGGCGCGTTCACGCGTGCTTCGGCGGGCGTGGATTCGGGGGCGTCGACGGCCTGCGTCACGTCGAGCGCGGGGCGTGCGTCGAGCGTCGTGGCGATGTCGGTGACGGTGAACTTCGGGAACAGTTCGATGCCGCCGCGGCGGATTTCGAGGCGTTTCTGGCCAATCCACGATTCGCTTTGCGTGGGCAGGATCGACGGCCACATGGTCTCGTCGAGCGCGCCGGACACGCGCTGCGGCTTGAGGGCGTCGACCTGTGAGACAAGCGTTTCGGGCGCGGCGACCAGCTTGCCCCAATGCACGAAACGCGGTAGTTCGTCGCCGGGGAAGGCGAGTGCGAACGCGACGGCGGAGTCTGGGCGGGCGGTGCCGGACTGCTCGGGGCCGGTTTGTCCGGGGCCGGTTTGCTCGGCATAGATGATGGTGATGGGGGTGCTGTCGGCGCTGGTTCCCGTGAATCGTTCGATACGCGTCATTGCTGCTCCTTGAGATGTGCGATTCCGGCTGGGTTCCGGTTCTCGACCGGTCCGGTTCCGATTCCCGATGGTAGGGCAATCGCCTTTCCTTGCCATCCTCCAGAGTGTCCTTTGCCGCAGGAAAGAAATTACGGGATGGCGGGCAGCAAAAGCTGTAGGAACATCGGCCATGCCTCGGAATGTTCCGACGCATCCGGACTTGGCCGCACGGGAGCGGTCCCGCCATGCTTCGCGTGCCAAACTCATCGAGAGGAATCGGAGGGGATCAGCACCGTTCATGCTTCTTTCTCCGTTATGAGGGGTACATCGCGCCTATTCCGGATGCGTATCTTCGTTGCGAGGGGTATCGCAGCAGGCATATCTCAGGTATGAACGGCACGATATCGCCAGATATACCCGGGATATGCGTCGTGGGATACCCTTTGTAAGGCAGATAGATGTCTGCACCACAACGAATCCACCCCCGCATCGCTTGCATGAACGGTGCCATGAACGGGAGCGGGCAGGAGGAGGCTCGGCGGTTCGGCGACTGGGCGGTTTGTTGGTCCAGCGGCTCAGCGCTTGGCGGCGAAGAAGTCGGCGAGGAGGGCGGCACATTCGGCTTCGCGCACGCCGCCGTGGACCTCCGGTTCATGGCCGACGTGCGGGTCGCGGGGAATGTCCCAGACCGAGCCGCACGCGCCGAGCTTCGCATCCCACGCGCCGAACACGATGGTTCCGATGCGGGTCTGGAGGCACGCGCCCGCGCACATCGGGCACGGCTCCAACGTGACGACGAGTGTGCAGTCGGCGAGATTCCAGTCGCCACGGGTCGCGGCCGCCTCGCGCATCGCGATGATCTCGGCGTGCGCGAGCGGGTCGCCGTCGGCCTCGCGGGTGTTGAATCCACGGCCGATAATCGCGCCCGTGGCCGTGTCGATCACCAGCGCGCCGACCGGCACGTCGCCGGCGGCCGCCGCGCGCCGGGCCAACGCGAGCGCCCCGCCCATTTCCTCGTCATATCGCATGGACGCATTCTATCGATGACCGGGGCCGACCCCCTCAGTCCGCTACGCGGACAGCTCCCCCTGAAGGGGGCGCAGGGAAGAGGTCAGATGCCGGAATCGGCATCGACCTGCATGACATAGACGTTGCGGCGGAGTTCTCGGGCCTGGGGGCGGGAGATGTCGCCGGCTTCGAGCATGTCCTGCACGATGCCGAGCTCGATCGCGTAGCTCTGCTTCTTGATCTCGTCGACCTGGCCGAACGCGGCCGCGCTGCCCTCCATGTTCGGACGGGACTTGAGCGAGGCTTCGGCGCGGCGGTAGTCGAGGATCAGCGCGGAGCAGAACTCCGTGTTGTACCGGTCGCGGCTCATCTCCTCGCCGAGCTTGCCGATCACGTGTTCGATGGCGTCGACCTGCAGCGTGCGCATGTGCGCGAAGATCTGGTCCTCGCTCACCAGCGGCGTGGTGCGGCGGATCTTGTTGATCGTGCGCTTGACGAGAATCGTGGTGCGATGCTGCCATCCGCGCAGACGGCCGCTCAGCTGCCAGCCGAGACGCCCGCTTTCCGGACCGGCGGTCGTGTGGCGCAATGTGTTCATGATCTGGTCGAGCATGCGTTCGCACGCCTCCACGTTGAGCTCCTGCACGGCCTTGTCCGGATCCGGATGGGCCTTGATCGCGGCGAGACGGTCGCGCACGAACTGCTTCTCCCAGTTGAGCGCCTCGATCTGCAGCCGCCCGTACCCCTGCGGGTCGAGCTTGCCGAGGCGGTGCTTCAGTCGGCTGATGCGCTTCGTGTACGAGTCGATGACCATGAGCACGGCGCGGCGGTTGTCGGGCGTGATGCGGCTGGTGAGCTCCTCGACGGTGCGCCGCAGCACCTCGATGGTGATCTCGTTGAGCTCGGTGCCCGTGTCCTTGTTGCGGTTGGGGGCGAGCAGCGGCAGGAGGAAGTTGGCGAGCAGCAGCGTCAGCACGATCACGCCGGACGCGATGAAGATGAGCTCGTCGCGCATCGGGAACGGCGTGCCGCCGGACAGGTAGTACGGGATCGTGAACATCAGGGACAGCGTGATTGTGCCCTTCGCGCCGCCGAACGTCATCACCGCGGCGGAACGCCAACGTTCCGGCGTCATCCTGCGGCGTTTGCCGGTGGTCACGTCGTGCGCGAGGCGCAGCATGGCCGACACCCACACGAACCGCAACGCGATGACCACGCCGGTGACGAGAAGAATCACGCCGATGAGCAGCTTGTTGCTCACCCACGGGTCGGACCAGCTGGCGGTCATCGCGCCGGGCAGCAGCATGCCGAGCAGGATGAACACGGCGCCGTTCAGCGTGAACGACAGCACACCCCACACGCTGGAGGCGACGATGTTCGTACGCGCCACGTTCGGGCCGATGCCGGTGCGGTCGAAGCGGACGAGCAGTCCGGCGGCCACGACCGACAGGATGCCGGAGACGTGCACCTCCTCCGCGCCGAGATAAAGCAGGAACGGCAGGAACAGTTCCATGAGGATGCGCGTGGTCGTGGTCTCCCAGCCGAGCGAGCGCACCGTCTCGAACAGCCAGTTGACGACCATGCCGACGACCATGCCGAACAGCGCGCCGCCGATGAACGAGACGACGAAGTCGCCGGCGGCCTCGCCGACCGCGAATTCGCCGGTCACGGCCGCGGCGATCGCGAACTGGAAGCCGACGATGCCGGACGCGTCGTTGAACAACGATTCGCCTTTGAGCACGCCGCGCTGACGCAAGGTGAGCGACGCCTCCTTGCCGAGCGAGCTGACGGCGACCGCGTCGGTGGGTCCGAGCGCGGCGCCGAGCGCGAGCGCGGCGGCCAGCGGCATCGCGGGCCAGATCGCGCTCAACGTGAATCCGACCGCCGCCATCGTCGCGATGGCGAGGCCGATGGCGAGCGACAAGCTGAGCTTCAGCGTCTTGAGCAGCGCCGACTTGTCGATCTCATGCGCCTCCAGGTACAGCAGTGGCGCGATGAACAGCACCATGAACACTTCAGGGTTGAGTTCAACGCTGGGGAAGAACGGCAGGAGGGTCATCGCCGCGCCGAGCACGATCTGCACGAGCGGCGTCGAGACCTTGGGAATGAACCGGCTCAGGAACGAGGACGACACGACCGCCGCGATGATGCACAAAATCAGTTCGAGTACGTCCATGGGTGTTCCGAATCCTCCCGCCTTCTCTCGCTGTCAAGAGTATAGAAAACGGGTAAGGAAATCGTTTCGCAGGGTATGGCCCAGCGCGAACGCCCGCCGCGTTCACCGCGAACTCCCGGTGCGCACGTTCAGCGCGAACGCGTCGTCTTCGTCGTCTTCATCGCCTTCATCGCGACGAACACGGAACGCACGAGCAGGATGCCCAGATATACGGTGAACATAATCGCGCCGGCGCGCGGCGTGACGGCCGCCGCCATCCACGTGCCGAGCGGCGCGGTGATCGCGGCGACGACGCCGATGATCACCGCCGCCTTCACGTGCACCATGCGGCGGCGCACGTTCGCGACGGACGTGGTGATCGCGTTCGGGAACATGGCGAGCAGCGACGTGCCGCGCGCGATCAGATCGCTCGCGCCGAACAGGATCGACAGCGCGGGCACGCAGATCGCGCCGCCGCCGATGCCGAGCAGTCCGGCGAGAACGCCCGCGATCACGCCGAACGCGATGAGGCCGATCACCGTGCCGACGCTCATCACGATGCGCGAGTCGCGCGACGGGTTCGACATGGCCTGATTGACCATCACGAACAGGAGGAACACGACGAACGCCCACCGGAGCACGATTTCGGGGAGTTTGGACAGCAGCCACGAGCCGATCTGGCCGCCGACGAACATGCCGCAGAACACGATGAGCGCGGCGATCCAATCCACGTCGCCCTCGAACGCGTAGGAGGCGACGCCGGAGACGGCAGTGGGCACGATCGCCATCATCGACGTGGCGGCCGCATGGCGCTGCGTAAGTCCCAGCCACACGAGCGCCGGCACGATGACGGTGCCGCCGCCGATGCCGAACAGGCCCGACAGGATGCCGACGAGCACGCCCACCACGGCCATGATGACGAGTCCGCGCGGGGATTCGTCCAGATGGTTCTCGTCGATGGAGATGGTGGCGGTACGCGTGCTGATGCTGGTGTCGGTTGCTGCGTTCATACCGCCACTCTAGGCACGGCCGGGCCGGCCGCGGCGGCCGGTTTCCACTTGTTGTACGGGGTTCGCGCCTCAACCCCCTCAGTCCGGCCTACGGCCGGCCGGCTCCCCCTGAAAGGGGGCGCAGATTGTCCCCGCGCCCCCTTTCAGGGGGAGCTGGCGCGCGAAGCGCGACTGAGGGGGTGCCGAGCGCAAGGAAACAAGGAGTCACAGCACGCCGGAGGTGATGTCGTGGCCGAGGAGCCATTCGCGCAGGTCGGCGAGCTCTTCGAGACTCACGTTGTGGTCGAGCGCGCGGTAGCTCTTCGTGGTGAGCCACGTGCGCTCGTTGAGCCACGCCTGCGCGGCGAACAGCTCGTATTTCGGCACGACCTCGTCGTTCTTGCCGTATGTGTAGAACACGGGGATGTTGTAGCGTTCGATGAGCCCGTCGGCGGGCGCGGTGCCGGGCACGAGCCCCGGTGCGATGTACCCGGACAGGGAGATGACGGCCCGGTACCGTTTCGGGTTGACGCGCAACAGGTGGATCGCGAGCAGGCCGCCCTGCGCGAATCCGAGCGGCACGACCTCGCGCTCGTTCGGCAGGTTGTTCGTCACCCACCGGTCGATCGACACGGCCATCTCGTAGGCGGCACGGTCGAGGTCCTCGCCGAACGGCACCTGCTCGCCGAACCAGGCGAACGCGCCGGGCGAGTACGCGTCGCCGGCGGCGAGGCGGATCGGCCCGCGCAGGCTCGCGAAATCGTTGTACGGCGCGATCTGGCGCATCAGGTCGGCGAGCTCCGCCTCGTTCGACCCCCATCCGTGCAGGCACAGGAACAGTGGGTGCGTGGGATGCGTCGCTCCCCCGCCGCGCGAATACCGTGCGATGTTCAAGTCGATGGTCATGATGATTTCGCCTCGCTGCCTGACGTCTCCACGGTGGCGAGCGTACCACCCCACTCGCTCTGGAGCGCGGTCATGTTCTCTTTGCTGCCGAACGCGATCCATCGTCCGGCGGCGAGCGTGCGCCAGTCGCCCTTCGCGCGCGCGTCATCGGCGTGCTCGTCGAGCAGTTCGGTGATCTTCGACGTCACGGCGCCCTTGTACATGCCCGCGACGGTGTCGGAGTCGAACGTGATGTACGCGACGCGCGTCGCGGCGCAGACCGACGCGCTGTCGACGCCCGGATAGCCGCCCACGTCGATGTCGTTCCAGCCGGACGTGCAGGCGCCGAGGACGCGCTCGATGCCGAACTTCATGCCGTCGGCGCTGCCGCTCGGCGCATCGTCGCGCACGGCGGGACGGATCAGGCCGAGCGGGAACAGCACGCCGACGACCACGTCGAGTGCGAGCAGCAGCACGGCGAGGACGAACGTGATGATGCCGCCGGACGCGACGCCGCGGTGGCTGGCGCGCCGCGGCATGGTCGCGCGGGCGGCGACGACGAGGATGAACGTGACGACGATGAACGCGGCGCACGCGCCGGCGATGAAGCGGCCCGGCACCTTGCCGTCCGGATCGAGGTAGGCGGGCGCGATCTCGTGCGCGGCGGAGATGCCGCCGAACGCGACGGCGACGAGGCCGGCGAGCAACGCGAGCACGGCGAGGCGACGGCTGGTCTTGTCGGGGCGGTCGCCGGCGTGGAAGGTGGATTCGTGCGGGGCGCGGGATGCGGCGGCCGCGGCGGTCGCGTTGGCCGTCGCGTTCGCCGTGACTGTCGCGTTCGCCGTGGACGCCGCGTCCCGACGTCGGGATTTTCGTGGACGATCGCGCCATTCGTCCGGCCCGTCGTCCCTCCCCTCGAAGAAGTCGTATTCTTCGTCCTGCATGATGTTCCCCTTCGTGCCGACTGCCTGTACCACCTTGTCGCCGGGCGTCCGTCGCCCGCTTCGCCCAGTCTACCGCGCGGCGGTTCGCCGATGCGTCATCCTCCGGGATGGTGTTCGTCACGGATGGCGTTTGCCGCGCCCCCGTCCGGGCAAAGGAAAACCCCGGTGGAGGGAACCACCGGGGCCAGAGAAAGGAGAGAGAAGAAGAAAGGTTCAGTTGTCGGGGCTTGCGCTCCATGTCAGCTTTCGTTGACAGTTCATAGATAACCATGCGTTTCTGGGTTTCCCGATGTGTTTCCCTGTGAGGTTGCTGAGAATCGGGGCCGCAGATTCCGCAGGGCCTTGCGCGCACCCCGCACGAGCCCCCCGCACGAGTTCCCCGCACGACCCGTGTTTTGGGTGGGCGCTACGCTTGTGGGCGATATCACATCCGTCCTATTTCGTCTGTGAGGAGCTTTCATGCTGCTGTCCGACCATGACATTCTGGCCGCGCAGGCCGATGGGCATATCTCGCTCGACCCGTGGACCCCGGAGATGGTCCAGCCGGCCTCGATCGACGTGAGGCTCGACCGGTTCTTCCGTCTGTTCAACAACCACGCCTACACCTACGTCGACCCGTCCGAGAACCAGGGTGCGCTCACCGAGGAGTTCGCCGTCGACCCGGACGAGCCGTGGATCCTGCATCCGGGCGAGTTCGCGCTCGGCGCCACGTGGGAGTACGTCAAGCTCGACGCGACGATCGCCGCGCGATTGGAGGGCAAGAGCTCGCTGGGCCGTCTCGGCATCCTCACCCATTCGACCGCCGGATTCATCGATCCGGGCTTCGAGGGGCACATCACGTTGGAGCTGTCGAACGTCTCGACGCTGCCGGTGAAGCTGTGGCCGGGCATGAAGATCGGCCAGATGTGCTTCTTCCAGCTGAGCTCCCCCGCCGAGCATCCGTATGGTTCCGCCGGCGTCGGCTCGCACTATCAGGGTCAGCGCGGCCCGACGCCGAGCCGCTCCTACGAGCATTTCTACCGCACGCACATCGACGACTGAGTCGTCCGGACGCACGTCCCGCGGCGCCGATGCCGGCGCGTGCGGGACGTGCGGTGAGTCCGGTGCCGTGCGGTGCGCGTGATGCGTGCGCAACGTGCGGGACGTGCGCAATGTGCGGTTCCGGCGTGGGTGGTTCCGGCGCGAGCGCGACGATGTGCGCGACGTCCGGTCCGGTCGTGATGGCGCGTGACCGGATGATCGCGATGTGACGGGCGATGACGGCCGTCGTTACTATGAATGATTAGAGAAACAGCGATGCGAGACAGATACGGGATTGAGGAGACGCGATGACCGATCCGAGCGGTGAATTCCAATTCGACTTCCAGAAAAAGAGCGCGCAGCAGCAGCCGACTCAGCCGGTTGCGCCGAGCGCGCCGGCGGTGCCGTCCACGCCTCGGATGCAGCCGGGCTCGGCGTTCGCCCAGCCGGTCGCACAGC
Source organism: Bifidobacterium sp. LH_426 (assembly GCF_056356875.1). Lineage (NCBI taxonomy): Bacteria > Bacillati > Actinomycetota > Actinomycetes > Bifidobacteriales > Bifidobacteriaceae > Bifidobacterium > Bifidobacterium sp. LH_426. The sequence goes on from NZ_JBKEVB010000003.1 coordinate 19,651, forward strand.
AGCCGATCGCGTCACAGCCGGTCACGCCGTCGATGGCGCAACAGCCGGCGATGATGCCGACGCAGCCTGTGCAGCAATCCATGCAGCCGATGCAGTATACGCAACCGGGCGGGCAGCCTGTCCAACCGTCGCAGCCCGCGCAGTTCTCACAGTCCGTGCAGCCGGGCCAGTACGCGCAAACCGTACAGCCCCAGTCGACGCAGGTCCCGCAGTTCACACAGCCGGGCCAGTATGCGCAGCCGGTCCAACAGCCGGTCCAATTCGCGCAGACCGACCAGCCCGGATTCGCGCAGGCCGTCGATCAGCCGGCTTTCGCCGACCCCGCGGGCGCGAGCGTCCCACGCCACGGACGTCATTCCTCGCCGGCGGCACCCGCCTTCGACAGCGGCACTTCGATTGGAGAATCCACGCAGGCGTTCGACCCACTGAAGGAGTTCGACGAGCCGCTGCCGCCTCAGCCGGTGCAGCCGGCGCAACCGCAACCGGCGCAGCAGCCCGTGCAGCCGACCGCCCAGACCATCGCGCAGCCGATCATGCCGCAGTCCGCGGCGCAGCCGATCACGCAACGGCCGGTGATGCAGCAGCCGATCACACAGCAACCCATGCCGACCGTGCCGACGATGCAGCCGACGCAGGCCACGCAACCGGTGCAAATGCCGCAGGCCACGCAGGCCTTCGCGCAACCAATCATGCCGCAGTCCGCGGCGCAGCCGACGCAGGCGATGCCGATGGCCGCGGCGACGGGCTCGCAAGCGCAGCCCGTCGACCAGCCGACGCAGGCGTTCAACCCGTTGCAGCCGCAGACGGACCTCGCGCAAACGCAGGCCACGCAGGTCTACGGACAGCCTCAGACTCAGCCGGTGGCGGGTCAGACCGAGGCATTCGGCGATCAGGCCACGATGGCGTTCCCCGCGGCGCAGCCGTATGGCCAGCCGCAGCCGCTCGCCGGCACCGATCCGCTGGCGGCAGCGGACGACGCGCCGGCCGATCCGGCCGAGGCGGCCACGCAGGTGTTCACTCCGGAGATGATGGAACAGGCCGGCCAGGAGGCGCGTTCGGCGCAGTCCTCGCCGGAGGCGATGCCGCCGGCCATCGCCCCGGACGATGACGAGGACGATGAAGACGACGAGGACGACGGCAAGGCGTCGAAGAAGGACGGCAAGGGCCGGAAACTGTCGAACGGCAAGATCGTCGGCATCGTCGTGGCCGTGATCGCCGTGATTGCGCTGATTGTCGGCGGTGTGCTGTTCTACCGCGCGAACAGCGGCAAGATCCTGTACGCCGCGTGCACGAGCGCGCAGGACAAGGCCAATGACGAACTGAAGACCCTCCAGTCCAAGGTGACCGCGGCGCAGCAGACCGTCTCGTCCACGACCGGCAGCCAGGTGGCCGACGCGAACACGCTCACCACGCTCAACCAGACGATCACCGACGCGCAGAACGTCAAGACGGACGCCTCCTGCTCGGCGGACATGTCCAAGGACGATCTGAAGTCGAACACGCAGAAGTTCAAGGATACGCGCAAGCAGGCGAAGGAGATGGAGTCGAAGATCGACGACGCCGAGAAGGCCGTGAGCGACAGCAAGGGCTCGCAGACCTCGAACACGTTGAAGTCCGATCTCAACAGCTCGGTCTCCACCGCGCAGAGCCTGCTCAACAACTCCGCCGGCCAGGTGGCCGACGAGAGCACGCGCACCGCGTTGCAGAACGCCATCAACAACGCGAACAACGTGGCCGGACAGTCGAACCCGTCCGAATCCGACGTGAACAACGCGAAGTCACAGCTGGAGAAGGCGATGTCCGACGTGAACGCGTCGATGTCCGCCAAGCAGCAGGCCGACGCCCAGGCGCAGCAGCAGGCCCAACCGCAGCAACAGCAACAACAGCAGAGCCAGCAGAATCAGCAGAGCCAGAACGATTCCGGTTCGGGTTCCGGTTCCGGCAGCGACTCGGGCAGCGATTCCGGCTCCGATTCGGGAACCGGCAACAGCTCCGGTGATTCCGGCGCCACCGTCGGTGGCTCGAACAGCTGATCGCCGGATAGCCCGAACAACGACCCCCTCAGTCCGGCCTCCGGCCGGCCAGCTCCCCCTGAAGGGGACGCAAAAAATTCCTTGCGCCCCCCTGTCAGGGGGAGCTGTCGCGCGAAGCGCGACTGAGGGGGTCAATCGTAGTATCCGCCGCTCAGCGCTTCGCCATCGCGCGCAGGGCGCATTTGCGTAGTTCGGAGGCGACGAGGACGAAGGCGGCGAGGCCGATGCATTCGAGCCAGGCCAGCGGGCTCAGCGGCGTGGTGCCGAACGCGGTGTTGAGGAACGGCACGTAGATCACGACGAGCTGCAGCACGACGGACAGGCCGATCGCGCCCCACAGCCACTTGTTCGAGAACAGTCCGACGAACACGCTCTGCAGGTGGGAACGCGAGGCGAGCGCGTTGAACAGCTGGGCGAACACGAGGATCGTGAAGCCCATCGTGCGCGCCTCGGTCATCTGCGCCTCATGGCCGAGCGCGTCCACCGAACGGTCGGTGAACAGGCCGCCGGCGAGGTGCATGTCCATGCCGATCAGCGTGACGGCCGCCATGATGATGCCGATGAAGATGATGTCGCCCCACATCGAGGCGTCGATCACACGGTCGGTGATGCGCCGCGGCCTGCGGTTCATCACGTCCTCGGTCTGCGGGTCGACGCCCATCGCGAGCGCGGGCGCCGCGTCGGTGAGCAGGTTGATCCACAGCAGCTGCGTGGCGAGCAACGGCACGGTCACACCGGTGGATTCGGGCTGCGTGATGCCGAGGAATCCGGCGAGCACGACGCCGAAGAACACGGTGAACACCTCGCCCACGTTGGAGCTCAGCAGGTAGCGCAGGAACTTGCGGATGTTGTCGAAGATCACGCGGCCTTCGCGCACGGCGGCCACGATGGTGGAGAAGTTGTCGTCGGCGAGGATCATCTTCGCGCTCTGCTTGGTGACCTCGGTGCCGGTGATGCCCATCGCGACGCCGATGTCGGCGGTCTTGACGGCCGGGGCGTCGTTGACGCCGTCGCCGGTCATCGCGACGATGTTGCCTTGCCGTTGCAGCGATTCGACGATCTTCAGCTTGTGTTCGGGCGCGACGCGCGCGTACACGGACACTTCGGACGTGGCCTTGTCGAACGCGTCCCTGTCGTCGCCGAGCGCGTCGAGCTGGTCTCCGGTGAGCGCCCTGCCGCCCTTCTCGATGATGCCCAGGTCGGAGGCGATGCGTGCGGCGGTCAGCGGATGGTCGCCGGTGATCATGACGGCGCGGATGCCGGCGCGATGCGCCTCGGCCACCGAGTCGCGCACTTCGGTGCGCGGCGGGTCGATGATGCCGACCATGCCGTTCCAGATGAGGTCGGTCTCAATCGCATCTGACTGGTCGGCGATGTCCGCGACCTGTCCGGCCGCGTTCGCGCGCACGCCGTCCACTTCGGACAGGTTCGCGGTGCCGAGCGGACGGTATGCCTCGCCGAGCGTGCGGTACGCCTCGCCGGAGAGCCGTTCGACGGTCGCGAGAATCGTCTGGCGGTCGCCTTCGGTCAGCGGGCGCACATGGCCGCCGACCGCGATGCGCGAGCAGTACGAGAGCAGCACGTCGGGTGCGCCCTTCGCGAACACGGTGAGCTTGCCGCCTTCCGTCGCGTCCTTCGCGATCACGGACATGCGTTTGCGCTCGGACGTGAACGGCACTTCGGCGACGCGCGTGAACTGGCCGTATCCCTTCATCGCGCCGGTCTTGCGCGCGGCCACGATGAGCGACACCTCGGTCGGGTCGCCGACGACCTCCCATCGTCCGTTCTCCTCACGCAGGTCGCCGTCGTTCGCGATTGTGCCGGCGGCGAGCGTGGCGAGCGCCTCCGCCTTGAGCGACGGGTCGCCGGAGAGCGGCGAACCGTCGGCGGCCGTCATCTTGCCTTCCGGCGTGTAGCCGGTGCCGGTGAGATGCACTTCGCCGCTGGGGGTGACGATGCGTTCGACGGTCATCTCGTTGCGTGTCAACGTGCCGGTCTTGTCCGAGCAGATCACGGACGCGGAGCCGAGCGTCTCGACGGAATGGAGCTTCTTCACGATCGCGTTGTGCGCGGCCATGCGCTGCACGCCGAGCGCGAGCACGACGGTGAGGATCGCGGCGAGGCCTTCCGGCACGGCGGCGACGGCGAGCGACACGGCGAGCAGCAGCGAGTCGATGACGTCGTGGATGTCGTTGAAGCCTTCGAGGAACGCGAGCGCGGCGAGCACGACCACGGCGATGATGACCACGGCTAGCCCCAGAATCTTGGAGACGTAGTCCATCTCCTTCTGCAACGGGGTCTGCTCGTCCTCGGTGGCGGAGAGCATGCCGGCGATCTTGCCGACCTGCGTGGCCATGCCGGTGCCGGTGACGACGGCGCGGCCGGTACCCTGCGTGACGGACGTGCCGTTGAAGATCATGTTCGTGCGGTCGCCGAGCGCCTTGGCCTCACGCAGCGTGTCCGGCTTCTTGCCGACGGGCACGGATTCGCCGGTGAGCGACGCTTCGGCGATGCGCAGGCTCGCCGCGGTGATGAGGCGGCCGTCCGCGGAGACCGAGTCGCCTTCCGCGAGCACGATGATGTCGCCGGGGACGACGTCGACGGTGTTGATGCGCACGACTTTGCCGTCGCGCAACACGGATGTGGTGGGGGCCGTCATGCCGGCGAGCGCTTCGACCGCGGCCTCCGCCTTCGCCTCCTGGATGTAGCCGAGCACGGCGTTGACGATGAGGATGAGCACGATGACGATCGCGTCGAACGGCAGCGCCTCGCCGCCTTCCGCCCCGGGCACGGCGTTCGCCTTCTCGATGAACCACGCGATCACGGAGATGACGGTGGCGGCGAGCAGCAGGTAGACGAGCGGATCTTTGAACTGGGCGAGGAACTTCTTCCATTTCGGCACGGGCGGTGCTCCCGCCAGCTCGTTCGGCCCGAACCGCTCCAATCGGCGTGCGGCCTCGGCCGAGCTCAGGCCGACGTTCGGATCGACGTCGAGCGCTTTGGCGACGTCGAGCGCATCGGTCAGGCTCGGATCGGCGTCGTTCGGCAACCCCTGCCGGGTGGGCGCGCCCTCGATCGTTGCGGACGCGGCGGATTGATCCTTCGTGCGATCAACCATGATGGTCTCCTTGGTATAGCCGCGGAGTAGTCAACACACGGACGCCGGTTGTCTCTCCGGCGGCCCGCATGCTGCGCGGTTATGGGCGCCGACGCGACTGCCGCCGACGCATGTGGCCCCATTATTCCACACGTTTTCTCCCGCCGGCATAAACAGGCCCCCGCCCGTTGCCTACCGCGTGTCGCTCCCCACCCGTCACGCTTTACCCCTCTACCGCAACGTTTCACTCCCCGAATATCACGGTTCCCTCCGTGGTCCGCCACGTTTTTCCGCAGCAAACCCCGGAGGGAACCGTGAATATCATGGAGGAAACCCGTCCGCTCAGTGGCTCCAGACCGCCGCGTCGGGGTCGAAGTCGGGGTTGTAGCCGTCGTCGGGGTCGTTGTAGGTGTACTCGTCGTCGACGACGCCGGAATCGGCCTCTTCGAGAAGGGTGTCGATGTCCTTCTTGTCGAGCATCTGGTCGGGCAGGACGTTCTTGATGTAGCTGGTCACCGCCTCGCTCATCGGCACGTCGTGGCCCGCCTTCTCGGCGAGGAACCAACGGTGGGTGAGCACCTCGTGGAAGAACTGGGCCGGCTCGATCTGCGAACGGTATTCGCGCGGAATCGAACGCACGGTCGGCTCGAACACCTCGCGCATCCAGTCGGTGGCGACGATCTCCAGATCCTCGCCCTCGCGCCACGTGGAGGCACGGTAGGCATCGAGGTCGTTGAGCAGGCGGCGGGCCTGGTTCTCCTGCACGTCGAGGCCGGTGAGACGCAGCAGCTTGCGGTTCGCATAGCCGGCGTCGACGACGCGCGGACGCACGAGCACGCGCTTGCCGTCCTCGTCGGTCTTCATCTCCAGCTCGTCCACGTCGAAGCCGAGATCGTTGAGCTTGTTGACGCGCTTCTCGATCTTCCACATCTCGTCCGGACCGAACTTGTCGGTGTCGGTCAGCGCGCTCCACAGCGAGTGGTAGCGCTCGACCAGACGGTTGCCGACCTCGATCTCGTCCACGTCGCTGGGCAGCAGCTGGCCGGAGCTCAGATCCATCAGTTCACCGATGATGTTCGTGCGCGCCAGATCGATGTCGTATTCGCGCTGGCCCTCGGTGAGGTTCACCTGCAGATCGCCGGTCTCGGCGTCCACGAGGAACGCGGAGAACGCGTCGGCGTCACGCAGGAACAGCACGTTCGACAGGGACACGTCGCCCCAGTAGAAACCGGCCAGGTGCAGGCGCACGAGCAGCACGGCCAGGGCGTCGATGAGACGCTCGGCCGTGTCCGGGCGCAGGTTGCGGGCGAACAGGGCGCGGTACGGCAGCGAGAACTTGAGATGCTTCGTCACGAGGATCGCCTCGAGCGGCTCGCCCTCCTTGTTGTGACGTCCCGTCACCACGGCGACCGGGCGCACGGCCGGCAGCTCGAGCTTCTGCAGACGACGCAGGATCTCGTACTCGCGCTCGGCCATCTGGCGCGTGATCTCCTTCATCGCGTACACCTCGTCGCCGACGTGCACGAAACGCACCACGTGGCGGGAGATGCCGCGCGGCAGGTTGGCGAGCAGGTCCTCCGGCCAGGTGGCGAGCGGCTTGTGCCACGGCAGGGTGAACATCTTCGGATTCGAGCTCGCCGCCGTGATGTTCAGGGCCCGGGGCTCCGCGTTACCGGGGGTCTCGGCCTCGGCGAGGACGCTTGTCGCCTTCGCCGCGCGCGGATCCAGTTTCGACAGATTCATCGATGCTTGCATCGTCGTGCCTACCTACCTTGTTGCCTGCTTATGTTGCCTGCTTGTACCTGTTTGTGCTTATGCCTGCTCGCCGGCCTTGCGGCGCGCGTTCGCGACCGCGTACAGGCTGATGCCCGCCGCGACGGACGCGTTGAGCGATTCGACCTGGCTGGAGATCGGGATGCCGGCGACCGCGTCGCACGCCTCGCGCACGAGACGGCTCACGCCCTTGCCTTCCGAACCGAGCACGACGACCAGCGGATCCGTCTCGAAGCCGGTCTCGCCGACGAGGCTGCTGCCGCCGCCGTCGAGCGCGACCGCGTAGTAGCCGCGTTCCTTCAGGCTTTCGATCGCCTTCGTCAGGTTGACGACGCGGCACACTGGCAGGTGCGCGGCCGCGCCGGCCGACACCTTCCATGCGGCGGCGTTCACCGACGCGGAACGACGCTCCGGCAGGATCACGCCGTTCGCGCCGAACGCGGCGGCGGAACGGATGACCGCGCCGAGGTTCTGCGGATCGGTCACGCCGTCGAGCGCGATGAACAGCGGACGTGCGGCGATGCGTGCGGCCGGCGAGTTCGCGGCCTCCATCGCGCGAGCCTTCTTGTCCGCGCGGTCGGCCAGCTCGGCGAGCGAGGAGTACTGGTACGGATCCACCTTGAGGATCACGCCCTGGTGGTTGCCGGAGCGGGCGATGCGGTCCATCTCCAGACGGTCCGCCTCCATCATGTGCAGGCCACGGACGCCGGCGAGCTTGACGATCTCGCGGGTGCGGTCGTCGTGCTCGATGCGCGAGGCGACGTACAGCGTGTTGCTGGGCACGCCCACGCGCAGCGCCTCGAGCACCGAGTTGCGGCCGAACACCAGATCGGAGGTGTCGTTCGTCGAGAACTTGTCGGCGCGACGGCGGGCCGCGAGACGCGGATCGGCCATCTGGCGGCGCATCGCCGCGTTCTTCATCTTGTATGCCTTGTGGTATTCGCGGTTCTCGGCCTTCGGCGTCGGTCCCTTGCCGCGAAGCGCGTTCCTGTGCTTGCCACCCGACCCCTTGGTCGGTCCTTTCTTAGTAACCATAAGGGTCATTGTCCCAGCACCCCGCCCCAACGCCCGCCGCCGCAGGCGAAATCACCCCCAACCCGTCACGGTTCGATCGGCTTGGAACCCGTGGTCGAGCGGATATAGCGACGCCCACGGGTCTTCCCCTCCACGAGCAGCATGCCGGCATCGACCATGGCCCGCACCGCACAGCCGGCCGCGCAAGAAAACCCGGGAATCGGCCCTTTCGTCCGGGAATATTTGCACTGAGTCGAGCTGAGCACAAGAAATCCCGGAACAAGCGGCAGTTTCCCGGGAAAACTTGCGCTGGGAAGTGGTCAGTACAAGAAATCCCGGAACAAGCGGCAGTTTCCCGGGAAAACTTGCGCTGGGAAGTGGTCAGTACAAGAAATCCCGGAACAAGCGGGGGATTTCCGGGAAAACTTGCGCCTCCGGGCGGGAACGAGCCGGGAATGAACCAAGAATGACCCGGGGGAATAGAGTGGGAAACGCCCCGGGAAACGGAGCTGGCGACGACCCGGGAAAACAAACTGGGAAACCGTCACCGCCTGCGGACGTGCCACGAAGTTGGCGTAGACAAAGAAAGCCCCGCGGCGTAGCGGGGCTTTCTCCAACGAGACGGAATAGAGAGGAAGAGAAACGTCTCGTTGACATGGTTGGCCGAATCAGGCGGCACATTCGCCGCAACCCGACCAAGTCTTTATAACCGGAACCGGGCCGGGCGTCAGTTGATGCGGAGCTCGGTGGACGGGGCGAACAGGTGCATCTTGGCCGGATCGATCTTGATCTTGACGATCTGGCCGACCTTCGGCAGCGCACGCGGGTTCACGCGAACCGTGGTGAGCTTGTTCTGGTCGGACATGACCTGGGCCTCCTCGGCGGCGGAGCCGTCGGTGATGATGTTGCCGTAGATGTAGCCGTCGGAGCCGAGATCCTCGACGTTGACGACCTTCAGGGAGAAGGCGTTCGGATCGTCGGCCGGGGCCAGCGAAGCGTCCTCCGGACGGAAGCCGACGACGATCTTGCCGCCGTCCTCCGGGGTCAGCTTGTCGACGGCGTCGGCCGGCAGGTCGACGGTGTCCTCACCGATCTGGGCCTTGCCGTTGACGACCGGGTGCACGTTGATGTTCATCGACGGGGAGCCGATGAAGCCGGCGACGAAGACGTTGGCCGGGCGATCGTACAGCTCGGTCGGGGCGCCGACCTGCTGCAGGACGCCGAGCTTGATGACGGCGATGCGGTCGCCCATCGTCAGGGCCTCGGTCTGGTCGTGGGTCACGTACAGGGTGGTGACGCCGAGCTGACGCTGCAGGGCGGCGATCTGGGTACGGGTCTGGACGCGGAGCTTGGCGTCGAGGTTGGACAGCGGCTCGTCCATGAGGAACACCTTCGGCTTACGCACGATGGCGCGGCCCATGGCGACGCGCTGGCGCTGGCCGCCGGACAGGGCCTTCGGCTTGCGGTCGAGGTACTCGGTCAGGTCGAGGATCTTCGCGGCCTCTTCGACGCGCTTGCGGATCTCCTCCTTCGGGGTGCCGGCGATCTTCAGGGCGAAGCCCATGTTGTCGGCGACGGTCATGTGCGGGTACAGCGCGTAGTTCTGGAAGACCATGGCGATGTCGCGGTCCTTCGGCTGCATGGTGGTGACGTCCTTATCACCGATGAGGATGCGGCCCTTGTTGACCTCCTCGAGGCCGGCGAGCATGCGCAGCGTGGTGGACTTGCCGCAGCCGGACGGGCCGACGAGGACGAGGAATTCGCCGTCCTTGATGTCGAGGTTCAGATCATCCACGGAGGGCTTGTCGTTGCCCGGGTAGATACGGGTGACGTGGTCGAAAATGACTTCAGCCATGGTTGTTCAATCCTTTCAGAGGCAGGTACGTGCCTCACGATCCGTTGTAAAGGGATTATTCGGTTGGTTGCTGTGCTTTGATCCGTTCGTCACCGTCCATCGCATCGCTGCAACGTCGGGCGATCTGCAAACCTCAGCGTTTACTTATCCGGACCGGCGGAATCGTTTCCGTCGAACCTTCGGCTCACTATACACGTTGTTCGCGCTCACGCAAGGAAAGCGCTTTCGCATTGGCGTTTCCCGCGCGGCGCGCGGCCGGCCGATACAATCGGGAACCGGAGGCCCGCACGAGGTGCCCACGCGAGACAGGGAGGTTGGTCATGCGCGACATCAGAATCGGGGTGGTCGAGGACGACGCCTCGGCCTGCCAACAGGTCCTGGACTATCTCAACCGCTATCAGGCCGAGAACGACGGCATCCGCTTCACCGTCTCCGTGTTCGACGACGGCGCGAGGATCGTCGAGAAATACGCGCCCGTCTACGACATCCTCCTGCTCGACGTCGAGATGAAGGAGATGGACGGCATGGAGGCGGCGCGGCGCATCCGCGAGCGCGACAAGACCGTCGTCATCGTGTTCATCACCGCGGCGCCGCAGTACGCGATCAACGGCTACCAGGTGGGCGCGCTGTCGTACCTGCTCAAACCGGTGCCGTGGTTCGCGTTCAACCAGGAGCTGAAACGGTCGATCGACACGGTGCGCCGGCGCGGCGACGAGTCGATCCTCATCGACGTGGGCGGCGCGCAGCAGCGGCTGGAACTCGCCGACGTGCTGTACATCGAATCGATCCGGCACACGATCGTCATCCATACGCTCGGCGGCAAACTGTCGGTGACGGGCACGCTGAAATCGTTCGAGGAGCGGCTGGCGGAGAAGGATTTCTTCCGATCGAACTCCTGCTATCTGGTGAACCTGCGTCACGTGACCGGCATGGCGGACCAGGACTGCGTGCTGTCGAACGGCGAGCCGTTGCGCGTGAGCCGGCCACGCAAGAAGGCGTTCATGACCGCGCTGGCCGCGTACATGGGAGGCGTGTGATGGGCGGTCTCGGCGCGACGATCACGAACGCGATGCCGGACATCCCGCGGCTGTTCACCGCGATCTGCGAGTGGGCGGCGTGCGTCACCTATCTCGCCGTGATCCACCGCCGCGTGGCCTTGCGGCGCACGGCGGCGGTCGCGGCGATCGGATTGGCGGCGATGATCGGCGTGCAGTATCTGGCCGGAGCGATGCCGCTGTGGTTCTGGACGCTCGGCATGCTGCTCGCGTTCGGCTGCATGTGGCTGATTGTGTGGCGCGGCAGCGGCGGCGGCAAACGCGAGTGCCTGTATGTGACGGCGCGTGCGTTCGTGCTCGCCGAGCTGGTCGCGTCGCTGCACTGGCAGCTTTCGACGTTCCTCACGTACGGCGTGGACCTGCCGCCGCGCCAGCCGTTCGCGACGTTGATCCTGGTCGGCGTGTACACGGTCTGTTTCGCCGCGGCATGGGCGGTGGAGCGGCGCAACTTCAGCCAGTCCGCGCCGACGACCGTCAGCGCGCAGCTGGCCGTCGGCACGGTGGCGATCACCGTGGTGACGTTCGCGATGAGCAATCTGAGTTTCGTTTCGACGAACACGCCGTTCTCCGGCAAGATCGGGCAGGAGGTGTTCTACATCCGCACGCTCGTCGACTTCTGCGGGTTCGCGATCCTGTATGCGCAGCAGGAGCAGGCGCGGCGGATGGAGGCGAGCGCGGAGCTCGCCTCCATCAACGCGCAGTTGGAGAGCCAGCATCAGGAGTATCTCGCGTCGAAGGAGAATCTGGAGTCGATCGGGCGGCTCGCGCACGATCTCAAGCATCAGATCGCCGCGTTGCGCGCCGAGGTCGATCCGGAACATGCGGCGGCCGGTTTCGAGCAGTTGGAGCGTTCGGTCGCCGAGTACAGTGCGCAGCAACATTCCGGCAATCCGGTGCTCGACGTGATTCTGACGACGAAGACGCGCGTATGCGAGGAGCGTGGGATCACGTTCACGGCGGTCGCGGACGGTGCGCTGCTGGGCGCCGCGAACATGAGTTCGATGGACATCGCGACGCTGTTCGGCAACGCGTTGGACAACGCGATCGAGGCGACGTCGCGATTGGACGATCCGGAACGACGGTTGATCCGTCTCGCCCTGTACCGGCAGGGCGCGTTCACGGTGATCCGCGTGGAGAACTACTACGACGCGGTGTTGAAGAAGGATGCGGCGGGCAATCTGCGCACCACGAAACGCAACGCGACCGGCCACGGATTCGGCGTCAAATCGATCCGGCACATCGCCGCCCAATACGGCGGCGAAGTGTCGATCAAGGCCGAAGACCACTGGTTCACGCTCACCGTGCTGATTCCGGGAGCATAGAGCGGTGATGCGATAGGCCTCCCTCTGACGAGGGAGGTGGCCGCCGAAGGCGGACGGAGGGAGAGACGTCGCCGCAGGCGGCAATACGGAATCGGCCGAAGGCCGATGCGGTTTTCCCGCGACCTCATGGCCGCTCCACCTCTCTCCCCCAGTCCGCTACGCGGACAGCCCCCTCGTCAGAGGGGGCCGATTCAGAACCGCCGCTACTTGGTCTTGGGCATGATCCAGAACTTGAGGAGGGGGTAGCTGACGACGACGGCGAGGAGCGTGTTCACGACGGAGGCGATCGTGCCGGCCAGCCCCGCGTTCATGCCCCAGCCTTGGCACAGCGCGGTCACGTAGCCGGGCAGCACGAGGTTCACGACGACGATCACGACGGCGAGGATCGCGTACTTCCACGCGGCGTCGTGGAAACTGGAATCGGACTTGAACACCCACTTCATCTGCACGAAGAAGTTCACGACCTGCGCGATCACCTCGGCGAAGAGGAAGGTGAGGAAGCCGCCCACGCCGTTGCCGGATTCCGGGTAGTTGAAGATCAGGAAGTGGAACGGCGCGGTGAGCCCGAGCGCGGCGACGAACACGGCGGTGCCGATCCATGTGACCACGAAGCGCGCGATCGTGGAGATGTTCGACAGCACGTTGAACAGGATGAACTCCCAGATCGTCGGATGCGTGGCGATCCAACGGCGGATCGGGCCCATCTTTGCGAGCTCCTCGGCGGTGGGCTTGGCGGACTCGGCCGAGGCGGACGTAGCGGTTTCGGCGGTCTTCGTCGCGTCAGTCATGGTTGATCTCCTTCGCGGTGCGCTTGTTGGCGGATTGGTTGCGGAAGTATGCCCCGATGAGCGAGCCGAGGCCACGGAACGTGTGCCCGTTGCCGATCTCGACGATCGCGTCGACCATGGCCGCATCGACCATGCCTTGCGTCATCTTGCTCATCGCCCGCGGCGGCATGTTGAGGATGAACAGCGTGTTGAGGTCGGGCGCTCCGGTCTTCTCGCGCACGCTCGCCTCCCGCTTCTTGAGCGTGTTCGCGACGGTCTTCGCGATGAATCCGCGTGAACCGCTCCAGCTCGAGATCGGATCGTTGACGCCGAACGTCGCCGCCCCGTCGCGGCCGGAGCGCGCGATCACGTCATAACCGAACAGCGCGGCCGTCTCGGCGTCGGTCACGTGCTTGACGTCGCCGGTCAGATAGTGGCCGAGCGCGGGGTCGGGGCCGGTCGCGTCCACGTCGCCGGCGACGGCGAACGACTCGCTCAACGGCAGCGTCTCGGCGTCGAAGCCGACCGACAGCGTCCACACGCCCGACTCGGTGCGCCACGCGCCGGCACCGTCGCGCGCGGCGGCGTCGAAGTGGCGGAACGTGTACCGGTCGAAGTCGATGCGCACGTCGCGCGTCTCGTGCGCGGCGAGCGTCACCTTCGCGAATCCCTTGAGCTCGCGCGCGGGACGCAGCACGCCGGCGGCGCCGTGAGCGCCGTCCGCGCCGGCGTGCGCGCCTGCCGCGCCGCACGACGGGCCGCTCACGTACAGCTGGACGACGGTCGCGCCGGCCACGTCGGAGTCGTTGGAGACGGTCACGGTGACGCCGGTCTCGTCGGCGACGAGTCCCGTCATCGTGAACGTGGCGTAGGACAGGCCGTAGCCGAACGGGAAGCGGACGGGCACGCTCGCGGTCTCGTAGTAGCGGTAGCCGACGAACGGGCCCTCACGGTAGACGGCGTCGCGGCCGGTCGCCGGGTACCAGCCGGCGGACGGGCAGTCGTCGTAGCGCATCGGCCACGTTTCGGCGAGATGGCCCGACGGATTGACCTTGCCGGTGAGCGCGCGCACGGTGGCGGATGCGCCGGCCTGTCCGGACAGTCCGATGTAGAGGATCGCGGCGACGTCGTCGTGCCACGGCAGTTCGACCGGGGAGCCGGCGACGAGCACGACGACGATCGGCTTGCCGGTCGCGGCGAGCGCGGCGATCAGATCGTTCTGCGCCTGCGGGATGGCCATCGTCGCACGGTCGAGGCCTTCGGATTCGCTGCGTTCGTCAAGGCCGACGACGGCGAGCGCGACGTCCACGTCGTCGCGCGAGACAAGGTCGACGGCCTCGCGCACGAGTTCCGGCTTCACGGCGCCCTGGCGGTCATAGCCGGGCGCGTAGCCGGCGACTTCGGCGGCGTCGGACTTGCCGAGTTCTTCGAGGATGTTCTCTTCGCGCGTGGCGTTCACCTTGGACGAGCCGGAGCCTTGGAATCGCGGGGTCTTCGCCATGTCGCCGACGACGGCGACGCGCGCGCCCGGACGGAACGGGAGCACGGGGGTACCGTCAATGCCGCTGGTGCCCACGGACGCGTTCTTCAGCAGGACCATCGAGCCTTCGGCGACGCGGCGGGCGACCTCGTGATGCGCCTTGATGACGGATTCGTCGAGCAGGTCGTCGCGGCCGACGCCGTCGAGGCGCGTGCGGCCCGCGACCTTCGCGACTTCGCGGGCGCGGGCGTCGAGGTCGGCCTCGTCGAGCGCACCGGCCTTGACCGCGTCTTCGAGTTCGCGCACGGACGTGAATCCGGGACTCGGCATTTCGAGCGAGCCGCCCGCCTTGACGGCGGCGACGGCCGAGTTGGAGCCGCCCCAATCGGAGACGACCATGCCGTCGAAGCCCCATTCGTCGCGCAGGATGTCCTGCAGCAGATGCTTGTTTTCGTGCGCGTAGACGCCGTTGATCTCGTTGTAGGAGGTCATGATCGTCAGCGGCGCGGCTTCGCGCACGGCGATTTCGAAGCCGGTCAGGTAGATCTCGCGCATCGTGCGCTCGTCGATGACCGAGTTGGAGGCCTGACGGCGCAGCTCCTGGCTGTTGACCGCGAAATGCTTCGGGCAGGCGGAGACGCCGTTCGACTGGATGCCGCGGATGAGGCCGGCGGCCATGCGGCCGGCGACGACCGGATCCTCCGAGTAGTACTCGAAGTTGCGGCCGCACAGCGGGTTGCGTTTGATGTTGAGGCCGGGACCGAGCAGCACGTTCACGTCGAGGTCGTGCGCCTCGCGGCCGAGCGCCTCGCCCATCCGTTCGGCGAGCGCCGGATCCCACGAACCGGCGACGGTGCCGGCGGTCGGGAAGCAGGTGGCGGGCTTGGAGGCGCCGAGGCCCAGATGGTCGCCTTCGCCGAGCTGGCGTCGCACGCCGTGGGGGCCGTCGCTCATCACGAAGCTGGGCACGCCGGCGCGGTCGTTGCCGCGCGAATCCCATTCGGATCCGCCGGACAGCATCGCCGCCTTCTCGGCCACCGAAAGCTCTTCGAGTTCCATGTCACTCTCCCTTGCAGTGATTGGCTTGTTCGTTCGATTTCTTCATCGTCGTTGCTTCGATTCAATCAGGATTCGCGGGCGCGTGGGGCGGTGCGCACACAACCTGTCGTTTCCCCCGCACGAATGGCACGCAGGCTCTTACGGAACGATCCACGCATACCACTTCTCAAAATTCTTAAGAAGTTCACTGTATTACTTCTCAAAATTTTTAAGAAGTGATACCGTAAAGGTTGCGACGATAAACGTATGAGAGGAACGAGGCGACCATGGTTCCGGACAATCCGCGCGAATCCTATGCCATGCTGGTACGCGAGGCCATGCGCCTCGACATCCCCACCCCCTCGCGCCGCGACGAGGTGATTCGTCAACTCGACAAGCCCGCCATGTTCAACATCGTGCACATCATCACCGGCATCCGGCGTTGCGGCAAGACGTTCTACCTGTTCCAGAAGATCCATGACCTGCTGGCCGCCGGAGTGCCGCGCGACCGCATCCTCTACTTCAATTTCGCCGACGACCGCCTGCTGCCGATGCCGGATGACGTGCTCGACGACGTCGTCAACGAGTACTGGCGTCAGGTGCCCGAAGCGCGAAGCGAAGGCGCGTACCTGTTCCTCGACGAGGTGCAGGAATGTGCGAACTGGCAGGGATTCTGCCAACGCATCACGGAACATGAGAAGGTGACGCTGGTCATCACCGGCTCATCATCGAAACTGTCCAGCGAGGAGATTGCCACGAACTTCCGTGGTCGATCGCACGCGCACGCGATGATGCCACTGTCGTTCCGGGAATACTGCACGTTCCGCGGCATCGCCGTGCCGGATGCCGTTCCGGACGGCCACGGCGAATCCGATGATGCTTCCGCAGTGATTAAAGTGATTAATGAGGCGTTCTCGCCACAGGAGGTCACCGGATTCGAAGGCGCATACGAACGCTATTTGGTCGAAGGGGGATTCCCCGGTGTGCAACGGCTGATCGAGCCGGATCGCGTCGAGATGCTGCAAAGCTACATGCGCGACGTGGTGGCGCGCGACGTCGCGGAACGGTTCGGACGAGAGAACATCGCGATGGCCACGCAGACCGCACTCTACCTATTGCGCAACACGGCGTGCGAGCTGTCCGTCAACGCACTCGTCGCCGCATTGAAAGCCACCGGCTGGAAAGTGTATTGGGACAAAGTCAATACGCTGCTGGAACTGTTCAAGCAGGCGTATCTGGTCTACGAGCTGCCCGAATACCGCACGGCGCTCAAACCGGGCAGCACCAGCGTGCCGAAGATGTACGCGGTCGATCAGGGCATGGCCTACGCGGTTTCCCGCGCGAACCAGCAGGATCTCGGCAAACGATTGGAGACGGCCGTGTTCTGCGAACTGCACCGCCGCACCGCCGGACGCAGGACGGAGGCTGTGACGTCCTACACCATGCCCGGCCCCAAGCAGGAGAAGGTCGACTTCCTGGTCGGCGACGCCCTCGCCGCCGAACCATACGCGCTGTATCAGGTGACCGCGGACATGACCGCCACGAAGACGCGGAACTGCGAGATCGGCTCGTTGGCCGCGGTCATGGCACGCACTCACCTCGGTTCCGGAAGCATCCTGACGTTGCATGATGAGGAGACCGTCGCGGTCGAAGCCGGCACGATACACGTCATCCCCGCATGGAAGTGGTCGCTGATGCGGTGATGCGGTACGTCAGACCGGGAAGGCGGCGAAACGATTTGGCCAATCGTGACGGAGATGGATGGACTTGGAGCCCTGTTCGCGGCCCGTACCCGAACAACTACGAGAAAGGCCCCTATTGCCATGCTTTCACTTCTCTACGGAAATACAACGCAATCCGATTGAGCTGATTGAGGCGCCGTCGCATTCCGTCTCCGTCCCCGACTATCGAGGTAACCGGATGCGGATGCGCCAGGTTCCGTTGCGGGTTTCGTGGGATAGGGTGCCGCCGTGACGCTCGACCTGTTCGCGCAGGAGGGCGAGGCCGAAGCCCGATCGCAGAGTCCGCCGGCCGGTACCGGCAACGGCGTCATGGTCCGTGTCATGGTCCGTGACGCCGTTGCTCTGCTCGATGATGATGGCGCCGACGTCACGAACGTCATCGCGTTCGCCTTCGCACCGCACCGTCAGCCGGTATGGCACAGCCGCATCCGCATGACGGGCGATATTGGCGCATATCTCCTTGCCACACGTGCGGATCGGTCGCGCCATACCCGGGGCGATCCGGCGGCCGTCGACGTCCACCATCATCGTCCCGCGGAATCCCAGATTCCGCAGCCGTCGCTCCTGCCGCCCGAAATACCGGGCGACATCCGACGCGGCCGACACAGCCGCAGCCGGCACAGTCGCCACACTCGGCGCACCCGCCGGCACCCCATCGGCCTCGGACAGCAGGCGGATGACCTCATGGGTGTTGTCCAAAGCCGCGAGGGACAGCCGGTTGATGTCCCTCATCAACGCACGACCATCCCCCGAATCCCCCGAATCACCGGAATCACCCGAACCAACGGAATCACCCGAGCCAACGGAACCAACGCGACCACGCGCACCATCGGCACCGCCGTACTCCCCCTCTCCCGCGCTCTGCGACAACAGCGCGATCGCGGACAATTCCCCGGTGACGGCGTCGTGCAGCGCGCGCCATCGCACGCCGTGGACGGCCAGATCGTCGTCGACCGGTCTCAGCGTCGTTTCGCCTGATTCCATTTGACCAGCGCCTCCCCCAACGTCCGTGCGTTCAGTTTGATGCGCGCGTGCCGCGCGTGGGATCGTGCGGTGGGCGGCTGGATGCCGAGCCGTCGCGCGATTTCGTTGAGGTTGAGCCCCTGCGCGCTCAGGTTGAGCACTTCCATCTCCGGCCATGTCAGCGTCGCCGCCGGTTCGGCGGGCGTGCGGCGGATGCGTTGGAACGCCGTCCCGGCATCGTCGAAACGCACGTCGGGTGCGGCCTGCGACGGCACCGTTCCGCCGGCGGCCACGATCCGTATCGCCCGTTGCAGGTCGCGCATGTCCGTTTTGCCGATGATGCCCTGCGCTCCCGCCTCGGCCGCGTCCGACGCGTACAGTTCGATCGGGTACGAGGTGATGGCGAGCATCGGCGGGCGCGGCGCGGCGGACCGGATGAGACGGCACAGCAGCGGGCCGGGCATGTCCGCAAGCCCCATGTCGACCAGCAGCACGTCGGGGCGGTCGTCGTCCTCCACGCATCTGACGAACGCCTCCCGACCGGCCGTCGCCTCCCACGCCAGCCGCATGCCCGGCATCCGCGGGATGATCGCGCGCAGCGCGTACAGGGTGATGGCGTCGTTGTCGACGATGCCGACCGAGACGCCCGTCCCGCCGTCATCGTTTCCACGTACCTCTTCGGACCGTTCCATAATCCGCAGTGTATCGCCGATTCCCACGCGGCGACGGGCGGCGGCACCGTGCGCGCGACGGTTCATCATCAAACGTTGACGGGACGCTGTGATGCGGGCGACGCCGGTCGCCGTCACGACAAACGTTGATGCCTTCGGCCGTATGCGCCGGCGTCGCGGAACGCCGCGGATACGCTGGAATCACGGATACGGCATCCGACGGAAAACGACAGAAACGACGGACGATGAAGGAGCCCTCCCATGTTCGGCCATGACACGCATCTTCCGGCGACGGTGCGCACGCTGATGCGCTCCACGCTCGCCTTCTGCACCGCGGTCGCGCTCTGCACGGCAGCTCCCCCAGCCGCGTCGGCGATCGAGCGCACCGGCGCGCTCCCCGTCACGACGCTGCGCGGCGCATCCTGTCTCGGCAGCGATCCGATCGCGCTGACGTCCGCTCCCGGCGGCCGGTTCCTGTTCGCGATCGACAAAGGCGGCACGGTCTGCCGAATCCGCATCACGGACCTGTCCGCGGACGGCACCGCACAGGTGGACGGCGGTTTCGCCACGTCCCGGCCGCACGTCGAGTTCACGCCGGATGGCAGGACGATGCTCGTCAACGGCGCGAACGGCATCGCCGCGATCGGCGTCGACGATCTCACGGTCACATTGCATCCCTCGACCGGAAGCGACTACATGCTGTCGCCGGACGGCGCGCGTATCGGCGTGATCGAACCCGACGGCACCGGCGGCGACGATACGCCGCGCTCGTGGACGTTGCGCACGTTCGCGGCGGCAGGCGGCGAGAACGTCGCCGCCGTCCCGCTGCGATACGCCGATTCCGCCGCCGGCCCCGCCGCCGCAATCCGCGACGTCACGCCGTACACGACGAACTCGGCCGGGACGGTATGGTTTGTCGGCGTCGATGACACGACCGGTGCCGGCGATACGGACGGAGGCTCTGGTGATGCCGATACCACCGACGACGATGCCGCCGCCGGACGATCGTTGCGGCTGATGGCGGTCGACATCGCCACCGGCGTGATGGACGACATCGCGGACGACGTGTCGCCGACCGTCTACGCCACCGGAACAGCGGACCGTCACGCGCTGTACGTGGGCACCGCCGATTCGCGGGTGCTGGCGATCGACGTCGACGCCTATGAGCCCGGCTCGGATTCCGGTTCCGGCTCGGACTCGGGCACCGGTTCGGGCGAAGCGACGGTGGCGCGCACGATGTTCGGACGGCACCTGCCGCTCGACCGCATCCTGCTCGCGCCGAACGGCGCGCGCCTGCTCGTCGGCATGACGAACGGCAGACTCGTCGTCGACGAAGGCACCATGCAGTGGCTGGACACGGGCGATCTCGTCTCGGCCATCGATCCGGACGGCACGCTGCTGTACTCAATCGACCACGGAAACGGTGACGCGATCGCACTCCGTGTGAACACGTTCGACAGGAACGATCCCACGGTCACGCGCACGCTGACGTTCGAGACCGCCGACGGCACTGGTGATTCCGGTCTTTCCGGTGCGGCGACCGGCCATGCGGCAGGCTGGACGTTCTCGCAGGACGGCGGCATCTGGTACGTGCTGCTCGCCTCGGCAACCGATTCCGCGCAACCGGCCGCGCTGCTCGCGATGGACGTCTCCCCGTTCACCGCGGAATCCGTGAGCCGGTCGACTACGGAAGGCGACGGGCGGCGGCCGCTCAGCACGACGACGATCGCCATCGTCGCCGCCGTCGCGGCGCTGCTGGTCGTGGCGATCATGATCGTGCGCCGGCGAACGGACTGGTGAGACGTAGCACGCGAGAGAACGGCCTATGCACACAACTTCTCAAAAATTTTGAGAAGTTTATGGCGTAACTTCTCAAAAATTTTTAGAAGCAACGAAGCGGCCGCAGGCGGCGGGAGCGCATCGGCCAGTAACCGATACTGCGTCTCCCGCGGCCTGCGGCCGCTT
Source organism: Bifidobacterium sp. LH_426 (assembly GCF_056356875.1). Taxonomy (NCBI): domain Bacteria; kingdom Bacillati; phylum Actinomycetota; class Actinomycetes; order Bifidobacteriales; family Bifidobacteriaceae; genus Bifidobacterium; species Bifidobacterium sp. LH_426. The sequence continues at coordinate 40,426 of NZ_JBKEVB010000003.1, forward strand.
CTCTCTCCCGGTCAGCCTGTGGCTGACAGCTCGACCGTCAGAGGGGGCCGAGGGCTGCTGACTACTTCGTGGCCTTCACGGCGCGGCGGGCGAGGTAGCGCTTGATGGTGAGGACCTCGAGTCCGATCGCGAGGACGGCGGTCACGCCCCAGACCACGTAGGAGATGGTCTTCCAGATCGGGGTGGCGACGTCGGGCTCGCCGTTCTCGTACAGCCAGCTGTTGGCGGCCGTGTAGAGGATGTTGTGCGAGGCGGTGCGCATCGCCTTGACCGAGGTGGCGGACTTGTCGGTGATGTGGTTCGTCACGTCGGTGGTGGCGAGCATCAGGTCGTTGCCGCCGCGGATCGCGCGGTCGCCGCTCTGGTAGCCGTAGCCGCCGAAGTAGTCGGTGAGGACCATGCCGCGGAAGCCCCACTCGTCACGCAGGACGGTGTTGAGCAGTCCGGAGTGCGAGCCGGCCCACTCGGTGCCGATGTAGTTGAAGGCGCTCATCACGGCGCCCGCGCCGCCTTCCTTCACGCTCATCTCGAACGGCTTCAGGTAGATCTCGCGGATCGACTGCTCGTTGGCCCAGGTGTTGAGCTCGCTCAGTCGGTTCGTCTCCTGGTCGTTCAGGGCGAAGTGCTTCATGAAGGCGTACACGCCCTTGGCCTGCGCGCCGGCCACCTGCTGGGAGGCCATCACGCCGGACAGGTAGCCGTCCTCGGAGAAGTACTCGAAGGTACGGCCGGCGAACGCGTTGCGGTGGATGTTCATGGCGGGGGCATACCAGCCGGCCACGTGCATGTCGTGGGCCATGTCGCCGATGCCGTCGCCGAACTGGCGGGCCAGATCCTTGTTCCACGTGCACGCCACGGAGGTGGAGGACGGGAAGCCGATGGAGCCGACGCCGGTGAAGTTGTTGTTCAGGGAGGCGGGGCCGTCGACGTCGGTCAGGGCGATCTTGCCGACGGAGTTCACGGCCTGCGTGCCGTAGCCGCCGAAGGCGATCAGGTTGTCCATCTGGTCGAAGGTCAGCTGGTCGAGCAGCTTGTCCCACAGCGGATCGTCGTAGTCCTTGCCGGTGAGGTCGGCCAGACGCACGCCGTTCTTCGCGCCGGTGGTCGGCATCTGGTCGGAGTCGTCGTTCGTCTCGGACGGCTTGTAGTTCGACAGGTTGCGGAACTTGGCCTTGAGGTCGGCGGACAGCGTGTAGTTCGTCGGCTTGGCGGTCGCCTGCTTGTAGTTGGCGAAGTGGTCGGCACGGGACAGGTAGGTGATGCCCTGCTCCTCGCCCTCGGCGTCGTCGAACACGTTGGTCGCGACGGTCTTGTCACCCGAGTGCGTGTTGGACTTGGAGTCGTAGGTGATCGTCTTGTCGACGGTCACGGTCTTCTCGTCGATCGTGGTGTGCGAATCGGACTGGATGGAGATGCCGTAGTCGCCCGCCTCGAGCACGTAGGCCTTCGCGGTCTTGGAATCGTAGGAGGCCATGTCGTCATCGTCGAACGAGATCTTCACGGTCTCGGATTCGCCGGGCTTGAGCTCCTTGGTCTTCTCGAAGGCGACCAGGTTGGCGCTGGCCTTCTCGATGCCGCCGTTGGTGTACGGCGGGTCGAAGTACGTCTCGACGACGTCCTTGCCGGCCTTGTCGCCGGTGTTGGTGACGGTCACGTCGAAGGAGACCTTGCCGTCGGAGTACGTCACGTCGCCCATCTTCTGGTCGAAGGTGGTGTAGCTCAGGCCGTAGCCGAACGGGTACTGCACGTAGTCGTCGTAGTCGATCGCGCCTTCGTCGGCCGCGGTCTCCCAGTACTTGTAGCCGACGTAGATGCCTTCGACGTAGTTGACGAACGCCGGGGAGGTCTTGCCCTCCTCGAAGTTCTCGGTGGCGAACTCCTTCATGTTGTCGTACTTGAAATCACCGGCGTTGTTGTAGCTCGGCTGCTGGGTGAGGTCCTTGACGAAGGTGTCGGAGGTCCTGCCGGACGGGTTCACGTCGCCGGCGAGCACCTCGCCGAGCGCGGAGAAGCCGGTCTGGCCGGCGGGCGGGCACCACAGCACGGACTTGATCTGCGGGTAGTTGTCGACGAAGCCGAGCTCGAAGGTGTTGGCGCCGTTGTAGACGACGGTGACCTTGTCGAAGTTCTTGGTGACCAGGTCGATCATGTCCTTCTCGGTCTGGCTGAGCTCGAGGAAGCTGCCGCCCTTCTGGAAGTCCTTGTAGTCCTTGGAGTTGTCGTGGTAGGTGATGCCCTTGGCGGTCATGTCCTTCGGCAGGTCGGCGCCCTCGCCGCCGACGCGGGTGATGACGACCACGGCCTCGTCGGAGAAGGCCTTGGCATCGGAGATGAGCTTGCTCGAGTACTGCTTGGCCGGCACTTCGGGCAGGGTCCAGTCCTGCTCGGCCATGGCCACGACCGGACGGTCCTTGCGGTAGTCGGTGTACAGCTTGCTCAGTTCGGTGTTGGTCTCGACGCCCGCCTGCTTGAGGCCGTCGAGGATGGAGGTGGTCTTGTAGGACTGGTTCATCGAGCCGGAGCCGGTGCCGCCGTAGACCGGGTTCGTGGAGCCCCAGCCGAACACGTTGACCTTCTTCGAGGCGAGCGGCAGGTTGGAGTCCTCGTTCTTCAGCATCGTGATCGCCTCGGACTGGATCTCCTTGGCGAGCTTGTTCGCGTTGGAGATCGTGGTCTCGGACAGCGTGTACTTGGTGGCGGTCGCGCTGTTGAGCAGCGAGGCCAGCGGGCCGAACAGCATCATGGACACGGCCACGACCACGGCGACCAGGAACACGATCCACGATTCGGAATGCACGAGTTTGCGGGTGGCGACGTTCTTCACCGTCTTCTTGTTCACGCCGATGGTCAGCGCGAGCGCCAGCACGAACACCACGCCGATGGCGATCAGCTGCGGCGCGATCGAAGCGATGACGTTCATCACGTCGCTCCAGTTGATGCTCAGCATCGTTCTCCTCCTTGATTCTGCTTTCATCCGACACGTCGTCGATGTCGTTATCCCCGATTGTGCACGACCGCCGCGGGCCACGCCGCCCGCTCACCCCATCCTGTCGTTTCGCATGCATATTCTGCACGCCCGCCCATTCCCCGCACGCATGGGCGGCACGGCCGACCGGCACATATATACCGGCATGCCAGGCCCAAGGATAGGATGGGCGGTATGAGTGATCTGACGGCGTTGAATCTGGAACCGGGCGAAGTGGTGGGCGGCTATACGCTCGTCTCCCGCCTGGGTTCCGGCGCGATGGGTTCGGTATGGCGCGTGCTCGACGACGGCGGTCAGGTGTACGCGATGAAGATCCTGCGCGATTCGCTCGCCGAGGACGGTTCGTCCGATGATCTCTCCGGCGATGGCGCGGCGGCCAGTCCGGGCGCCCCCGGCTCCCCTGCCTCCCGCCGCCCCGCGCAGGACCCGAACCTCAAGGAGAACGTGACGCCGCGCGAGCGTCTGCGCCGCGAGGCCCTCGCGTTGAAGAAGGTGAATCATCCGGGCGTGTGCGGCATCGTCGACATGGAGCTCGACGACGCCCTCGCGTTCATCGTCACCGAACTCATCGAAGGCAGGAATCTCAAGGACGACGTCGCCGCGAACGGCAAATACGTGGGCGACGATCTGGAACGGCTCGCGCGCAAGCTGATGGAGGCCGTCAAGGCCGTGCACGCGGCCGGCATCGTGCACCGCGACATCAAACCGACGAACGTGATGGTCTCCGCGTCCGGTCCGGTGCTCGTCGACTTCGGCATCGCGATGGGCGAAGGCGAAAGCCACGTGACGCGCACGGGCCTCGTGATGGGCACGCCCGGCTTCATCGCGCCGGAGATCATCGACGGCGCCGATTCGAGCGAGGCGACGGACTGGTGGTCGGTCGCCTCCGTGCTCGCGTTCGCCGCGATCGGCGAACCGGTGTTCGGCACGAAGCCGCTGATGGCCGTGCTGGAACGCGAGGCGAGCGGCAACGCGAACCTCGCCGGGCTGCCCACGCACACGCTCACCGCGTTCCGCAGCGCGCTCAATCCCAATCCGCGCCGCCGCTGCACTCCCGACCAGCTGCTCCACGCGATCGCGCTGGACGCGCTCAATCCCGTGAATTGGGATGACGACGGCTTCGGCGGCGATTCCGCGACCGATGCGACCGGCGCGACCGGCAACGGCGCGACCGAGGTGATGCGCCCTTTTGACGGCGGCCCCAACGCGGCGACCAGAGTGCTCGGCACCGGCGCCGGTAACGCAAGTAACGCGGCCGGAGCGCCCGGCGCGACCGCCACATTGCCGGCGACGTCGGTGATGCCGTCGACGATGCGCGGCGCAGGCACAGGCATGCCGGTCGCGCCGTCCACGCCGCCCATGCCACGCATGGCCACCGGCCGCGCGGCATGGCGCGACGACGCGGACGACGGCGTCGACGCGACGCGCGCGCTGACGCCGGACCAGTGCACGGTCACGCTGCCCAGCGACGTGCTCGGTCCGGGCGACGCGGCGAATCCGCCGCTCATCCCAGCCGCCGGCTCGGGTTCCGCCGCGGCCGCCGGCACGAATCCGAACCATCCGAACCAGAGCGCGAACGCGAACCGCACGCCGCGCACGGCCACCGGCCGCGCGGCGTCGGCGCGCGAGGCGGCGGCCGGCGACGACCAGTCGCCGCTGCAGCGCGTGGCGGACGCCTCGAACCGTACTGGCTCCTCCCTGCCGCCCGCCTACGTGCCGACCTCCTCGCGCGACATTCCGATCGTGACGCCGAAGCCGAAGGGCGACGTCCCGCCGTTCCTGCGCGACCAGCCGGACGCGACGGCGGTGATGCCGCAGAACATGCAGCCGCCGGAACCGCCGCGGCCGCCGGCCGAGCTGCTGCCGCCGCAGTACGAGCCGCCGCAGCCGGAATACGTCCAGCCGGATTTCGCGCAGCCGGGGTACGAGACGCCGCAATCGCCGCAATCGCAGTACGGCCGCAACGCGGCGAATCCGAACGCGCCGCAGCATCGCAACACCGCCGACTCGCGGCGGGCGCAGTACCTCGAGCAGGGCGTGGCCGTCCTGTGCATGATGGCCGTCGTACCGGCGGTCGCCGCGGTGTTCCAGCCGCTGATCGGCCTCGCCGTGGCGGCGGCGCTGATGTGGCTGCTGTTCACCGTCGGGTACAGCACGGAGGCGCAGATCGAGCGCGAAAGCCGCCGCGGCGGCATGCGCAAGGGATCGGATTCCGCGTTGCGCGTCGTGCAGCTGCCGTGGCATCTGCTCAAAGGGCTGCTCGCCGCGCTCGGCCGATCCGTACAGTTCGCGATCATCGACCTCGTCGGCGTGGTCGCCGCGACCGCCGCGCTGCAGCTGCCGTGGGCGATGACACCGCTGCCGGACGGCATGTGGCCGTACGAACTGCCGTGGCTCACCGACGGACCGTTCACGACGACCGGATTGGCGCTGGCCGGCATGGCCGCGATCGCGTGGATCCTCACCACGCTCTGGCCGAGCAGCGGCATGCTACGCCTCGGCGCGGGCGCGATACGGCGGTAGCGCGGTCCCGCAGTTCATATGGAGTTCAATCAGCGACGGGCGTATATGTCGATTCGTGGGCTAGACTGACCCTCAGATCAGTCATCAGAGATCAGTCATTCAGTGGTTGGGAAAGGATCGTCTCGCATGGCCACGAAAGCGAACAACACCAAACAGCGCAAGACCCGCGCCGCCCGTCGCGCAGCCGAGGAGGCCGCGGCGAAGGCGCGCGCCGAGCAGGCGGCGAAGGAGCGCAGGCAGCAGACCATCATCGGCGCGATCGTGATCGCCGTGGTCGTCGCGCTCATCGCCGTCGCCGGCATCGCGATTTGGCGTTCGCACGTCGCCTCGCAGAACTCCGGCGCGAACCTGACCGTCGACCAGGCGTACTCGAAGCTGCAGGAGGTCTCCGACAAGCCGTCCGTCGCCGATGAGAAGGGCGGCGTCATCGTCTCGAAGGACGGCGTGGGCGAGAAGGTCGACGGCGTGCCGACCGTCGAGGTGTACATGGACTTCATGTGCTCCGGCTGCGGCAACTTCGAGCGCGCGTCCGGCGCGACGCTGGAGAAGCTCGTCGAAGCCGGCCAAATCAACCTCGACCTGCACCCGATGTCGTTCGGCGACACCTGGAGCCCCGACAAGTACTCGACGCGCGCCGCAAACCTGCTGCTCACCATCGCCGAGCAGGACAAGGACGCCTCGCACATCCTCGGCTTCATCCAGAACATGTACGCCGACGACTTCCAGCCGGCCGAGAACTCCGGCGTGAAGACCTCCGACGACCAGATGCGCCAGCAGGCGATCAAGGCGGGCGTCTCCAAGAAGGTCGCGAACGCCGCGAGCGTCGACAAGTACACGGCATGGCTGGACGCGATCGACACGTACAACCCGAAGCGTTCCGAACTGTTCAACGTGTCCGGCAGCTACAAGGGCCAGATGACCACGCCGACCGTGCGCATCAATGGCAACTACTGGGATATGAACCAGCTGTCCACCGCGGGCATGACCTCCAACGAGGGCCTCGTCACCGCGCTGGGTCTTACCGACGACCAGGTCGGCGTCGAAGGCCAGCTCCCCTCGATCGGCGCCAGCGGCAAGCCGATCTCCGTCACCACCGGCAAGTAAGCCAAGAGGACTAGGGCGGGCCGCTTCCGGCACCCCCTCGGTCCCGCTTCGCGGGACAGCTCCCCCTGAGGGGGCGCAGGGAGACGAGTGCACGAAGTGCATCCGTTGTTCTTTGCTCCCCCTTTCAGGGGGAGCTGGCGGCCGCAGGCCGACTGAGGGTGCTGGCGCTCGTCCGCTGGTAACTGCTATGCTGGGTTTCCGCGTGCGCGACACACTGTTGCGTGCCACGCCTCTTTAGCTCAGATGGCCAGAGCGGCCGCCTTGTAAGCGGCAGGTCGTCGGTTCGATCCCGACAAGAGGCTCGTCATGCGTGAAAAAGGCGTATACTGTGTGATGCGCCGGGGGCGCGCAGGAAATACTTAACACGGGTAAGTCGTCTAGGAGCCTTCCCCCGATTATGGCTTCCTGGACAGGGCAGGAGAGTCCCCCAACCATCTCCTTGCCTTGATAATAGGGGGCGGGAACTTCCCCTTCTCTCCCGCCCCCTTTTTCTTTTTCTTTGCAGATGGTGCGCTACGATGGGCACCGAGTGCGCCCGGACCGATCGCGGGCGGGAAACGAGGTAATGGCATGGCACGGCGGTGGACCCCGCAACGATTCGTGATGTTGCGTCGTATCCGTGTGGCCGTGTGCGTCGTGACGGTGCTCGCGGCGTGTGTGGCGACGTTCGCGTTCTCCGCGCGCAAGTCGGTGGCGCTGACGGTGAACGGCAAGACGACGACCGTCCAGACCTACGCGATGAGCGTCGACCGTCTGCTCGAGGAGCAGGGCGTCAGCGTCAAGACGCATGATCTCGTGCAGTCCTCGTCCGGCAGCACGCTCGCCAACCATGCGGTCGTCACCGTGCGCAGCGCCTACCAGACCACCGTGAACGTGGACGGCGAGGAGATCCCGTTCTGGACGGTGGCGGACAGCGCCGACCAGCTCATCGGATTCTTCAAGGCGAACGAGAAGCAGGCCTCGAAGATCACCGTCGACATCGACAACATCTACAACCAGCTGACCGGCGGCCTCGTCATCAACAAGGAGGGCCCGGTCACGGTCATCGCGGACGGCAAGTCGTCCGAAGCGCCGAACGGCAAGCTTCCGGCGGCCTCCATCCTCGATTCCAAGGGCATCAACGTGGGCAAGGAGGATCGCGTCAGCGTCGAAGAGGACGGCGGCGAGACGATCCTGCGCGTCAGGCGCGTGACCCACGGCCAGGAGACGCGCACCAAGTCGGTGCCGTACTCCACGCAGACGATCATCGATTCCTCACTCGAATCCGGCCAGACGGAAATCCGCCAGCAGGGCCAGAACGGCGAGATCCAGCAGGTCTTCGACGTGACCTATGTGGACGGCGTCGCGGAGAGCGAGACGCTCGCCAGCGAGACGACGACGAAGGCCGCGGTCGACCAGATCATCGCGGTCGGTCCGGAGAAGGTCGAGGAGCCGAAGGAGGACACCGGCAGCGGCAAGGCCGATTCCGGTTCGAACCAGTCCACGAAGCCGAACACGTCGAACAAGAACGACGACAAGGACAAGTCCGACAAGAACGATTCCTCCGACAAGAAGAACGAGTCGAACTCCGGCAACAACTCGAACAACTCGGGCAACTCGAACTCGGGCAACTCCAACAATTCCGGCTCGAACTCCGGTAACTCGGGCAACAGCGGAAACTCCGGAAACAACAACTCCGGCGGCAACAACTCGGGGAATTCCGGCAACTCCGGGAACAATTCGGGCAACAGCGGAAACTCTGGAAATTCCGGCAACTCCGGAAATTCCGGCAACTCCGGCGGCTCCAGCTCCGGTTCGGGCCGCCTGTGGCACCCGAGCGTCGCCCAGGCGCAGACCTACGCGGCCGCGGCCGCCGCCCAGCGCGGCTGGACCGGCGCCGAATGGGACGCGATCGTCTGGCTGTGGAACAAGGAGTCCGGCTGGCGTTGGAACGCCGCCAACCCGTATTCCTCCGCCTACGGCATCCCGCAGGCGCTGCCCGGCTCGAAGATGGGCACCGGCTGGCAGGACGACGGCGCCGTGCAGATCGACTGGGGTCTGAGCTACATCGCCCAACGCTACGGCACGCCCACCAACTGCAAGCGCATCTGGGAGCAGCAGGGCTGGTACTGATATCGTGAATCCCATTTCGGAAGGTGTATTGAACGACGTGACGACTGAACCCACCGCAACCGCCGAGGAGACGGCCACGGGCCATCTGCTCGGCGCCGCCGACATCCGCCGCATCGCCGCCGAGGCGGGCGTGAGCCCCACCAAGAAGTTCGGCCAGAACTTCGTCATCGATCCGGGCACCGTGCGCCGCATCGTGCGTGAGGCGCACGTCGGCCCGGAAAGCCACGTGCTCGAGGTCGGCCCCGGTCTCGGCTCGCTCACCTTGGCGATTCTCGAGACCGGCGCGCGCATGACCGCCGTCGAGATCGACCCGCCGCTGGCCGAGCGTCTGCCGGACACGATCGCCGAGTTCATGCCGGAGGCCGTGGACCGGTTCGCCGTCGTCAACCGCGACGCGCTCACCGTCAATCCCGCGAACCTGCCGGACTTCGCCGGAGACGAGCCGTTCACGCTCGTCGCGAACCTGCCGTACAACGTCGCGACGCCGATCATCCTCACACTGCTGGAACGGTTCGCGAACCTCGAATCGTTCCTCGTGATGGTGCAGAAGGAGGTCGCCGACCGTCTCGCCGCCACGCCCGGCAGCAAGATCTACGGCACGCCGAGCGTGAAGCTCGCCTGGTACGGCGAGGCCTCACGCGTCGGCACGATCGGACGCAACGTGTTCTGGCCGGCGCCGAACGTCGACTCCGCGTTGGTCGCGTTCACGCGCACGCGGCACGACGGCGTCGCCGGCGACGAGGTCGCGGCGCACGCCGAGTCCCTGCGCAAGGAGACGTTCCGTCTCATCGACGCGGCCTTCGGCCAGCGTCGCAAGACCCTGCACGCCGCGTTGAAGAAGACGGTTCCCGCCGGCACGTTCGAGGCGGCCGGCATCGATCCGACACGTCGCGGCGAGACCCTCACCATCGACGAGTTCACCGCGTTGGCCGAGGCGGTCATGCGGCTTTCCGGCGATGGCGACGACGCGCATGCCGACGACGTCGCGGCGGAGGCACGCGCATGAGCACGCCCGTCACGGTGAGCGTCGACTGTCCGGCGAAGACGAATCTCACGCTCGAGGTCGGCCCCTCCCACGCCGAGTGGGGCGGACGCCACGAGCTCGACACGATCTACTGCGCGGTCAGTCTGACCGACACGGTCACCGCCACGGCGAAACCGGCCGGCGCCGGATTCTCGCTCGACCTGGGCGGCGAGCATCTCGGCGATCTCGCGTCATCGTCGGCGGACATGCGCCGCAATCACGCCGTGCTCGCCCTGTTCGCGATGGCGGAGGCGGCGGGCCGCGAACCGGACGTCGCGCTGACGATCGAGAAACGCATTCCGGTCGGCGCGGGTCTCGCCGGCGGATCGGCGGACGCTGCGGCGACGATCCTCGCGCTGAACGCGCTGTGGGAGCTCGACTGGCCGCTCGACCGACTGCGCGAGGTCGCGGCGACGCTCGGCGCGGACATGCCGTTCTGCGTGGCCGGCGGCTACGCGCACGGCACCGGATACGGCGAGATCATCGAGACGATTCCCGACGATTCGGATGCGGCGCGAGGACTGCGCGAACAGGGCTACGCGGGATCGCTGCTCGTCGGCGCCTACCAGGCGCAGCTGAGCACGCCCGAAGTGTACGGCGAATTCGACGTGGTCGGTGCCGGCGAAGGCGACCGGAACCACCTGCAGAAGGCGGCGGTCAGCCTGCATCCGCGCTCCGGCGCCGCAATCCGCGAGGCGTTGGCGGCGGGCGCGAGCCACGCGTTCGTCTCCGGATCGGGCCCGTCCGTCGTGGCGTTCACGCCCACGCCGTCCATCCGCCGCGACGTGATCGCCGCATGGGAACGGTCGAAGGCGGTGGACCGCATCATCGCGGCCGAAGCGCCCGCCGTCCCGTCGGTCAGCGTCACGGTTGCACGCTAAGGTAAATAGGCACTGCGTAAGTCAGGCAGCGAAGGAAAGGGAACCGAATGGCCGAAGAGTATGACGAGCGCGAGGCACGCAAGGCGTATGTGCTACGCCGTCAGAAGATCGTGTTCTCCATCACCGGCGCGATTCTCGTGGTCGTGCTCATCGTCGCGACGCTGTTCTTCACCGGCGTGATCCAGGTCGACCAGCAGGCCAAGAAGGCCACGAAGCCGAACTACGGCGTGGCCGTGCCGTGCGCCGCGAAGAACGAGGACGGCACCGCGATGAAGTGGGCGGACAACAATTCGGTGATCCTGCGCGTGCGCAACGGCACCGAGTTCACCGGTCTGGGCGCGGCCGTCGGCGAGGCGCTCAAGGACCGCCAGTTCGACGTGCGCACCATCGACTCGTACACGAGCGCCAAGGTGACCCGCACGACCATCTACTTCGGCGTGAACGCGATCAACCCGGCGTACACGGTCAAGGAGTACATCCCGGATGCGGTGCTCGTGATGGACGACCGTCAGGATCGTCTCGTCGACGTGGTGATCGGCGCCACGTTCAACAACCTGAACTCCGAGAAGGAAGTCAAGAAGCACGGCGACACGATCAAGGACTTCGACGGCTGCAAGACCGTCGAGGCCATGCAGCAGGCCGGCCTGAGAAAAGCCGACAAGCACACCGAGATCAACTGATCGATTATCTGCCTCCCTCTGATGAGGGAGGTGGCCGCCGCAGGTGGCCGGAGGGAGAGACACGAGCGGCCGTAGGCCGCGGGGAAAACGCATCGGCCAAAGGCCGATTCCATGTTTCCCGCGGCCTACGGCCGCTCTTCTTTCTCTCCCCCACCCGGCTCCGCCGGGAGCCCCCTCGTCAGAGGGGGCCGAGTCTACTCACTCGCCCATCGTTTCAATTCGGCAACGGCGACATCGTGGTCTACGGGGCCGTTATCGAGGCGGTATTCGAGCATGTGGCGGTAGGCTTGGCCGACCATCGGGCCGGGCTCGAGGCCGAGGATCGACATGATCTCGTTGCCGTCCAGATCCGGGCGGATCGCGTCGAAGTCCTCCTTCTCCTTGAGCTCCTTGACGCGGGCCTCCATCTCGTCCATCGCCTCGGCGAAGATGCGCGCCTTGCGGCGGTTCTGCGTGGTCGCATCGGCGCGGGTCAGACGGTTGAGCCGCTCGTACAGATGGCCGGCGTCCTTCACGTAGCGGCGCACCGCGGAGTCCGTCCACGGTTCGTCCACGTAGCCGTGGAAGCGCAGGTGCAGGTTCACGAGCTCGCTCACGTCGTCGACGATGTGGTGGTCGAAACGCAGCGCCTTGAGGCGCTTGCGCGTCAGCTTCGCGCCGACGGCGTCGTGATGGTGGAAGCTCACCTTGCCGCCCGGTTCGAACCGGCGCGTCTTCGGCTTGCCGACGTCGTGCATGATCGCGGCGAGACGCAGCGTCAGGTCGGGGCGCGGCACCGGGCCGTCCTCGCCGGTTTCGAGCGCGACGGCGCGGTCGAGCACGATCATCGTGTGCTCGAACACGTCCTTGTGGCGGTGATGCTCGTCGATCTGCAGTTCGAGTGCGGGGATCTCCGGCAGGACGATGTCCGCCAATCCGGATTCGACGAGCGCTTCGATGCCGGCGCGCGGGCGGTCGGAGAGCAGCAGCTTGGTGAGCTCGTCGCGCACGCGTTCGGCGGACACGATCGAGATGCGTTCGGTCATCGCGCTGATCGCCTCGGCGGTCTCCGGTTCGATGGAGAAGCCGAGCTGGGCGACGAAGCGCACGGCGCGCATCATGCGCAGCGGATCGTCGTCGAACGACTGTCGCGGGTCGACCGGCGTGCGCAGGACGCCCTTCGCGAGGTCGTTCGCGCCGCCGAACGGGTCGACGAATTCGAGGTCGGGCACGCGCAGCGCCATCGCGTTGACGGTGAAGTCGCGGCGGGACAGGTCACCTTCCAACGTGTCGCCGTACTGGACCTCCGGCTTGCGCGAATCCGGATCGTACGTGTCGGAACGGTAGGTGGTGACCTCCACCTTGACCTCGGTGCCGTCGTCGCGGCGGCGCATCGCGCCCAGCGTGCCGAACTTGCGGCCCATGTCCCAGAAGCCGTCGTGGCCGAAGCGACGCAGGATCGGCTCGAACTGCTCGGGGCGCGCCGACGTGCAGAAGTCGAGGTCGTGGCTGCGGCGGTGCAGCAGCAGGTCGCGCACGGGTCCGCCCACCAACGCCAGCTCGTAGCCTTCGGCGGCGAACATGCGACCCAATTCAATGGCTTCAGGCCAAACTTCGAAATCCACGCCAATCCTTTCGGACACGGTTCATACGCCGCGCATCGGTCACGGTGCATCGTCTTGGTATCTGTCGCTACCAGCATACCGTTACTCGACATGCACAGGGACTTGAGTAAGGTGGAAGGCATGATTACGCCCGCGGACCTTGCGCGCATGCTGGAGCATGCCGACGATGCCGCGGTCAACCATGCCCAAAACGGCCATGACGACGACGTGCTCATGTACACGTCCCAATCCCGTCCGAAGCCCGTTCCCGCGCCCGTCACACCATCACCGAAACCCGCTTCCGCGACCGCGCGGACCGAACCGGCAGCCGTGCCGAAGCCGCCGATGGTGAGCGACATCATCGACACCGCCGGCACGCTCGACACGGCGCAGACGGTCGCGTCGGTGGTCGCGCGGGAGGCGGCGAAAGCGACGCCGATGTCGACGCCGACTCCGGCGACCGTGTTCGCGCGCGTGCGCGTCACCGGTTCCGACACGACGCCCAGCGGCCAGCGCATCACGACGCGCGTCGAGACGTCGGTCACGGCGTCCGTCACGGTCGAGCCGGCGGGCGGCGTCACGGTGACCACCGTGGACGCCGCGACGCCGGGCGCGGCCGCGACGAACCCGCGCATCCCGACGCCGGCGATGATGCCGCGCAAACGCACGTCCGACGGCCCGACGACGTTCGCCTCGCTCGACGCGCAGGAGCTGCCCGTCGTGCGCGAGTATTCGGCCGGCGGACTCGTGTTCGACGAGCGCGGCCGGGTCGCGATCATCGCCCGCCACTCGCGCAGCGGCCACCTCGAATGGTGCCTGCCGAAGGGCCATATCGAGAAGGGCGAGACGCCGCAGCAGACGGCCGTGCGCGAGGTGCACGAGGAGACGGGCATCCTCGGTGAGGTGGTCGAGTCGATTGCGACGATCGACTACTGGTTCACCGGCACGACGCAGCGCGTGCACAAGCTCGTCCATCATTTCGCGTTGAAGCAGATCGGCGGCGACCTCACCGTGGAAGGCGACCCCGACCATGAGGCGGAGGACGCGATCTGGGTGGATTTCAAGGACTTGGACGATGTGCTCAGCTACCCTAATGAGCGCAAGATCGCATGGCTCTACTCCCGGAAACTGAACAGGCAGGCAAACGAGTGATTCCATACGCCCCCCTACGACGCATCCAGGCATGGCGCATTCTGACGGGTCTGCTGATCGCCGTGGCGGTCGTGGCAGGTGCCGTGCTGCCGCCGGCCACCGCCTTCGCCGCCGACGGCGACAACGGCACCGCAACGCAATCCGCACAGTCGACGAGCACCGGCACGACCGACGACAACTCCGACGCGACCGCCACGCAGACGCTCGCGCTGACCGAGATGACCGCGGTCGTCACCGACACGTCCGGATTCCACCTCAAGGCGACCGTCACGAACACCGGCGACTCCGCGTGGGCGGCCGGCGAGGTCACGCTCGAGACGAATCCGATGTTCACGTTCACCTCCCGCACCGACATGCAGGAGTGGGCGCAGTCCGACAGTCCGATTCCCGCGCCGGCGAGTCTCGGCTCGGCGTCCGTGCCCGCGCTGCAGCCGAAGCAGAGCGCGACGGTCACGATCGATCAGGACGCCGGCGCGGACGCCCTCACGCAGATGCTCAACTGGGGTCCGAAGCCGCTGCTCGTCACGTACAGCCACGACGACGCGAACGTCGAGGTCCACACGTTCCTGACGCGTTCGGCCGCCGGACTCGACAACGCGAACACGCCGGCGATGAACATCACGATGGCGATGCCGCTGACCAGCGACCATTGGACCGCCGACGCAGACACGCTCACGAAGCTCGTCACCGACGCGGACGCCGACACCGACGGCTCCACGAACTCCTCCGCCACCTCCACCGGCGCGGCCGTGCTGGACGGCGACCACACGCGCTTCGACCATGCGCTCGAACAGGCCATCTCGAAGCACTCCTCGCTGCAGACCATCGCCGACCCCACGTATCTGGACGCGCTGGCGATGCCGCCGCAGACGAAGGCGATCATGCAGCCCGCGAGCTTCGACATCACCGCCTACGCGGCGCAGGAGAACGCCGCGGCACGCTACACGAACGCCGGCATCACCGACGACGCGTGGAACGCGGACGCCGCCCTCGCCGACTACCGTGCGGCGCTCGGCGACCAGAAGGCCACGTCGCAGACGATCGCCTGGCAGGGCCAGGGCCAGTGGACGCTCGACGCGCTCACCGCCGCCCGCCGCCAGGGCTACACGACCGTCATCTCCACGCATGACTTCGAATCGTCCGAAACGGACACCGTGCACACGGGCACCGCGATCGTGCCGACCGACGCCGGCGACGTGACCGTGCTCGTCGAACAGCGCGAACTGAGCAACCTCGCCAAAGGCAAGGCCACGAACGCGAAGGCCACGGCCGAGTCGACGATGGCGGGCCGTCTCGCCCGCTTCGTCGCGCAGAGCGCGTTCTACCAGATGGAGCAGCCGTACAACGAACGCAACCTGCTCGTCTGCTTCTCCGCCGACACGGACGCCTCCACCGTGGACGCGTTCATGAGCGCCGTCGAATCGGCGTCCTGGCTCAAGACCACCGACTTCGACGCGCTGGAGCACGCCGATCCCTACGTGACCGGCGACGACGCGCGCGCGGCCGTGCCCGCCGAATCGGGCATGTCCGCGGCGGACTCCTCGGACGTGACGAACGTGATCGCCTCGCTGTCCGCGGGACGCGGCGACATCACGCGTTTCCGCGACAGCATCCTCGACGGCGGCGACGCGACGGACGACGCGCAGGCGCTGGCGCGGCAGGACGCGAAACGCACGGCCTCACGCGCGGCCGCCGGCGGCACGGCGGCCAACGCGTGGGTCAAGCGGCTGCTCGCCGCGCACGCGGAACTCGCGCTGCACGCCCTCTCCATCGACGGCGGCTCGGCAGGCGTCGACACGACCACATCGATGACGGCCGTGGGCGGCGCGCAACAGCTCGCCAACGACGTGCTCGGCGGCGTGAGCCTCACGCCGTCCGAGACGGTGACGATGGTCTCGGAAACCGCGACGATGCCGGTGACCGTCAGCAACGCCACCCCCTATCCGGTCACGATCCGCGTCTTCTCGATCACCGATTCGCCGGAAATCGTCACGTCGCGCCGCAACACGGTGACGATCCCGGCGCGCGGCGAGGCGCAGGTGACGTTCACGCTGCGCGCCGCAACCTCCGGTTCGGCCACCGCGCACGTCTCGCTGCAGGACCGCAACGGCGGCACGTTCGGCGGCTCGCAGGACACCGCGATCAACTGCGTGCTCAAGATCAGCGACAAGACCGGCTTCATCATCATCGGCCTCGCCGTGGCGCTCGGCGCGCTCGGCCTGTGGCGACAGTTCAACCGTAAGAAGGACCCCGACGAATGAGTTCCAACGTCGGCCGCAACTCCCTGATCATGGCATCGGGGACGATGGCCTCACGCATCACCGGCCAGATCCGCACGATCCTGCTCGCCGCGTGTCTCGGCACGACCGGCATCGCGGCGAACGCCTACCAGACGGGCGCGATGATCCCGCAGGTGCTGTTCACCGTGATCTCGGGCGGCATCTTCAACGCGGTGCTCGTGCCGCAGATCGTGCGCACGCTCAAGGAGCATGACGCGCAGGACCGCCTCAACAAGCTCATCACCCTGGCGATCGCGATGCTCGCCGGCATGACCCTGCTGATGATGCTCGCCACCCCGCTGCTCACGATGCTGTACCTCGACAACAGCTGGGGCCCGGCGGAGCGCGCGCTCGTCAACGCGTTCACGCTGTGGTGCATGCCGCAGATCTTCTTCTACGGCCTGTACACGGTGCTCGGCCAGATCCTCGCCGCGAAGGACAACTTCGTCACCTACGCGTGGAGCTCGGTCGGCGCGAACGTGATCAGCTGCGCCGGCTTCACGATGTTCCTGTTCCTGTTCGGCCCCGCCTCCCGCGCGCCGCTCGAGTTCTGGACCACCGGCAAGGTGATGCTCACGGCCGGCACGTGGACGCTGGGCGTCGCGTTCCAGGCGGTGATCCTGTTCGTCCCGCTGATGCGCCTCGGCCTGCACTACCGTCCGCAGTGGGGCGTGAGCGGCATCGGCCTCAAGGCGATGGGCCCGGTGGCCGCGTGGAGCGTCGGCGTGATGGGCGTGCAGGAGCTCGCGAACATCGTCAACGCGCGCATCACCAACGGCGCCCCGTTCGCCGGCAACGACCTGTACGGCATCGCCGGCAACGGCTCCTATCAGAACGCGTTCACGCTGTACATCCTGCCGTATTCGCTGATCGCCGTGTCGGTCGGCACCGCGATCTTCCCGAAGATCTCGCGCGCGGTCGCCGCGCACAACCTCGACGAGGCGCGCGAGGACCTGAGCGGGGCCCTGCGCAACGTCGGCGTGATGATGATGTACTTCACGATGGCGATCGTCGTGATGCCGGTGCCGATCACGATCGCACTGCTGCCCAGCGTCAACGTGCCCGAGGCGAAGCTGATCGCCGGGCCGATGGTCGCGCTGGCGCTCGGCCTGCCGCTCACGAGCGCGTACCTGCTCATCCAGCGCACGTTCTTCGCGTTCGAGGACGGCCGTCACCCGTTCCTGTTCCAGCTGCAGGTGAGCGTCATCCAAGTCGTGTTCGAGATCGCCGTGATGCTGCTCGCGCCAGCCCGCTACTGGACGGCCGGCGTGGGCCTCGCGATGACGGTCGGCTACCTGCTGAGCTTCCCGTCGCTGGTCATGATGCTGCGACGCCGCTTCGCCGGCAGTCTGGACGGCCGGCGCATCGCGGTCACGTATCTGAAGGCGCTGCTGGCGGCGGTCGTCGCCGGTCTGGTCGCGTGGCTGCTCACCGATCCGGCCATGGCGCTGCTGGGCGCGTCGATGCGCGACGACCGTCTCAACTGGTTCCAGGCGTTCGGCTTCTGCGCGCTGACGACGGTGGTCACGGCGGTCGTGTACGCGGTGATGCTCGTCGTGCTACGTTGCGAGGAGTTCACCGCGATCGTGCGGTCGGCGTCCGCGCGCGTGCTGCGTCGCCGGTGATGGTCCGGCGACGTTGCGGCGATGGCGACGGCGACGTGATGCGATGATGCCGTGATGACGCCTTCCTTTTCGACCATCCCCATGATTAGAATGACAGCAGCGCCATCGACTCGTATGGTGGCGTCGAAGCGCTTACGCATTACGGAGTCGAAGAAACTATGAAGCCTCAGCTGGGAGACACGCTTTTCAACCGCTATACCCTGGTCACGCTGCTTCGTGACGAGCCCGGTGTGCAGGCTTGGAGGGCCAACGACCGCGTGCTCGCCCACGATTGCCAGCTGTTCGTGCTCACGGATCCGGGCACGCTTGAGGACGTGTCGTCGCTGGCCACGCAGCTCGGCCGCAAGAGCGGCATCACGCCGGTGCTGCAGTTCCGCCGTTCGGGCGACGCCGCCGTGCTCGTCACGCGCGTGGAAAGCGGCCTGTCCCTCACCGAATATCTGAACGGACCGGCCCGCGGCACGATCAGCTTCGAGGCGATGCGCTCGATCATCGCCGAAACCGCGACCATCGCGACCGCGCTGGAGCAGCCGCGTCTGTCCACCGACACGATCCGCATCTCCGTGCAGGGCATCGAGATCGCCGATGCGCCGCTGGCCGGACTGCTCGTCGAACCGACGAAGGCCCCCAAGACGATTCAGGGCGAACAGCTCGCCATCCGTCAGCTGGCGTCCGTGCTGTACGCGATGCTGACGCGCCGCCCGACCTCGCTGAACACGACGTATGATCTTGCGTCGATCGGCGACATCCCCGGCGAATTCCACGTGATCCTGTCCCGCGGCCTGGAGCTCACCAAGGAGGACGGCCGCCGCAGCGAGCCGATGCTCACGCTGAGCGAGCTGACCGCGCTGCTGGGCGAGTGCAAGCCGCTCACCGACCTGACCGATCAGGACATCGCGCTGCCGTCCGACGCCGGTGCCGGCTCGATTGCCACCGTGCACGTGCGCGACATGCGCAATGAGCATCTGACCAGCCTGCCGCATCACGTGGTCACGACGGAGAAGCTGCCGGACCTCACCATCCACCGCCCGCTCACCGAGGCGGAGGCCGCGCGTCACGCCGAACAGGTGGTGGCCGAGCAGAACAAGCAGACGTTCGCCGAAATGCAGGCCGCGTTCGACAACTATTCGCCGCGCGTGCTCGGCGACCAGCCGGGCCGTCTGCCCACCGACGCGAAGGGCAAGCCGATGCGCATGCCGGCGCTGCCCGAACGTCCGGCTTCCGACGACTCCGGTTATCAGAACGACCAGGGGTACCAGGGTTATCAGGGTTATCAGGGCGACGACCTGTTCCACGAGTTCTCGTTCCAGACGCAGGCGTTGCCGACGATGCCGTCCGGCGCGAATCCCGGCGAGGAGACCACGCGTATCCCCGTGTTCGTCGATCCGAACATGGCCACCGAGGCGATCGACGTGTCGTCGGTGCGTCACGAGATGAAGGCGAAGTCCGCTGCTCCGGCCGCCGGTACCGCTGGCGCGGGCGCGGCGTCCGGTGCGGCGAGTGCGGGAGCCCCGGTTGCGGGCGCTGGTGCGGCCGGTACGGCCGTCGCCGGCGGCCTGGGCGCTGGCGCGCCTGCCGCGGCGGGGACGTCCGGTGCGAACGGTGCATCCGGTGCGTCCGGTGCGAACGGTGCGAACGGAACGATCGGAACGCAGGCCGGGAACGGCGTTGCCGGCGCGAACGCCGGTGCCGTTCCGCCGAGCATTCCCGTTCCCGACGCCGACGCGACGATCGTCGACATGGCGCCGATCGGACATGATGGTGCGGCCGGAACGCCGGTGGCGTTCGCGCCTGCGCCGCACGCGCGCGGCGTCGCCATGCCGGACGCGTCGATGCAGCAGCCGCCGAGCTTCACCCCGAAGGAGTCTCCGGTGCAGGCCGATGCCGCCCAGGGCGACGGTGATAATCTCGCGAAGCAGCGTCTGTTCGGCAAGATGACCACGACGGTGGTGGTGGTCATCGTCGCCAGCGTGCTCATCGTCGCGGCACTCGTGTTCGCGGTGCTGACGTTCATGCACAGCAACACTAACCCGGCGGACAGCGGCGTCGACAAGAACAACCAGTGGCCGAGCCAGAAGAACCTGGAGAACGTGCCGTTCGGCGACACGTCCAACAACGAGACGTCCAACGACTCCGACGGCGCCTCCACCAACGGCTCCGCCGAATCCGACATCGAATACATCAACGTCACCGCCGCCTACTACCGCTGAGTGACCCCGTTTTCGGCCCCCTCTGACGAGGGGGCTGTCAGCCGAAGGCTGACTGGGGGAGAGACCGCGCCCGCAGGCCGCGAAAAACTAAATCGGCCTATGGCCGATACTATTTCTCCGCGGCCTGACGCCCGCTCTTCTTCTCTCCCTCCGTCATCGCTTCGCGATGACACCTCCCTCCTCAGAGGGAGGCTTTCTTTATCGGCTCCTCTTGGCCGACTGAGGGAGAGAACCCCCTTGGCTAGGCTGTCAGTATGACTGTGCATAACGTGATCATCATCGGTTCGGGGCCGGCCGGTTACACGGCGGCCATCTATCTGGGTCGCGCCGGCTTGCGCCCGGTGCTCGTCACCGGCGCCCTCGCCCCCGGCGGCCAGCTCGTCAACACCACCGAAGTGGAGAATTTCCCCGGGTTCCCGGACGGTATTCTCGGCCCCGATCTGATGGACGCGATGCGCGCCCAGGCGGAGCGTTTCGGCACCGAGTTCATTCATGAGGACGTCACGTCGGTCGAAGTGCTTGACGGCGATGACTCCTCGCCGGAATCCACCGTCAAGCGCGTCACGTTGGATTCCGGCGACGTGCTGGAATCCCGCGCGGTGATCGTCGCCACCGGATCGTCCTACCGCAAGCTGGGCGTGCCCGGCGAGGAGGAGTATTCCGGTCACGGCGTCTCCTATTGCGCCACCTGCGACGGGTTCTTCTTCAAGAACAAGCCGATCATCGTGGTCGGCGGCGGTGATTCCGCGTTCGAGGAGGCGCTGTATCTGACGCGATTCGGTTCGTCGGTCACGCTGATCCATCGTCGCGACGAGTTCCGCGCCTCCGCGATCATGGTGGAACGCGCCCGCGCGAACGACAAACTCACGCTTCTCACCAACACCGTCGTCACCGCCATCCACGGCGGCACCACGGGAACCGATAGTGCTGGTGCCGCCGGCGCGGGCGCCGCGGCCGTGGACGTCACCGGTGCGAACGCCGCACCCTCCGCGACGTCCTCCCTCCCGACCTCGCTCTCCCTCAAGCCGATCAACGGCATCACCCTGAACGCCGGCAAAACAGGAGGCCTCGGTCTCGCCGGTGGCGCGGACAAGACCGCCGACGCGAACGGCGCTAGCGCGGCAGGTTTCCCGCTCAAGCTGGGCAACGCGCTGGGCGGCGTGACGCTGCCCGCGGCCGCACCGGCGGCCGGCAGCGTCACGTCCGTCGACATCCGCGATACGGTGACCGGCGAGACCGGCACGCTGGACACGGCGGCGGTGTTCGTCGCGATCGGCCACTCCCCCGCGACCGCGTTCACCGGCGATGTGGTGAAGAAGGATGACGACGGCTACATTCTCGTGGACGGCGCGAGCACGCGCACGTACACGCCCGGCATCTTCGCCGCCGGCGACTGCGTCGACCGCACCTACCGCCAGGCCATCAGCGCCGCCGGCATGGGCTGCCGAGCCGCCCTCGACGCCCAAGACTACCTCGCCGACTGAGGCAAGAACCGAACCACTTGGCCCCCTCTGACGAGGGGGCTCCCGGCGAAGCCGGGTGGGGGAGAGACCGCGGCCGTCAGGCCGCGAAAACGGAATCGGCCTACGGCCGATACAATTTCCCCGCGGCCTCACGGCCGCTCCCCTTCTCTCCCTCCGTCATCGCTTCGCGATGACACCTCCCTCATCAGAGGGAGGCATATCGGATTACGCGTGACGGATAATCCTCTTCTACTCGCCGAGGATGACTACGCTGGAATCGTGTGAAGGAATATAATCGCGGCAATGTGGCCAATGCGCGTTCCCTGCGTCGCAATATGACGCCGTGGGAGCGGAAGCTGTGGTACGAATTTCTACGAGGTCAGCCTGTCCGGTGGCAACGTCAGAAGCCTATCGCTGATTTCATCGTCGATTTCTATTGCGCCAAAGCCCAGTTGGCCATCGAATTGGATGGAGGTGGACACTACGCGCAATCCCAACGTAATCAGGATAATCAACGCACGGCATTGCTGAACCAACAGGGAATACAGGTCGTCAGATTCAGCAATCACGATGTGGACACACGATTCTACGAAGTATGCACGGTAATCGACCGCACGACAAAGGAGCGTCTTGCCGCATTAGGAAGATGCTAACCCGATTGCCTCCCTCTGACGGGACATCGCCGTAAAGCAAACGCCGGAGGCGTTTGTAGGCGATGTGCGAGCCGACAGGCGAGCCGATATGAGGCCAGCCGCAGGCTGTCCGTTGTTACGGACGAGGTGGCCGCCGCAGGCGGCCGGAGGGAGAGAAGAAGAGCGGCCGTCAGGCCGCGGAGAAATAGTATCGACCGAAGGCCGATTCAGTTCTTTGCGGCCTACGGCCGCGGGTCTCTCCCCCACCCGGCTCCGCCGGGAGCCCCCTCGTCAGAGGGGGCCAAGAATGCTGTCATGCGTCGTAGGCGCATGTCCGGGGATTAGCGCCAGTCGTCCTTTTTGTTGTCTTTGGGCATGAGGAGGCCTAGGATGCGGTCCATGTCTTCGGGGGACGAGAAGACGATCTCGATGCGGCCGTGCTTCGGGGTGCCCTTGATCGAGACCTTGGTGTCGAAGCGGTCCTCCAGATTGCTCTTGATCGGCGAACCGGCCCACGGATCGTTCTTGCGCGCCTTCGGCTTCTTCGGTTCCTTGTCGTCGAGGTTCGCCATCGCGACGATCTCCTCGGTGCTGCGCACGGACAGGCCTTCCGCGATGATGCGGACGGCGAGCTTGTCCATCGCCTCGGGGTCGTTGAGTCCGAGCAGGGCACGCGCATGGCCGGCGGTGAGGATGCCGGCGGCGACCTTCTTCTGCACACCGGCGGGAAGGTTGAGCAGTCGGAGCGTGTTGGCGATCTGCGGACGCGACTTGGAGACCGACTTGGAGAGCTGCGCCTGCGTCAGACCGAACTCGTCGATCATCTGCTGGTAGGCGGCAGCCTCTTCGAGCGGGTTCAGGGCGACGCGATGCAGGTTCTCCAGCAGGGCGTCGCGCAGCATGTCGTCGTCGGCGGTCGTCTTGACGATGGCGGGGATCGTCTCCAGTCCGGCGAGCTGCGAGGCACGCCAACGGCGTTCGCCCATGATGAGCTCGTACGGGCTGTCCATGCGGCCGTCGAACTGATTGGCGGGCTCATGGCCTTCCTGCGCCTTGCGGGCCGCCTCGATCTGGGCGGCGGGACGCTTCCGCACGACGATCGGCTGGAGGACGCCGACTTCCTTGATGGAGGCGGACAGTTCGTTGAGATCGTCCTCATCGAAGACAGTACGCGGCTGGTGGGTGTTCGGGCCGATGTCGGACAGCTTGAGCTCGGCCAGATAGCCGCCCTCAACCGGCTT
Source organism: Bifidobacterium sp. LH_426 (assembly GCF_056356875.1). Lineage (NCBI taxonomy): Bacteria > Bacillati > Actinomycetota > Actinomycetes > Bifidobacteriales > Bifidobacteriaceae > Bifidobacterium > Bifidobacterium sp. LH_426. Next base: position 63,921 of record NZ_JBKEVB010000003.1, read on the forward strand.
CAGCTCCGGCTTCTCGTCGCTTTCCTTCTTCGCGGTTTCACGTGAAACATGCTGTTCGGTCGCCTTCTCCAACGGGGACTGGCGGGAGGTGATCGACGACTGGATCGGCTTCTCCACGACGGCGCCGGTGACGGTGTCGTTGAAGAACATGTCGCTCGGGTGGGCGATGTCGCTCAGCGCCGGCATTGCGGCGCGATGCTGCTTCTTCGGCTTGGAGGAGGACTTCGGCTCGCTCTTCTTCTTGGTTTCACGTGAAACAGAGACGGGCTTCACCTCCAGCTTCCTACGCTGGGGAATGTCGTGCTTGGGCTTCTCCTCCGGAGAGTCCTCCCCCGGCAGTTCAGGGAACAGCGCGCCGAGGCCTTTGCCGAGACGGGATTTCGATGACATATCAGGCCTCCTTCATCCTGGTCGCGATGGCTTCCAATACGTTTTCGGAACGGCGGGTGATCTCCAGCGCGGCCTCGCCGTAGGAGATGGCGCCCATGCCGTGCGGGTCGTAGACGATGACGCTCTTGCTGAAGCTCGGCGCCTCTGAGATCTTCACCGTGCGCGGAATCGTCGTGTCGAGCACGATGGACGGGTAGTGCTTCTTCACTTCGTTGTACACCTCGCGGCTCAGCAGCGTACGACGGTCGAACATCGTGATGAGCATCGTGGACACGGTCAGGCTCGGGTTGAAGTGGTCCTGGACCAGGCCGATCGTGTTGATGAGCTGGCCAAGACCTTCGAGCGCGTAGTACTCCGCCTGGATCGGGATGAGCATCTCGTGCACGGCGCACATCGCGTTGATGACGAGCAGGCCGAGGCTCGGCGGGCAGTCGATGAACACGTAGTCGTAGTGATGCTCGGATTCCCCGAGGAACTTGTCGACGGCCTCCTTGAGCAGGGAGTTGCGATTCGGCAGGTCGGCGACCTCGAGTTCCGCACCGGACAAATCGATGGAGGCAGGCACCACGTCTAGGTTGTCGAAGTCGGGGCACGGCTGCATGGCCTCGGCCAGCGTGAGACGGCCTTCGAGCACGTCGTACACGGACGGCTCCCCCGAGGCATGGCTCACACCCAAGGCGGTGGAGGCGTTGCCCTGCGGATCCATGTCGATGACCAGGACGCGCATCCCGTGCTCGGCCAGCGCGGCCGCCAGGTTCACCGTCGACGTGGTCTTGCCGACGCCGCCCTTCTGGTTCGCGATGGCGATCAGACGCGTCCGGGACGGCTTCGGGAACTTCTGCTGCTGCAGCTTGGCGTAACGATTGGACTCCAATGCGATCTCCGCACCGACCGGCGACTCCCCCTCGGCGAAGATGCGCCTGATGGTCTGTTCGGCGGACTCCATCGGATTCTGATTATCGGCCATGACCTCTCCTTGACAACACAACATGCCGGAATCCGACCCCATTCGGGATCGGATTCCAGTACTGCCCACTTATCCACAAAAATGTGGATAAGTGTGGATAACTCGATTCTCTGGCTGTGGACGGACTGTTTTCGTTGGTTTCAAATCCTCAATATATCAACGTTCTTCGGCACAGCCACCGTTCGGTTGACAATGTGGATAACTTTGTTCGACCTGTGGAAATGTGGAAAACCGCACCCCTATCGCTTATCGACCAGCACCACGTGCGTCGGCTCCAGACCGGGCCCGACCTGGGCCTCGACGACCCTCGGATTCACACCGCGGCGCTTGCCGATCTCCTTGGCGGCCTTGTCGATCTCCGCCTGGGCGGAACGTCCCTTGAGCGCGACGAGCCTGCCGTGGGGCTTCAGCAGCGGCAGCGTCCACCCGGCAAGCTTGGTCATCGGGGCGACGGCGCGGCAGGTCACCACGGCGTACGGATGCAGGTCACGGTCATGGCGCATGGCGTCGATGACCTCTTCGGAGCGGGCGCGGAACACGCTCACGTTCTTGAGCCCCATCGCGTCACGACATTCCTTGAGCCATTCCACGCGACGTTCCATCGGCTCGATCAACGTGAACTCATGGTCGGGCAGGCACGCTGCTGCCACCAGACCGGGGAATCCACCGCCACTGCCGACGTCGGCCACGGTCTTGAACCGCTCGTCTTCGGTCGCCTCGCGCACGAACGGCACAATCGCCGCCGAGTTGAGGATATGCCGCTCCCAGATGATGTCGACGTCGCGCGGGCCGATGAGCCCACGCGGCTCCCCTTCCTCGGCGAGTTTCACGTGAAACACGCGCAACGGCTCATAGGCGTCGCCAAGCACATCGCGCAGCACCGGCGAACCGTCCAGCTGGTCGGCCATACCACTCCCCTCTTCTCTCTACGGTTTCCTGCAGTCTCAATCGATCGTCACACGGACCGGACGGGACGTCACTCCTCGTCGGAGTCGTCCGCGTTGGCACGCAGGTAGATGGTGACGTAACGATGCGGCTCCTCACCATGGGAGCGGGACTTCAACCCCTCCTCGCGCACGACGTCGTGAACGACCTTGCGTTCGAAGGAGTTCATCGGCTTGAGATCGACCGGCTCGCCGGTCTCCTTGACCTCGTCGACGGCGTCGAGCGCGATGTCGTGCAGACGCTGGCGCTTGCGCTTGAGGAATCCGTCGACGTCGACGATGAGACGGGAACGCTCGCCGGTCTTCTGCTGCACGGCGAGACGAGTGAGCTGCTGGAGCGCATCGACCACTTCCCCGTTGCGGCCGATGAGATGCTTGATGTCGGTGTCGTCGTCGGCGACGATCTGCACCATCGGGCGGCCGTTGCGCACGCCCATCTCGATGTCGCCCTCGTAGTCGGCGATGTCGAGCAGTCCTTCCAGGTAGTCGGCGGCGATGTCGGCTTCGTCGTTGAGCTGATCCACCGTCTTGTCGTCATTCTGGGCCATGAGGTCCTCCTTCGATCATGGGTCTATGGGAATAGTCTAAACCAGCCATCCGCTCCAGCCACGTAGGCGAGCCGGGATAGCTCGGCCCGGTGCTTCACGGTTTCACGTGAAACACCGGGCCTTACTTACTCGTCATTTCTTTTTGTTCTTGTTCTTGCGCTGAGGCTGCTGGCGCTGATAGCCGCGCGATTCCTTCTGCTGCGCCTCGACCTTGGCCTTCTCCAGCGCCTCATCCTCGAGGGACAGCTGGCCGGCCTTGGCGCGGCGGGCGTTCTCCTTCTCGTGATCGCGGACTTCCTTGGCGTCGGCCGCGGGCGATCCGGGAGTCGGGAAGGCGTACATCTGCCAGAAGGTACGCAGCAGGTTGCACACGTTGTTCGTCAGCCAGTAGACCAACACGGCGAACGGCATCGTGATGCCGGAGAAGATGTACATGACCGGGAAGATCCACAGCATGGTCTTCTGCATCGTGGCCGCCTGGCCCTGCATGGTGGCCGGGTTCATGTTCTTGTTCATGTTGATCCACTGCATGAAGAACATGCAGCCGCACATGAGCGCCACGAACACCACGATGATCGCCTTGGCCGTCATGTCGCCGTTGCCGAACGTGCTGGTGGTGTTCACCAGGCCGAGCACCTTGGATTCGGAGAACTGCTTCGCGGTCTCCACGTCGAAGGCGCCGAGCGCCGCACGCTTGCCGCGCGCGATGTACGGGATGGCGGACAGCACGTAGAACATGCACATGAAGACGGGGCCCTGGATGAGCATCGGCAGGCACGAACCGGCCGGGTTCGCGTCGTTGTCCTGATAGAGCTTCATCATCTCGCGGCTCAGGGCCTCTTTGCTGGCCTGGTCCGTCTTGCCCTTGTACTTGTTCTGGATCTTCTGCATCTTCGGCTGCAGCGCCTGCATCTTGCGCATCGACAGCATCTGCTTGTAGAAGATCGGGAGGATGCACGCGTGCACGACGAGCACGAGCACGATGATGGACAGCACCCATGAGACGCCGACCGGGTTCATGCCGAGCATGACGAAGAAGTCATGGACGACCTTCATGATCTGCGTCATCAGCCACTCGACCGGGGTCAGGATCTTGTACAGCCAACCCCAGAAGCCGCTGTCCAGCAGGAATTGATTTTGGTTCATGGTAAGGGATTCCCCCATTCGTCAGTCGGCAACGGCGTCAATCGAGGTTCCTCGTGAGCCTTCGACCATCGGAAACGATAGAACAACGAGAAACGTCGGGGCACGTCGTCGATGCCGCCGCGACTCCACGGCCGACACCGCAGCAGGCGCAGCACGGCGAGCGTTCCCCCACGCAGGGCGCCGAACCGCGCCACCGCTTGGATGGCATAGTTCGAGCAGCTCGGATAGTACCGACAACACGGCACCGCACGATGCGCGGAGAACGTGCGCTGATACCAGCGCACCCCGCGGATCATCATGGCGGCCATGCCGTTCATCGCGTCACCGTTCCCGGATATCCCGATCGATCCGTTCGGCGATCTTCGCGAACGCCGAGGCCACCTGCCCGTCCAAGGACTCGAACGGAGCCGAAGCCGCGCTCGGCTTGGCGCGCATCACGATGTCGCACCCCTCGGGCAGCCGGTCCTCATACGCGCGCGCGAGCACGCGGAAACGACGTTTGACCGTATTGCGCGTGACGGCGTTCCCGACCGCTTTTGATACGGCGAGACCCATGCGCCGCGCTTCGGGCGCCACCAGGGTACGCGTATGCGAATCGTCGCGCACCAGATAGTGCACGACGATGTCGTTGCGCGAAACCTTGTGACGGCGTTTCAGCACGGCGACGAATTCGCTGTGGCTTTTCAGCCGTTCCACGACCGTCTTGAAAAGTCTAAGACGCCGACCGTCTGAATCAGGCGGCCAGGGTCTTGCGGCCCTTGGCGCGACGACGGTTGATCAGGGCGCGGCCGGAACGGGTGCGCATGCGCTGACGGAAGCCGTGCTTCATGTGACGACGGCGGTTGTTGGGCTGGAAGGTCCTCTTCATAGTTGTGCTCCTAAGTCTTTCGGCCACGCTGACGCGCGGCTCCCACGTGAGTCAAGCTATACCAAACTACCCTCACCCCTCCCCCAACGTCAACACAGGTGCATTTCATTCACAATTCACCGTTCCGACACGACACGCCGCGACACGCCGAAAGCGCCATATGACGCCGTTCCGAAGCCGCGAGTTATCCACAAATTACAGGAATGTTATTCACAATCCAATGATTGCAACACGCAAGCCTGTGGATAACTTCCAAGCTATGAGTAACAATGGTGTGCGCACTTTATTCGTTCGAGCAGTGGAAGGAGGACCGGCATGGCCGATGAACCCCGCGACCCGGTGACCGAGGCCAACCATATCTGGTCCGACACGCTGACGCTGCTCAAGCACAATTCCTCGCTTTCCCCGCGCGACAAGGGATGGCTGGAAGGCGTGTACCCGGAGGGCGTGTTCGGCACGACCATCGTGCTGTGCGTCGAGAACGCCGGAACCCGCCAAGCGCTGGAGAACGAACTGCGCCGCCCGCTGCTCGAAGCGATGAACATGGTCACCGGTCAGGACATGACGCCGGCGTTCAAGATCGCGCCGCGACGACCGTCCACGCCGAAGACGGAGACCGTCACGCCGTCGCGCCGCGCCTCCGCATCGAAGCGGGGAGGCGCGATGGACGCCGAGAACCCGCCGTCCATCGCCGATCTCGGCAAGGAGCCGTTCGGTTCGCGCGGTCCGGTGCCGAACGTGCCGACCTCGATGCCGGCCACGATTCCGACCCCGGTCGACATGGCGACCGCCGCCGGATACCCGATGAGCCGCAACAAGGTGGCCCGCGATCCGGAGACCCACCTCAACAAGAACGCGACGTTCGACACGTTCGTCCCCGGCGATTCCAACCGTTTCGCCCGCACTGTCGCCCTCGCCGTGGCCGAGGGATCGGGCCGCGACTTCAACCCGCTGTGTATCTACGGCGGTTCCGGTCTGGGCAAGACCCACCTGCTCAACGCGATCGGCAACTACGCGCTCGTCAAGGACCCGAGCCTCAAGGTGCGGTACGTGAATTCCGAGGAGTTCACGAACGAGTTCATCGAGGCGCTGCAGAACACGACCCAGAACCAGGGCCAGATTGCCGAATTCAACCGGCGCTACCGCGAGGTCGACGTCCTGCTCATCGACGACATCCAGTTCCTGGGCGGCAAGGAAGCCACCCTGGAGCAGTTCTTCCATACGTTCAACGCGCTGCATCAGGCGAACAAGCGCATCGTCATCGCCTCCGACGTCGCGCCGAAGAACCTCAAGGGCTTCGAGGCGCGACTGATCTCGCGCTTCGATTCGGGTCTGACCGTCGACGTGAAGCCGCCGGACCTCGAGACCCGCATCGCGATCCTGCGCATGATGGCCTCGATGAACCACAGCAACATCCCCAACGATGTGCTCGACCTCATCGCCGAACGCTTCACGGAGAACATCCGCGAGCTGGAGGGCGCGCTGACCCGCGTCACCGCCGTCGCCAGCTTGAGCAACCAGCCGGTCACGCGCACGATGGCCGAGCAGACGCTGCAGGATTTCTTCACCACCGACGTGGAGGTGAAGCCCACCGACATCATCAGCCAGGTGGCGAAGTACTTCCATCTGTCGTTCGACGACATCGTCGGCAAGTCGCGCATGAAGAACATCGCGATCGCGCGGCAGGTGGCCATGTACCTCACGCGCGAGATGACCAGTCTGAGCCTCGTCGACATCGGCAAGGTGTTCGGCGGTAAGGACCACACGACGGTGATGCATGCCTGCGACCGCATTTCCAACGGCATGCAGGACCGTCAGGAGATCTACAACTACGTGATGGAACTGACCGTCAGGCTGAAACAGGGAAACACCGACTTCAAGCAGAAGTAGAGGGTACATGGGGTCTCTCCCCCAGTCGGCTACGCCGACAGCCCCCTCGTCAGAGGGGGCCACAACTGAATAGGCTCCCCTTGTCAGGGGAGCTGTCATGCGCAGCATGACTGAGGGGTAGTCACGCAGCGAATCGAAGGTCATCGTCGACCTTGGCCGTGTCGATCGCGTGTGGCGAACGAATCCGCGCTCTTCCGAAACCCGTCCGAAAATCACCCTGAAAACGTTCGCCAGAATCGATTCTCCCGGCCGAAATCACCCCGCGACACTCCGTGGAACGAGAAAAAGTGGGGTAAAGTTATCCACATACTTATTCACAAATGTGGGTAACCTCAGTGGAAAACCGGTGGATGACCGCCCGTTTTCATGTGGATAACCAGTGGATGAACCCGCATCGAATGTGGAAAACCGAAAAGAGACCCGAAGCCTGTGGATAACTCGCCGATTTATCCACAATATCTCGATGGGTTATCCACATTTTTCCACTGCCGCCGAAACGAGACGCCACAAGCCCTCAGCGAGGGTTTTCCACACTATCCACAAGCCTTATTACGACTACTACTTACGTGTTCTCTTGACTCACCATAGTGGGAACGTCACCTTCCGCGCGAGCGAAGCGAAGCGCGGGGCGCAATCGCCTAGAATGAATCCCAGCTCAGGAAAAAGCCGAAAATCGTTCGCCACAACGCATCGTGCGGGATTCGCGCAAGGAGCCGTCCGGGAGAATCGCGTGTGGCGAACGAAAACGACGAAAACGAAACGAAAGCAGGCACCATGAAGGTCGAAATCAACTCCTCCGCGTTGGCGGACGCCGTCGCGTGGACCACCAGGGTCATCGACGCCCGCCCGTCGAACCCGATCCTCGCCGGCATCAAGCTCGAAGCGGTCGACGGAACGCTGCAGCTGTCGGCGTTCAACTACGAGATCTCCGCCCGTCACCACATCGAGGCCGGCGTCGACGAGGCCGGTTCGGTGCTCGTGCTCGGCAAACTGCTCGCCGACATCACCAAGTCGCTGCCCGGCGAGAAGACCTACCTCGCCACCGACGGCTCGACGATGACGATTACCTCCGGCAAGTCGACCTTCACGCTGCAGCTCATGCCCGAGGCCGAATACCCGGATCTGCCCGGAATTCCGGGCAAACTCGGCCAGGTCGACGCCCCGACCTTCGTGCAGGCGGTCGCCCAGGCGTGCGTCGCGGTCTCCCGCGAGGAGAACCGTCCGGTCCTGACCGGTGTGCGCATGCAGTTCGACGGCGACAAGGTGATCATGACCTCGACCGACCGCTTCCGCCTGTCGCGTGCCAGCTTCACCTGGACTCCGAACGACATGGACGTGAACACGACGACGCTGGTGCGCGGTTCGCTGCTGCGCGACATCGCCCGTTCGCTCGACGAGCACCAGAACGTCGTCGTCGATTTCGACGTGGACTCCCCCTCGCTGCTCGGTTTCGAGAACGCCGGCCGCACCTCCACCTCGCAGCTCATCGACGGCGAGTTCCCGGCGGTCGACCGACTGTTCGCCGACGACTACCCGATCCAAGCGGTGGTCGATCGCCAGTCGCTGATCGCCGCGATCAAGCGAGTCGCGCTGGTCGCCGAACGCAACGCCCCGATCCGCATGGTGTTCTCCGGCCAGGAGGTCACACTGTCCGCCGGCGCGATCGACGAGGCACAGGCCACCGAGGTGCTCGACATCGACATGGACGGCGACGATATCACCGTCGCGTTCAACCCGTCCTACCTGATCGAGGGTCTGAGCGCGATCACCGAACCGTTCATCCGCATGAAGATGACGACCGCGGTCAAGCCGGTCGAGTTCAACGGCCAGCAGGAGGCCGACTCCGACGAGTCGATGGACTACCGCTACCTGCTCGTCCCGATGCGCTTCAACAGCTGATTCGGAACGGCGGCGCTTGCGGTAGCGTTAGCGATATCGCAAATCCGTCCGCCGTAACGAATATCATCATCGATACCACGGCCGGGGCTCCACGCTCCGGCCTTCCCAATCCGCACAAGTCCCCGCGAACCGCACAAAACCGAACATCCCGGCACGTGCCCCACTTCGCCCCACTCCCCCGTCCCCGCCAATCGCCCATTAATCACCCGCGATTCCAGCCGAATCCCCGTCGATCACCCCACACCGAAAGGCCGCAAACCCATGTACGTCTCCCGCCTCGCGCTCGACCACTACCGCTCCTGGGGGCAGCTGGTGGTCGACTTCGCGCCCGGCGTCAACGTGCTCCACGGCGCGAACGGTCTGGGCAAGACGAACATCGTCGAGGCGGTCGAGGTGCTGTCCACCGGAACCAGTCACCGCACGTCGTCGTCGCTGCCGCTCGTCGAGCGCGGCGCGACGAAGGCCACGATCCGCGCGAACGTGACGGACGGCGACGGGCGCGCGGCGGACGGCGACGGGCGCGCGGCGGACGGCGCGGCTGCGGCCGACGCCGGCACCGCCGCCGCGACGCCCGCGCGCACCGTCACCTACGAGGCGACGATCGCGGCGCGCGGCGCGAACCGCGCACGCGTCGACGCCGGTCCCTCCCGCTACCTGCGCGACATCGTCGGCGAGGTGCCGTCCGTCGCGTTCACGCCGGACGACCAGCGTCTCGTCGCCGGCGACCCGGCCACGCGCCGCAACTTCCTCGACCAGGCGGGCGCGCTGCTCGTCCCGCGGTACGCGGAACGCCAGCAGCGCTTCACGCGCATCGCCCGGCAGCGCGCGACGCTCCTCAAGCAACTCCAGAGCCGCGAGGGCGCGTTCGACGCGGCCCTGAGCGGCCTGGAGATCTGGACCGGCCAGTTCATCGACGCGGGACTCGAGCTCACGCGCGTGCGTGCGCACATCGTCGACCGTCTCGCCGGCCCGTTCGCCGCGATCTACGCGCGGCTCGCGTCCGGCAACGGCGAGGCGGGTCTCGCCTACGCGCCGTCGTTCGCCGAGGCGACGGCCGTTCCGGCCGGCCCCGACGGCGACGCCGCGTTCGACCCGCGTCCCGCCATCGCCGCCCACTTCCAGCGCCTGTACGCGGGCGAGGTGGCGCGCGGCGTGAACCTCATCGGGCCGCAGCGCGACGACCTCGCCGTCACGCTCGACGGCGTCCCGGCGCGCGAGTTCGCGTCGAACGGCGAGATGTGGACGATGGCGTTGGCGCTCAAGATGGCGTTGTTCGAGGCGGTCGCCGAGGATCGCGGCGTCAGGCCCGTCGTCATCCTCGATGATGTGTTCGCGCAGCTCGACGAGTCGCGGCGCGAACAGATCCTCGATTTCGCGATGCATCAGGACCAGGTGCTCATCACCGTCGCCGCGGCCGGCGACATCCCCGCGATGCCGCCGAGCGTGGCCGGACGCACGGTGAACGTCATCGACGTGGACGAGCTGCGGCGCGCGTCGGAGGCCGGCGACGGCGTGGATGCCGCCGCGCCGGAAGCGGCGGCGACGCGATGAAGCCGCCGATCGCCGTGACGCTGAAACTCGACCCGCGCGAACTGCCGGCGCAGGTGTTCGAGCGCTACGCGGCGCGCGAATCGTCGCGCAAGGCGCGCGCCGCACGCGCCGAGGCCGCGTGGGAGAGCTTCGGCAAGCCCGGGCGCGACCCGGCGCGGCTCGGCGGCGTCGCGAACCTGATCGCGCGCAACGGCGACTGGATTCCGCATTTGAAGCTCTCCGAACTCAACAACCACTGGGACCGCGTCGTCGGACCCGCCATCGCGCAGCACTCGCACGTGATCGCCCTGCGCGACGGGGTGCTCACGATCGGCACCGAATCGCAGGTGTGGGCGACGCAGCTCACCTACCTGATCCCGCAGCTGGAAAGCACGATCCGGCGCAATCTGGAGGGATTGACGGTCGAACGGATCCGCGTGGTCGGCCCGGCCGCCGGATACACGCGCAAGTGGGCGCGGCGGCGGTAGGCAAATCTCGGCCCCCTCTGACGAGGGGGGGCTCCCGCGAAGCGGGTGGGGGAGAGACCGGACAGGAAGGGACTTCGTCTCCGATATGCCCCTAAACGCGTTTCTACGGGGTGCTATGGCGTTCGTCGGCAAAAACGAGTAGAATTACCCGCAGTATGGCCGAAACGCTCCATGACCCCGTAACGGGCGATTTTGGGGCATAGGCCCGCGAAACAACCCTTCGCGTGAAGAACATGCAGGGAACATGTAGGAAGGAAGCCCTGTGGCGGATTCGTTGGACAATGCCGAGAGCAAGGAAGAACAGCTCAAGGCCGCGGACGAACACATCAACACCACCGAACTGCAGGAAGGCGAGCTCGACGAGTCGATGACCCCCGAGCATTACGACGCCTCCGACCTGAAGGTGCTCGAAGGCCTGGAGGCGGTGCGCATCCGCCCGGGCATGTACATCGGCTCGACCGGTCCGCGCGGCCTGCACCACCTCGTGTACGAGATCGTCGACAACTCCGTCGACGAGGCGCTCGCCGGCTACGCGAGCCACATCGAGGTGTCGATCCTGCCGGACAACGGCATCCGCGTCGTCGATGACGGCCGCGGCATCCCGGTCGACATCGTGCCCGGCGAGGGCGTCTCCGGCGTCGAGACCGTCATGACCAAGCTGCACGCCGGCGGCAAGTTCGGCGGCGGCGGCTACGCGGTCTCCGGCGGCCTGCACGGCGTCGGCATCTCCGTCGTCAACGCGCTCTCCACGCGCGTGGACGTCGAGGTGCGCCGTCAGGGCTTCCACTGGACGCAGACGTACATCAACCAGCACCCGACCGACCGCCTCGCCAAGGGCGAGCCGATGGCCGAGGGCGAGTCCACCGGCACGTCCGTCACGTTCTGGGCGGACCCGGCGATCTTCGAGACCACCGTCTACGACTTCGAGACGCTGCGCTCCCGCTTCCAGCAGATGGCGTTCCTCAACAAGGGCCTCAAGATCTCGCTGACCGACCTGCGTCAGGTCGACCAGGCGGGCGACGAGGTGGCCGGCGACGGCGACAACGTGGCCGAGGAGCTGCACCAGAGCGTCACCTACCAGTACGCGAACGGCATCAAGGACTACGTCGACTACCTCGTCAAGTCCCGCAAGGCGACGCCCGTCGAGGACGAGGTCATCAACTTCGACGCCGAGGACCTCAAGCTCGGCATCTCCGCCGAGATCGCGATGCAGTGGACCACCGCCTACTCCGAGGCCGTGCACACGTTCGCCAACACGATCTCCACCACCGAGGGCGGCACGCACGAGGAGGGCTTCCGCGCGGCGCTCACCTCGCTCGTCAACCGCTACGCGCGCGAGAAGAACATCCTCAAGGACAAGGACGAGAACCTGTCCGGCGACGACGTGCGCGAAGGCCTGACGGCCGTGGTGTCCGTCAAGCTCACCACCCCGCAGTTCGAAGGCCAGACGAAGACCAAGCTCGGCAACTCCGAGGCGAAGACCTTCGTGCAGCGCGTCATGACCGACAAGCTCGGCGACTGGTTCGACGCGCATCCGGGCGAGGCGAAGAACATCATCCAGAAGGCCATCGAGGCGTCCCGCGCACGTCTGGCCGCGAAGAAGGCGCGCGAGAACACGCGCCGCAAGTCGATCTTCGAGTCGGCCGGCATGCCGGACAAGCTCAAGGACTGCCAGTCCTCGAACCCGGAGGAGTGCGAGCTGTTCATCGTGGAGGGCGACTCCGCAGGCGGCTCCGCGATTCAGGGGCGCAACCCGATCACGCAGGCCATCCTGCCGCTGCGAGGCAAGATCCTCAACACCGAGCGCGCCAGCCTCGACCGCATGATGAAGTCCGACACCATCGAATCGCTGATCACCGCGGTCGGCGGCGGCTACGGCGAGGACTTCGACCTGTCGAAGGTGCGCTACCACAAGGTCATCATCATGGCCGATGCCGATGTGGACGGCGCGCACATCGCCACGCTGAACCTCACCCTGTTCTTCCGCTACATGCGCCCGATGATCACCGCCGGATACGTGTACGTGGCCATGCCGCCGCTGTACCGCCTCAAGTGGACCAAGGGCCCGCACGACTTCGTGTACACCGACTCCGAGCGCGACCGCGTGCTCGCCGAAGGCAAGGCGAAGGGACGCCAGCTGCCGAAGGGCGAAGGCATCCAGCGCTACAAGGGTCTGGGCGAGATGAGCTACCAGGAGCTGTGGGAGACGACCATGGACCCGGAGCACCGCGTGCTCAAGCAGGTGCAGATCGAGGACGCCGCCGCGGCCGACGAGACGTTCTCGATGCTCATGGGCGACGAGGTCGAACCCCGCCGCCTCTTCATCCAGCGCAACGCCCGCAACGCCGCCTGGATCGACGCGTAGCGCGGGGACCGCAGAACTTTGCGCCCCCTTTAGGGGGAGCAAATCGCAGGGCAGCTGACAGCTTCCTTCACGGGAGCGAATCGAAGACAAAGGAAACGTAAGTGGCAGATGAGAACAACAACGATGACGGCCTGAATGAGGGGCAGATCGACGGCCAGCCGACCGGCGACGGCTCGATGGAGCCGTTGAGCCCGCAGGAGGCCGACAACACCGACTACGGCCTGATGACCGGCGAACGCATCCAGCGCAAGGACCTCCAGGTCGAGATGCGCGAGTCGTACCTCGCGTACGCGATGAGCGTCATCGTGGACCGCGCCCTCCCGGACGTGCGCGACGGCCTCAAGCCCGTGCACCGTCGCGTGATCTACGCGATGTACGACGGCGGCTACCGCCCCGACCGCGGCTACAACAAGTGCTCCCGCGTCGTCGGCGACGTGATGGGCAAGTACCACCCGCACGGCGACTCCGCGATCTACGACACCCTCGTGCGCATGGCCCAGTCGTGGTCGATGCGCTACATGCTCGTCGACGGCCAGGGCAACTTCGGCTCCCCCGGCGACGACCCGGCCGCCGCCATGCGTTACACCGAGTGCCGCATGGCGCCGCTGTCGATGGAGATGGTGCGCGACATCGACAAGGAGACCGTCGACTTCGTGCCCAACTACGACGGCAAGACGCAGGAGCCGACCGTGCTGCCCGCGCGCTTCCCGAACCTGCTGTGCAACGGCTCGTCCGGCATCGCCGTCGGCATGGCGACGAACATCCCGCCGCACAACATGCGCGAGGTGGCGGACGGCGTGCACTGGGCGCTCGACCACCCGGACGCGAGCCGCGAGGAGCTGCTCGACGCGCTCATCGCCCGCATCAAGGGCCCCGACTTCCCGACCGGCGCGACGATCCTCGGCCACAAGGGCATCGAGCAGGCGTACCGCACCGGCCGCGGCCTGATCACGATGCGCGCCGTCGTGAACACCGAGGAGATCAAGGGCCGCATGTGCCTGGTCGTCACCGAACTGCCGTACCAGGTGAACCCGGACCGTCTCGTCGTGTCCATCCGCGAGGCCGTGCGCGACGGCAAGATCCAGGGCATCGCCGACATGCGCGACGAGACGTCCGGCCGCACCGGCCAGCGCCTCGTGCTCGTGCTCAAGCGCGACGCCGTGCCGAAGGTCGTGCTCAACAACCTGTACAAGCACTCCCAGCTGCAGCAGACGTTCGGCGCGAACATGCTCGCGCTCGTCGACGGCGTGCCGCGCACGCTCTCCCTCGACGCGTTCGTGCGCCACTGGGTCGCCCACCAGCTCGACGTGATCGCCCGCCGCACCGCGTACCTCAAGCGTGAGGCCGAGGAGCGCGACCACATCCTGCAGGGCTACCTCAAGGCCCTCGACATGATCGACGAGGTCGTGGCCCTGATCCGCCGCTCCCCCGACGCCGACGCCGCGCGCACCGGCCTGATGGAGCTGCTCGACGTGGACCAGGTGCAGGCCGACGCGATCCTCGCGATGCAGCTGCGCCGCCTCGCCGCCCTCGAACGGCAGAAGATCCTCGACGAGCACAACGAGCTCATGCGCAAGATCGCCGACTACGCGGACATCCTCGCCAAGCCGGAACGCCAGCGCAAGATCGTCGGCGACGAACTCGACGAGATCGTCGCCAAGTACGGCGACGACCGGCGCACGCGCATCCTGCCGTTCTCCGGCGACATGACCGAGGAGGACCTGATCCCCGAGGAGAACGTGGTCGTCACCGTCACGCACTCCGGCTTCGTCAAGCGCACCAAGGCCGACGAATACCGCGCGCAGCACCGCGGCGGCAAGGGCATCAAGGGCGCCAAGCTGCGCGAGGACGACGTGGTGGACCACTTCTTCCTCACGTCCACGCACAACTGGCTGCTGTTCTTCACGAACAAGGGCCGCGTGTACCGCCTCAAGGCGTATGAGCTGCCCGAGGGCTCGCGCGACTCGAAGGGCCAGCACGTGGCGAACCTGCTGCAGTTCGGCCCGGACGAGAGCATCCAGGCCGTGCTGTCCATCCCGAACTACGAGGTCGCCAAGTACCTGGTGCTCGCCACGCGTTCCGGCAAGGTGAAGAAGACCGCGCTGTCCGAATACGATTCGCCGCGTCAGGGCGGACTCATCGCCGTGCGCCTCATGGCCGACGAGAACGGCGACGCCGCGGACGAGCTGATCGGCGCCGCGCTGTGCAACGCCGAGGACGACATCATCCTCGTCTCCAAGCTCGGCATGAGCCTGAAGTTCCAGGCCGACGACGCCCAGCTGCGCCCGATGGGCCGCCAGACCGCCGGCGTGCAGGGCATGAAGTTCCGCGACGGCGACGAGCTGCTCGCGATGGACGTCGTGCCGTCCGAGACCGACAAGGACCTGCTCGTCGTCACGAACGAGGGCTTCGCCAAGCGTTCCGCGATCTCCGAGTACCGTCTCCAGGGCCGCAACGGCCTCGGCATCAAGGCCGTGCAGCTCGCCGAGGGACGCGGCTCTCTGGTCGGCGCGGTCGTCGTCTCCGAGGACGACCAGGTGCTCGCCATCATGAAGTCCGGCAAGGTGATCCGCTCCGCCGTGGCCGAGGTCAAGCGCACCGGCCGCAACACGCAGGGCGTCACGCTCGCCAAGCCCGACAAGGGCGACGAGATCATCTCCATCGCGCGCAACGAGGAGACGGACGACGAGGAGCAGCCCGCCGACGGACAGACGCCCGTCGGCGCGGACGCGACGGACGCCGCGGAAACGACCGCCGACTCCGCCGCCGGCGCCGCCGTCGAGGCGGCCGGCGCGGAGACTGTGAACAACGGGCCGGAGCAGGCGTAATCGTCTGCGAAGATTGCTAGTCTCTCTAGAGATTCAGCGAATCGTGAAGGAGCAACATGAGCGACAACCAAGAAGAGCTGCACGAGGAGCGCGTGCCGGAAGTGAAGCTGCCCGAGCGGCCCGAAGCCGAGCAGGAGCATGCGCCGCGCGTGGCCCGTTCCGTATCCAACAAGCCGCTGATCGATGAATCCCAGGCACGCGAGCACGCCGAATCCAAAGCGCAGCCGTCCGCCGGCGTCTCCGGCGGCATCAAGGTCCGTCCGGCCGTGCGCCGCGGCACCCCGCGCGCCCGCCGCATGAACCTGTCCCTCACGCGACTCAACGTGTGGAGCGTGGCGAAGGTGTCGTTCATGATGTCCATCGCCGGCGCGCTCATCCAGATCATCGCCGCGGCCCTCGTCTGGCTGTTGCTCAACGTGGTCGGCGTGTTCGACCAGATCACGCAGATCGTCGCCTCCACCGGCCTCAACGCGGACGGCTTCAACCTGGCGCAGGTGTTCTCCCTGCCCACCGTCCTGTCCGCCGTGACGATCTTCTCCATCGTCGAGATCGTGCTGGTCACGATCCTCACCGTGGTCGTCGCCGCGATCTACAACGTCGTCAGCTCCCTCGTCGGAGGCGTCCACGTGACGCTCGGCGACGACTGATCGCCGGCTGACGGATAGGCCGGTATCCGACCGGTTTCGCAACGCAAAGGGCCCGCTTCGGCGGGCCCTTCGTCGTATGTGGGCTGTGTGGGGAGGGCGTGTCTGTATTTTGCGCTGTATTTTGCGCCCCTTCAGGGGGAGCTGGCGCGCAAAGCGCGACTGGGGGTGCGTGTGTGCATGTGCGTGTGTGTACATGTGCGCGTGCGTGGTGTGTGTGGGGTTGTGTGCGTGGGCATGCGTAGGGCGTGTGGGGTGTGTGCGTAGGTCGTATTGGGGCATAAGGGGTGGCGGGGATGCCTGCTCCCCCATGCTTGGGGGAGCTGTCGGCGAAGCCGACTGAGGGGGGCCTGAAATTGCGGAAGGAAGTCCGCCGATCGCTCCTCCGCGGCATGGTGCAGCCTGTCCGTTCGTCCCTCGATGAGAACCGGGGGTGTTTCCATGTCGAGGGACAATCGTTCAGCCGAAATCCTGCCCCTCGGCGAGGAATCGGTCTGAACTTGCGTCGAGGGACAAGTTTTCTTGCCCCTCGACGCGATTCGCAGGTGATTTCGCGTCGAGGGGCGGCGCCCGGCGGCGTGGGCGGTATCGGTGGTGCGCGGAATCGTTGGAAAACAAGGGTTTTGGTGATTTGTGGCGATCGGGTTCGTTGGCGATTCTTGCCCCTCGGCGTGAATGACATGTGATTTCGCGTTGAGGGACAAGGAAATGCGTCTCTCGACGAAGATTCGGAACGATTCCTCACCGAGGGGCAAGATGCCTGTCCCTCGGCGTGAATCAGGACGAATCGGCTATCGAGGGGTGCCCTCCTCCGAGGATGCTTCTCAGCCCGGCGAAGCCGGACGGTTCCCCCTGAAGGAGAACAAGGTATGGGGAATGTGTGATTCGGCGAAATAGCAGGGTTGTAAGCGGTCACAATATTGGGTTATGATAAGGGCAACCATTGTTGGTTGCGTTATCATTCGCGCGGTATCAACGCGGACATGGGAAGGATATGTCCGGTGCCGGCACGATTCGATGACGAGGAAGGAACAAGGAGGATCTTTCATGATCATCAGGAAACTGTTCGGAGGGGGAATCGCGGCGGCCACACTGCTGTCGGCCGGCGTGCTCGCCCTGCCTCTGAGCGCCCAGGCGGATCAGACCGCACCTGCCGCTGTGTCTGCGGAGACCGTGGTCGCAGCGCAGGAGACGACCAAGCCGAATCCGCCGGCGACGGATGTGCCGGCCACCGACAAGGTGCCGACGTACACGAAGTTCGAGGCGATCGCCGATCCCGGCTCGAAGGACAAGAACTATTTCCAGCCGCTCTGGTACGCGAAGGACTCCGACGAGGCGACCACCGGCCACCACATCCAGGCGCACGGTGGACAGGTCGTGCCCGTCCAGGAGAACGGCCAGACCGTCTACTACTGGTACGGCGAGGACCGCTCCTCCGGCTACTACAACTCGCACGGCGTGCACGTCTACCGCTCCACCGACGGCATGAACTGGGTGGACAAGGGCGTCGCGATGCGCTCCATCTACTATGACGGCGAGCTCGCCGACGACAGCTACTTCACCGACCTGTACGGCCTGAAGAAGGCGGACGGCACGTTCGACGAGGCCAAGGCCAAGAAGATCGCGTTCTACCTCAACACCAACACCGACGAGGACGGCGACGGCGTCAAGGACACCGCCAACGCCATCTTCGAGCGTCCGAAGGTGCTGTACAACGCGAAGACCGGCAAGTACGTGATGTGGTGGCACGCCGACGGCTCCCCGACCGTCGCGTCGACCTCCAACTACGCGCGCTCGCTGGCCGCGGTGGCCGTCTCCGACTCCCCCACCGGCCCGTTCAAGCTGACCGGCGCGTTCCGTCTGCCGAACCGCGAGGACTACACGACCGGCCACAAGGCTGCCGTGCCCGGCGGCTCGCGCGACATGACCGTGTTCCAGGACGACGACGGCACCGCGTACCTCGTGTGCTCCTCCGAGGAGAACCGCACGCTGTACATCGCCAAGCTGAACGACGACTACACCAACGTGGTCAAGACCACGAAGGACACGTCGAAGGTCAAGGACATCGACCTGCAGTACTCCGAGAACGGCGAATACCCGTACACGCTGGCCGACGGCGGCGAAGGTGCCCCGGTCGCGGGACAGGACTTCGTGATCGTCAAGGACCGCGGCATGCTCGAGGCCCCCGCCATGTTCAAGGCCGACGGCAAGTACTACATCATCGCCTCCGGCGCCACCGGCTGGGCCCCGAACAAGCAGACCTACTACACGGCCGACTCGGTGTTCGGATCCTGGATCCGCGGCGTCAAGGCCGACGACCAGTACGAGAACACGAACTTCGCGAACCTGCCGGAAGGCGCGGACGGCCTGCTCTCCGTGGGCGACACCCGCGGCACGACGTTCGGCTCGCAGACCGCCTCCGTGTTCCAGATCCAGCCCGGCAAGTTCATCTACATCGGCGACCGCTGGGATTCCGGCAAGTCCGACTCCACGTACGTGTGGCTGCCGATCACCATCGACAAGACCACCGGCGCGCTGACCATGCAGAACCCGGCCACCCAGGATCCGGCCACGTACGGCGACGGCTGGGACGTGAGCTACTGGGAGCAGTCCGCCGACAACCCGCTGAACCTCGCCTCGATCACCGTCGACGGCAAGGCCATCGACGGGTTCAACGGCGGCACCACCTCCTACACGGTCGACACCGGCGTGTGGGGCAAGGTCCCGACCGTCAAGGCGGTCGCCGCGAACGCTGCCGACACGACGGTGAGCGTCGACGCGAACATCGCGCGCGCGATCATCACGGTCGCCTCCAAGACGGACCCGGCCAAGACCCGCGTGTACACGGTTCGCTACACCTCGACCACCGAAGGCGCGAAGGCCGTCTCCGACCCGTGGAAGACCACGAGCTGGGGCAACGCCGGCGCGTTCGCGCAGGGCGAGACCGACGGGCTGTTCCGCATCACCGACGCCTCCAACACCGGCGCGTGGACGAACAAGGACAACCTGACCACCATCTACCAGCCCGCCAAGCTGGGCGTCGGCGACTCCATCGAGACGACCATCGTCTCGTCCCAGGCCGGCAACAACGAGGACCCGCGCGCCGGCATCATCGTGCGCAACGATCTGAGCGCGTCCGGCCGCGGCACGGCCCGCGGCTACGCGCTGCTCGTCGCCAGCCTCAAGGGCAGCTACTTCCAGACCGATTCGGACAACAACGGCTACATCGACAAGGAATCCGCCAAGGCGACCGACGCCGTCACCTCGGTCGATACCCCGATCGCGCTCAAGCTCGTGCGCACCAGCGCGACCGAGATCGAGGGCTTCTACCGTCTCGCCGGCGCTTCCGCGTCCGAGTGGAAGAGCCTCGGCACGGCCACGCTCGGCTCCGACGCAGCCGACAAGCTCGACGTGGGCGTCTTCGCCACGTCGAACAACGGCCGCGGCGACTACACCGCCATCTTCGACGGCACCACGGTGACCGCCAAGGGCGAGCCCGAACCCGAGCCGACCGTGACCGGCATCACGGTGGACGCCGGCGAGGCCAAGACCGACTACGCGGTCGGCGACACCTTCTCCGCGTCCGGCCTCAAGGTCGCGAAGACCCTGTCCGACGGCAAGACGGCCGACGTCACGGAAGACGGCTACACGCTGACCGGCGCCGACCCGGACGGCAAGGCGGTCGACCTGACCAAGCCGTTCGCCGAGGCGCTCGCCGGCAGGAAGGTCACCGTGACCGTCGCCCTCAAGGACGACGCCACGAAGACCGCCTCCTTCGAGGTGTCCGTCAAGGCGAAGGCGGTGACGCCCGAGCAGGCCACCGTCACGTCCATCGCCGTGACCAGGAAGCCCGCGAAGACCGAGTACACGGTCGGCGACGCGTTCGACCCGGCCGGCCTCGAAGTGACCGCCACCCTGTCCGACAAGACCACGCGCGTGCTGACCGCCGACGAGTACCTGCTCACCGGTTTCAGCTCCGCCAAGGCCGCGGACGCGGTCACCGTCACCGCCACCTACACCGGCAAGGACGCGGGCAAGAACCTCAAGCCCGCCACCTTCACGGTCAAGGTCAAGGCGCAGCCGTCCGGCGAGGGCGGCAACGGCGGTAATGGTGGCAACGCGGGTGACTCCGGTAACGCTGGTTCCGGTTCCGTCAACGGCAATTCCGGTAACTCCGGCAATTCCGCGACATCCGGCAACGCCGCCAACGGCTCCGGTTCCGGCCTCTCCGCGACCGGCTCCGCCGTCGCGCTCGCGGCCGGCGTGACCGCGCTGCTCGCGCTCGCCGCCGTCGCGCTGTTCGCCCTCCGTCGTCGCGACTGACCGACGATGACGCGATGACCCCCTCAGTCGCGTGAAACGCGACAGCTCCCCCTGAAAGGGGGCGCAGGGAGACGGTCATGCGCAAAGCGCATGTCAATCCCTTGCGCCCCCTTCAGGGGGAGCTGGCCGGCCGCAGGCCGGACTGAGGGGGTTTCACTACGCGGACTGGCGGGTGATGATCGAGGTGGGGAGGAGCTTCACGTAGTAGGACGGGACGTCGTCGCCGTGCAGCATGCGCAGCAGCGTCTCGGCCATCTCGCGGCCGTGCAGCTGCGAATCCTGCCGCACCGTGGTGAGTTTCGGATTGGTGAGCAGGGCGAGCGGCGAATCGTCGAATCCGGTGACGGCGATGTCGTCGGGCACGCGGCGTCCGAGACGGGTGAGCTGGTTGATGACGCCGATGGCGATGCTGTCGTTGGCGCAGACGAATCCGTCGATGTCGTCCAGCATCGGCTGGAACGCGACGGCCGCCATCTCGCCGCTGGTGATCTCCCAATCGTCGGCGTAGTACACGCGGCGATCGTCGTAGGCGTCGCCCACCGCGTCGCGGAACCCGTCGAGACGGTTGCCGGCCGTGGGCGAATAGCCGGGGCCGCACACGTAGACGAGACGGTTGCGCCCGGATTCCAGCACGTAGCGCGTGATCGCGCGCTGGCCCTCCCTGTTCTCGAAGTCGATGGCCGGGTACGGCAGGTCGCCGCGGTCGCTCACCTCGGCGCGCACGACCGGCCGCCGGACGTTCAGGAAGGCGTTGGCGAGGCTGTCGTCCTCGCTCAGCGAGAACAGCAGGTAGCCGTCGGCGAAGTCGCTGTTGACGAGCTGCGTGATGCGCTTCGTCGAGTCCGCGGAGTTCGCGATGAGGGTGACCATCTGGTAGCCGGCGTCGCCGAGCACCTGGTTGGCGCCGGCCATCGCCTCGGAGACGCTGGCCTGCACGAGCGTCTCGTTCGCCTCGACCTGGATGATGAGCGCGATGGTCTGCGTGCGCTGCTGGGCGAGCGAGCGGGCGGCGTTGTTCGGCGTGTAGTGCGCCTCCTTGATGGCGGCCGAGATGCGCGCGGCGGCGTCCTTGGAGACGTGCTCGTTGCCGTTGAGGTAGCGCGAGACCGTGCCGTAGGAGACGCCGGCGATCCGCGCCACGTCGCGGATGGTGGCCCGTTTGGGTGCTGCTGTCATGTAAGCCATCGTAGGTGATTCCTTTCCCGCGCCTTCGCTCCCGCGCGCTCTCGCTCCTCGTCGATGCGACACGCACGCACGTGTGACCGGTCACACTTCAGTGTATACTACGGAAGCGTAATCGGTCACACGAGAGTGTCGGCCGAAGCCTCAAGGAAGAGAAAGGCGATTGACATGAAGTTCTCGCTGAAGAAGACCGTGGCGGTGGTTGGCGCCGCGGCGATGCTGGTTTCCGTGGCCGCGTGCGGCGGCTCCGATCAGGGTTCCGCCGGCGACGCGAACGGCGACGTCACGCTGAACCTGTGGGCATGGGAGCCCACGCTCAAGCCGGTCATCAAGGCGTTCGAGAAGAAGTACCCGAACATCAAGATCGACTTCAACAACACCGGCAAGGCGGACACCACCGTCACCTCGCTGAACAACGCGATTCAGGCCGGCAGCGGCATCCCGGACATCGTCCAGCTCGAATACATGACCATCCCGCAGTTCGTGATCGGCGAGCAGAGCCAGCTGGCCAACATCAAGGACAAGACCTCCGGCTACGACAAGTTCTACACGCCGGGCACCTGGAACTCGGTGAGCCTCAACGACGGCGTCTACGCGCTGCCGATGGACTCCGGTCCGCAGGCCATGTTCTACAACAAGGCCACGTTCGACAAGGCCGGCATCACCGAGGCCCCGAAGACGTGGGACGAGTACTACCAGGACGCCAAGAAGATCCGCGCCCTCGGCGACAACTACTACATCACCGCCGACGCGGGCGACATCAAGGTCATGACCGCGTTCCTGTGGCAGGCCGGCGCCAAGCCGTACGAGTCCAAGGGCGAGAACGTCACCATCAACTTCACGTCCGATCCGCAGGTGAAGACCGTCGCCGACTTCTGGCAGAAGATGATCGACGAGGACCTCATCAACACGAAGGTCGCCACCTGGGCCGACGAGTGGAACCGCGGCATCGGCGACGGCACCATCGCCTCCATCTTCGAGGGCGCGTGGATGCCCGCCAACCTGGTCTCCAACTCCGCGGCCGCCAAGGGCAACATGCGCGTCGCCCTGCAGCCGAACTGGGACGCCTCCAAGCCGTCCAACGGCGAGAACGGCGGCTCCGCGCTGGCCGTGACCGCCGCCTCCAAGAACCAGGACGCCGCGTACAAGTTCATCGAGTTCGCCAACCACAGCAAGGAAGGCATCAAGATTCGCACCGACGGCGGCGCCTTCCCGGCCGACAAGGCCACGCTCAAGGACGCCGACTTCCTCAAGGGCTCCGATGAGGTGCGCGCCTACTTCGGCGACCAGGACTACAACCAGGTGCTCGCCGAGGCCGCCGACCAGGTGACCGAATCCTTCCAGTTCCTCCCCTACGCCGGCCAGGCCAACACCATCTACGGCGACTACGTGGGCAAGGCCTACACCGACAAGTCCACGACCCTGCCGAAGGGCCTCGCCGCCTTCCAGAAGGCGCTGGTCAAGTACGGCACCGATCAGGGCTTCACCGTCAAGGAGGGCTGATTCCCCGGAACTGATTCCCCGGAAATCGGTCCGCTGAGACCGATGATCCAAGACTTCTCCTGAATCCTCCTTCACATCAAGGCCGGGCTCCCGTTCGCGGGAGTCCGGCCTTTTCCTTGTGTGATGATCTGCGCGGGGTATCTCTCCCCCAGTCCGCTTCGCGGACAGCCCCCTCGTCAGAGGGGGCCAAGACGGCGGATACCCCCTCAGTCGCGCTTTGCGCGACAGCTCCCCCTGAAGGGGGGGGGCGCAGGGAAACGGCCATGCGCGAAGCGCATGTCAATCCCAATCCCTTGCTCCCCTTTCAGGGGGGAGCTGGCCGGCCGTAGGCCGGACTGAGGGGGTCTCTCCCCCAGTCAGCCTGCGGCTGACAGCCCCCTCGTCAGAGGGGGCCGATTCTCAGACACCGCCTCATCACGCGGATTCGCGAATCACCAGGGTGGTGGGGACTGGGGTGGGGCCTTCCGGGGCCTGTCCGTTGATCGCGGCGATGAGGGTTTCGGACATCGTGGCGCCGAATCGTGCGAGATCCTGGTCGACGGTGGTGATCGCCGGGTCGCAGGTGCGCGAGATCTCGGCGTTGTCGAATCCGGTGACGGCGATGTCGTCGGGCACGCGGTACCCGTCCTCCTGCAGGTGGCGGATGACGCCGGCCGCGAGCGGGTCGTTGGCGGCGACGATGCCGTCGACGCCAACGCCGCCGTGCCCGTCGTCATTCCGGCTTTCGTCTCGTCCGTCGCCGTGGTTTCCGGACAACAGGGGACGCAGTTCCTCCCACGCCGCTTCGGCGCCGTCCAGACTCCAGTCCGCGGCGTGCGTCACCGCGACCTCGACGGCGTCGTCCGTCTCGGCGACCGCGTCGCGGAATCCCTGCAGACGTTGGCGTGCGAAGCGGATCGTCTCCGGCCCGGAGACGTAGACGAGCCGCCTCCTCCCGCGCTTCAGCTGGTAGCGGGTGACGTCGCGCATGGCCGCGCGGTTGTCGTTGACGACGGCGTGGACGTTCGGCGAGTGGATGTTCCAGTCGCCGGCGGTGACGACCGGTGACGGTCCCTGCGCGAACGTGTCGAGCAGCGGGTCGTCGCCGTTGCCGGGAAAGTACAGATAGCCGTCCGCGAACCGTTCGTCGACGAGCCGCCCGAGTCGTTTCGCCGCGTTGGCGTCGTTCACGGTCATGCACAGCATCTGGTAGTCGTGGTCCGCGGCGGCGGCGGTCGCGGCCGCGTAGTGCCGGCTCAGTCCGGGGTCCTGCGTGATGAGCGAGAGTTCGCCGCGGATGACGTAGAGCAGCACGTGGGTGCGTTGCGTGGCGAGCGATCGCGCCGTGCGGTTCGGCGTGAAGCGCAGGTCGCTCATCGCCTTGACGATCCGGTCCGCGGTCGCCTTGGACACGTAGCCGCGTTTGTTGATGTAGCGCGACACCGTCGTCTTGGTGACGCCGGCCGCCGCGGCGACGTCGGCGATGGTGGCGCGGCGGCCGGTCCCGCGGTCGTGGTCGGTGATGGTGCTCATGTGTGTTTGCGTTCCCGTGTGGAGTGGTTCCGGTCGGTCGATGATGCCGCCGGCACCGCATTTCGACTGTCCACAGTAGCGTCCGCCCTGTCCGTTTCGGATGGCGGCGGGTAGGTCGACACGTCGACGATGTCAATATGTTACCGGTTGCACACGAGGTATGTTACCATAAGTAACCGGTAACACAATCGTGGTTGCGTGAGCCGTTCGCCGTCGGTGTTGCAGGCGTATTCGGCGCAATGAATGAACGATGACGATTGAGTTTTCCGCACAAAGAAATGTTTGCGCTATCAATGATGACGCAGATTCAAGGAGGAAAGACAGGATGAGGATAGCCCGTAAGATCGCGGCGATCGCCGCAGGGGCGGCGACCATGGTGGCGTGCGCATTGCCGACCGCCGCCACTGCCGCCGAAACGCAGACCATCACCCCGAACCCGTGGTACCAGTCCGACACCTTCAAGGGCTGGGGCACGTCGCTGGCGTGGTACGCCAACGCGACCGGCCACTACGCGCTGAGCGACAACGCGCAGGCCAAGCAGCTCGCGAACGACTTCTACGACCTGCTGTTCAGCAAGGACGGCCTCGATCTGCAGACCGTGCGCTACAACATCGGCGGCGGCAACGCCTCCGACACCACCGACTACCTGCGCCAGGGCGCGGCCGTCGAAGGCTGGTGGAAGGCCAACCCCGAAGGCGACGGCCACAGCGATACGCTCTACGGCGGCACCGCCACCACCTACGCGAACAAGGACGCCATGCTCAAGGCGTGGAACCCGGACGACGACTCGAGCTACGACTTCGACGCCGACCAGTCCCAGCGCTGGTGGCTCCAGAAGCTCACCGACAACAAGCAGGTCGCCAACTGGGAGCTGTTCTCCAACTCCGCGCCCTACTTCATGACCAACTCCGGCTACGTCTCCGGCCACTGGAAGGGCAGCACCGACGACCAGCTCGCCGGCGACGGCACCGAAGCGGCCGACTCCGACACCAACGCCACCGTCAAGTTCGCCAAGTACCTCGCCCGCGTCGCCAAGTACCTCAAGGACACCTACGGCATCACGCCCGACACCGTCGAGCCGCTCAACGAGCCGAACGACTGCACCAACTGCTGGATCACGCAGGGCAGTGCCTCCAACCCGAGCGGCCGTCAGGAAGGCATGTCCGTCAAGTCCAGCCAGCAGACCTACCTCATCAAGGCGCTGCGCGAGGCGATGGACGCCCAGGGACTCACCGCCACCACCGACGGCAAGCAGCTCGTCTCCGCGATGGACGCCTCCAACTCGGTGAACTTCCAGCGTGAGATCTCCGGCTCCATCGACAACGGCAACGGCTACCTGAAGAACACCTCGAACTGGGACACCGAGCTCGGCCAGTTCAACACCCACGGCTACGGCGACCAGACCTACGCCCAGTGGATCCGCGACTTCGCCAAGTCCACCGGCAAGCCGCTCATGATGAGCGAGTTCGAAGGCGACCTCGGTTCCGGCGGATTCGACCCGTACAGCTTCGAGCGCGCCCTCAACTTCGCCGCCCAGGTCAACACGCAGATGCGCAACTACGAGCCGAACTCGTGGGTGCTGTGGCAGCCCGTCGAGGACTACTACAACATGGAGCAGGACAAGGCCCACGGCGGCGAGAACCTCAACTGGGGCTCCATCTACATCGACTTCGACTGCCAGACCTACACCAAGGAGAACGGCCAGTCCGTCTTCGCTTCCAAGCGCCGCGTGAACAACCTGTACGGCGGCGTGAACGCCGACGGCAAGGTCGCGAACGACGTGCCCGCCTGCACCACGCAGACCAACTCCAAGTTCAACGTGTTCAAGAACTACACGCGCTTCATCCAGGCCGGCGACCACGTGATCGCCACCGACAGCAACGACGCGACCGCCGCCGTGCGCTCCTCCGACAAGAGCCTGCGCCTCGTCGTCTCCAACACGTCCGGCTCCGCGCGCGCCACCACCGTCAACCTTGCCGGCTTCGGCGCGATCGACGCGAACGCCGTCGCCAAGACCTACGCGACCACCGCGGCCGACAAGTCCGGCGGCGACCCGACCTCCAACACGCTCGTGCACGACGACGCGAACGACGTGGCCGTCGACGCGGCGTCCAAGTCCGTCACCGTGAACGTGCCCGCCAAGTCCGTCACCACGATCGTCGTGACCGGCGTCTCCGGCGTCTCCACCGACGCCGTGCAGATCAAGGACGGCGCGTCCTACCCGCTGATGGACAAGAACGGCAACCGCGCGCTCACCGCGGCCTCCGACGGCACCCTGAGCCTCAAGCAGCGTTCCGACGATCTCGCGGACCAGCAGACCTTCACCTTCACCCAGGTGCCCGCCTCCACCTCCCGCCCGTCCGACCGCGCCTACGTCATCAGCACGAAGGACGGCAAGGTGCTCACCGCACAGGGCGACGATCCGACCAGCGGCGACACCGCGGCCGTGACACTCGCCGACAAGACCGTCGACGCCGCGAAGAGCGACCCGTCGGCTGTGTGGATTCTCAACTCCGAGGACGGCGCCACCTTCGGTCTGCTCAACAAGAAGACCGTGAAGACCCTCGACCTCGACGGCGTGAAGGCCGTGGCCAAGCGCTCCACCAGCGCCGGCAGCCAGGCCTGGCGTCTCACCGAAGCGCCCGAGGATCCGAACTGCCCGACCGTCAAGAGCCCGTGGTCCGCGACCACGATGGGCAATGACGCCGGCACCGTCTGCCAGACCTCCACGACCGCCAAGGACTACGGCTTCGCCATCACCGACGGCGCGAACGGCGGCGCATGGACCAACAAGAACGAGTACACCGCCGCCTACCGCGCCGATGCGCTCAAGACCGGCGACTCCCTCACCGCCACCGTCTCAGGCTTCGACGCCGGCGGCAACTCCGACGCCCGCGCCGGCATCGTCGTGCGCAACGATCTGTCCGCCGACGGCCAGAACTCCGCCAAGGGCTACGCTTTCCTGCTGCTGAGCAAGAACGGCCTGTTCTGGCAGAACGACACCGACGGCAACGGCTACATCGACTGGGAGGCAGGCGACAAGAACACGGCCGTCACCTCCGAGACCGTGAGCGGCGGCACCCCGGTAACCATCCGCGTGACCCGCAAGGACGCCAACACCCTGGAGGGCTTCTACAAGGCCGCCGACGGCACGTTCGTCAGCGTCGGCACCGTCGCCGTGCAGGGCGCGGACGACGCGCTCGACACGGGCGTCGTCGCCGAGGCCAACAACGGCAAGGCCGGCGCCACGATGACCTACACCGGCGTCGACCTGTCCAGCGACAAGGAAGCACCGAAAGACACCACCAAGCCGGTCATCTCCGGCGTGGATGACGTGACGCTCGACTACGGCGCCTCCTTCGACCCGATGGCCGGCGTGACCGCCACCGATGACGTCGACGGCGACCTGACGGGCCAGATCACCGTGCAGGGCACGGTCGACACCTCCAAGGCCGGCGACTACACGCTGACCTACACGGTCTCCGACAAGTCCGGCAACACGGCCACCGTCACCCGCACGGTGACGGTCAAGGAGAAGGCCGTGCCGGATCCGGACAACCCCGGCAACCCGACCGACCCGGACAACCCCGGCAACCCGTCGAACCCGTCCGAACCGTCCAAACCGAACCCGTCGCAGCCTTCCCAGCCGTCCGGCAGCGGCAACGGCAGCGGAACGCTCACCGGCGGCAAGAACCAGTCCAACGACTCCGGCACGAAGAAGCACCTGTCCGCCACGGGCAGCGCCGTGCTGCCGGTCCTCGGACTCTCCATCGTGTCGCTGATCGCGGGCGCCTCCCTCCTCCTTAGGGCGAAGCGCGAACAGTGACAATCCCGTCGCGCGCGAGGTTCTTCCTTCGCGTCGCGCGCGGCGCTCCTTCCGTTGGCGGCGGTTTCCTTCCCGCCGCCAACGCTCCTTTTTCCCGTCCTCTCGCTTGACGTGTATGCCGTGTCACGTAGCGGTTGTAACCGATCACAAAGTGTTCTATAATCTGACATGTAACCGGTGACACGGTGTGGTGGCACATATTGCGTCAAGAGCCGCTTCGAGAGCTGTGATGTCTCGTTGCGGCTGACGGGTTGCATTCACAGGAAGAAAGACAAGGACAATCAATGAAGAAGATACCCATCGGGAAACTCGCGCGCCGCGCGGTGGCGGCCGTCGTCGCCGCCGGCATGGCGGTCACGCTCATGCCGTTCGCGGCGAGCGCGGCCACCGCCGCCGAAACCGACGCGGCGGCGCAACCGGCCGCCTCCGTCGAGAAATACGCCTCGCAGAAGGACCTGCGCGACCAGGTCAACTTCAACCGCGGATGGAAGTTCATCCGTCAGGACGTCACCGGCGCGCAGGCCGCCGGCTACGACGATTCGGAATGGACCGACGTGGCCCTGCCGCACGACTTCGACATGCCCTACGAGGTGGGCGGCGACAACGGCGGCCAGAACTGGTACGTCGGCTACGGCTGGTACCGCAAGGCGTTCCAGGTGACCGACGACTGGCTCGCGAACGGCCGCCAGGTCGAGATCGAATTCGAAGGCGTGTTCCAGGTCGCCGACGTGTACGTGAACGGCCAGAAGGTCGGCACGCACGAAGGCGGCTACTCCGGCTTCGCCTACGACCTCACCAAGTACCTGAAAGCCGGCACGAACGAGATCGCCGTGCGCGTCAACAACATCTGGCAGCAGGACCTCACGCCGCGTGCGGGCGACCACCAGTTCAGCGGCGGCATCTACCGCGACGTGTACCTGCGCCTCACCTCCCCCGTGCACGTGGCCCGCTACGGCACGTTCGTCACGGCCCCGGCGCTGACCAACCCGGAGTTCGATTCGAGCGCGCAGAACATCGACTTCAGCCGCTATCCGAACGACGATGCGCTCGCCGCCAACCTCAAGGCGAAGCGCTCCAACCTGAGCGTCGCCACCGACGTGACCAACGCCGCGGCCAAGGACCAGTACGTGCAGGTCAGGCAGGAGCTGGTGGACGCCAAGGGCAAGACCGTCGCGACCAAGGACGGCCAGGACGCCTTCTACTCCAAGGTGACCAAGATCGAGGCCGGCAAGACCGCCACCCTCGACGCGACGAGCGGCGGGCTCGGCGACACCGGCAAGATGTACGACGGCCTGGACCTGTGGGATACCGAGAACCCGAACCTGTACACCGTGAAGACCACCGTGGTCGCCGGCGACAGCGAGAAGCTCGACGACGCCGCGACCGTCGACGAGTACGAGACCAGCTTCGGCTTCCGCACCGCGCAATGGAAGAACGACGGCTTCTACCTCAACGGCAAGAAGACGCTGCTCAACGGCGCCAACGTCCATCAGGACCACGGCGGCTGGGCCAACGCCGTCACCGATGCCGGCTTCGAACGCGACGTGAAGATGATCAAGGAAGCCGGCATGAACTTCATCCGCGGCTCCCACTACCCGCATGACGTGGCGTTCGCCGAGGCGTGCGACCGCCTCGGCGTCCTGTTCTGGTCCGAGAACGTGTTCTGGGGCATGGGCGGCCAGGCCGGCAAGAACGACGACCCGTCCGGCCAGGCCAGCGACTGGCTGCGCGACGCCTACCCGCAGAACGCCGCCGACCAGGACTCCTTCGACCAGAGCGTGCTCGACGCGATGCAGGAGATGATCCTCGAGAACCGCAACTCCCCGTCCGTGATCAGCTGGTCCGCCGGCAACGAGGTGTTCTTCACCTCCGACGCCACCCAGCAGCGCGCCAAGGAACTGGTGAACAAGGAACGCAACCTCGCCCACCAGCTCGACCCGACCCGCAAGACCGGCATGGGCGGCGCGCAGCGCCAAGGCTACGACCAGCTCTCCGTGGCCGACGTCGCCGGCTACAACGGCGACGGCGGACGCATCTGCGGCGGCGGCCAGTGCCCGAACACGTGGATGCCGAACATGGTCGCCGAATACGGTTCCCCGACCATCGATCGCCCGGGCGCCGTCGTCAACGACAAGGCCCAGTACAAGCCCGGCACGTCCGTCTACGGCGAACTCGACAAGGACAACGACGGCAAGTACACGCTCACCAAGAACAGCGCGGGCCTCGCCCTGTGGGCCGGCTTCGACCACGGCACCGTCGGCGGCAAGGACCTCGCCAAGATGGGCATGATCGACTACTTCCGCGTGCCGAAGAACCTGTGGTACTGGTACCGCGAGAACCAGGGCGACGGCTCCAAGCCGGAAGTCTCCAAGTCCGGCACCGCCACGCACATGGAGATCGCCGAATCCGCCGACTCCCCCAAGACCCTGACCAACGACGGCAAGACCGACGCGCAGATCATCGTCACGATGAAGGACGCCAACGGCGACTGGGTCTCCGACAACCGTGAGGTGACCCTTAAGGTCACCGACGGCCCCGGCGTGCTCGCCGGCGGCAAGACCTACAAGTTCACCAAGAACGTCTCGATGAAGGACGGCAAGGCCGCCATCGAGTTCCGCTCCTACTACTCCGGCACCACCACGCTGACCGCTTCCGCGGAAGGCCTGCCTGACGCCACGTTCCAGATCACCACGAAGGACGTGACCGGCGGCAACGAAGGCACCGAGCCGAAGAACTTCTACGAGGCCGGCCAGTGGGCCACCGCGGGTCTGAAGATCCCCGAGCCGATGGCCTACGGCGACACCAACAAGGCGCTCAACCGCCCGACCAGCCCGACCAGCTCCGAGGCCGGCCATGAGGGCGCGCTCGGCGCCGACGGCGACGAGAACACCCAATGGATCGCGGGTACCGCCGGCTCCGGCCAGGCGTTCGTCCTGTCCACCGAATTCGCCCAGTACGTGTACAAGATCCGCCTCGGATTCGGCGACAAGACCCCGTACCCGTACACGCTGTCCGTGCAGAACGACAAGGGCGAATGGGTGAAGGTCTCCTCGTACACCGCCGACACCGTCGCCTCCCGCCCCGCCGAGGAGAACGTCGGCGGCCTGTACACCGGCGCCGTCAAGGTGGAGTTCACCGACGTGCCGGACGGCGAGCACGCGTTCCTCAACGAGCTCGAGGTCTACGGCAACGACCAGGCGCAGGCCCCGCAGTACGCCGAGGACGGCGCCTACCTCGCCGACCTCGTCGCCGGCGGCAAGCAGGTGACGATCGGCGGCGTGAGCTACGCCAAGGGCGTCGCGCAGGGCGCGAACGCCAGCACCGAAGCCAAGGCCGACGGCAAGTACAGCCGCGTGCTCGGCGTCGCCGGACTCGACTCCTCCGTCACCTCCGGCTCCGCCACGTTCACGATCAAGGCCGACGGCGTGACCGTCTGGGAGCGCCAGCTCGCAGCGGGCCAGAAGGCCGACTTCGACGTGTCCGTGAGCACGGCGAAGAAGATCGAATTCTCCACGTCGGACGCGCCCTCCACCGTCACCGCGGACTGGGGCGACGTGCGCCTCCTCGGCGCCCTGCGTTCCATCACCGCGCCCGGCTCTTCGCTCGGCGTGCGGTTCGCCGGCGTGACCGCGCAGCTCACCGGCGGCACCCCGTACCGCGCGGCCGTGCGCCTCACCAACTCCGGCGACGCCGCCGTCAATGCGAAGGTCGTGCTGACCGTGAAGCGCGCCTCCGATGATTCCGTGGTCTCCACGGGTGCCGCCACCGCGTTCGTCGCGCCCGGCGCCACGCAGGACGCCGACGTGAGCGTCCCGGTCGACAGCGCCGAAGGCCTCACCGCCACCATCCAGGTGGTCGACGCCGCCTCCGGCGACGCCCTCAGCAAGGAGGCGGTCATCGGAACGTCCGACACGACCGCCCAGGCCGAGGAGACGGTGAACGTCGCCGCCGACTCGACGCTGCAGGCGTGGAAGACCGAGAAGACGCAGAACTTCTCCGGCAAGACCTACGTCGGCGCGATGCTGCCCTCCGGCTACGACTCGCTCGGCGAAGGCTTCAAGTCCACCGACACGAACGACGGCACCGACGCGAAGATGGGCCTGCTGCGCTTCGACCTCACGAAGTACCAGGGCAACGCGCCCAAGTCCGCGAAGATCGACCTGACCTACATCGGGTACAAGGGCTCCTTCGCCGCCACCGATACCGACACGGTCAAGGTCACCGCCATCGACCCGTCCAAGTGCACCAACGGCGCCTCCTGCGCCGTCGAGGACGCGACCTGGGCTAACCGCCCCGACTTCGACGCCACCGCGGAAGGCACGGTCGTCGTCGAATCCGAACCGTTCGCACTCGGCGGCTACAAGCTCGCCGGCACGGACAAGGACATGAAGATCACCGGCACCAAGGTGAGCGTCGACGTCACCGATATCGTGGCGCAGGCGATCGCCGCCGGCAAGACCTCCGTGACGTTCGCGATGAACGAGACCAAGGGCGCCGACGTGCGCTTCGTCAGCTCCGAAGGCGCGCACGGCGGCATGACCAACGCCAAGGCCGACATGGCTCCGGTGATGACCGTCACCGTGGACCGCAAGACCGAGCCCGGCGTCGCGCTCGCCGGCCTCGCCGTCACCGCGCCGGCGAAGACCGACTACCGCAAGGGCGACGTGTTCGACGCCACCGGCATGACGGTGAAGGCCGTCTACTCCGACGGCTCCGAGCAGGAGCTCAACGCCGACCAGTACGGCTACGAGTTCTCCCCCGCGCTCGTCGACGGCGGCCACTTCGCCAAGGCCGGCACGTACATGCTGACCGTCACCGAGAAGGTGAGCGCCGCCAGCCCGAAGACCGCCACGCTGACCTTCACCGTGCCCGACGAGGGCGCCGACTACGTCTACGTCACCGGCATCGCGGTGGACAAGCAGCC
Organism: Bifidobacterium sp. LH_426; assembly: GCF_056356875.1. NCBI lineage: Bacteria > Bacillati > Actinomycetota > Actinomycetes > Bifidobacteriales > Bifidobacteriaceae > Bifidobacterium > Bifidobacterium sp. LH_426. The sequence continues at coordinate 97,698 of NZ_JBKEVB010000003.1, forward strand.
CACCAAGACGAAGTACCAGTTCGGCAAGAACGAGCAGTTCTCCGCCGACGGCCTCGTCGTCGTCAAGACGATGTCCGACGGCTCCAAGGTCGCGCTCGCCGCCTCCGACTACACGCTGGAGGGCGCCGATTTCGACACCAACGGCGTGGGCGCGCACGTCATCACCGTCCGCTACGGCGACTACACCGCCGCGTTCACCGTGTACGTGGTCTCCGATGCCACCGGCGGCGACGACGGCGACACCTCCAAGGACGACCTGCTCTGGTACAACCAGCCCGCCTCCAAGACCGAATTCCGCCAGCTCACCGGTGGCCATGGCTTCACCTGGTGTTTCATGTCGAACTGCGACACCGACCAGGTGTGGCAGCAGGCCACGCTGCCGATCGGCAACGGCCGCATCGGCGGCACCGTCTACGGCGAAGTCGGCAAGGAGCACGTCGTCTTCAACGAGGAGACGCTGTGGACCGGCGGTCCCGGCTCCTCCGCGAACTACAACGGCGGCAATATCGAGTCCAAGGGCAAGAACGGTGCCACGCTGCGCAACCTCAACAAGAAGCTGCAGCAGGGCGGCACGCTCAGCCAGGGTGAGGTCAACGGCCTCGTCGGCGGCACAGACGACGCGGCGCACGGCGGCTACCAGACCTGGGGCGACCTGACCATCGACTACGGCTTCGGCGACGACGCCCAGTACTCGGACTACAAGCGCGACCTGAACCTCTCCAAGGGCAAGGCCGACGTGACGTTCAAGCATGACGGCGTCACCTACACGCGCGAATACCTCGCGTCCAACCCGGACAACGTGATGGTCGTGCGCCTGAAGGCCAGCGAGGCCGGCAAGCTCAACCTGAACGTCGCGATGCCGACGTACAAGAACGTCACCAAGGACGGGGAGAAGACGGTCGTCAAGGGCGATACGCTCACCACGTCCGGCGCGCTGAAGAACAACGGCCTGCGCTACGATTCGCAGATCAAGGCCGTGCTCGAGGACGGCTCCGTCGCCGCGGGCGACGACGACGCCTCGCTCAAGATCTCCGACGCGACCACCGTGACCCTGTACATCGCGGCGGCCACCGACTACAAGCAGGTCTACCCGACGTACCGCACCGGAGAGACGGCCGAGGCGCTCGCCAAGCGAGTGGCCGAGACCGTCACGAAGGCCGCGAACAAGGGCTACGGCAAGGTCAAGGACGCGTCCGTCAAGGACCACGCCGCCCTGTACGACCGCGTGAAGCTGAACCTCGGCCAGGCCATCCAGGACGAACCGACCGACCAGCTGCTCGCCAAGTACACCGACGGCTCCGCCACCGACGCGCAGAAGCGCGAGATCGAGACGCTGCTGTACCAGTACGGCCGCTACCTGACCATCGGCTCCTCCCGCGAGAACAGCCAGCTGCCCAGCAACCTGCAGGGCATCTGGGCCGCCCGCGGCGCCGACAAGGCCTACCAGAGCGGCAACAACCCGTGGAACTCCGACTTCCACCTCAACGTGAACCTGCAGATGAACTACTGGCCCACCTATTCGAGCAACCTCGCCGAATCGGCCACGCCGCTCATCGCCTACGCCAAGGGACTCGTCGAGCCCGGCCGTGTGACCGCGAAGATCTACGCGGGCGCCGAGACCAAGGCCGGAACCCCGATCGGCGAAGGCAACGGATTCATGGTGCACACGGAGAACACCCCGTACGGCTGGACCACGCCGGGCGCCGCCTTCTCGTGGGGCTGGTCGCCGGCCGTCATGCCGTGGCTGCTGCAGAACGTGTACGAGGAATACGAGTACACGGGCGACAAGGCGTCCCTCGAACAGGACATCTACCCGCTGCTCAAGGAGGAGTCGAACTTCTACGTCAACTCCATGCTGCACGAGGCGTACCTGAAGGACAAGGACGGCAAGACCCGCCTCACCACCGGTGTGGCGTACTCGCCGGAACAGGGTCCGCAGGGCACCGACGGCAACACCTATGAGAGCTCGCTCGTCTGGCAGATGCTCAACGACGTGATCGAATCCGCCGAGACCCTCGGCAAGGACGAGAAGCTCGTCGGCGACACCACCGCCTGCGCCACCGCCAACTGGGCGAAGGACGACGACGGCAACTTCACCGACAAGAACGCCAACCGTTCGTGGAGCTGCGCCAAGAGCCTCCTCAAGCCGATCGAGATCGGCGACGACGGCCAGATTAAGGAGTGGTACAACGAAGGCAAGCTAGGCCACGACAAGGACGGCAACGCCATCCCCAGCTACCAGCAGAACCACCGCCACATGTCCCACCTGCTCGGCCTCTACCCCGGCGACCTGATCACCATCGACAACCCGGAGTACATGGAGGCCGCCAAGGTCTCGATGAACGACCGCGGCGACGTGGCGACCGGCTGGGGCCGTGCGCAGCGCATCAACGCGTGGGCGCGCACCGGCGACGGCGACCGCGCGTACAAGATCCTCGGCGAGCTCATCGCGCAAGGCATGTACGCGAACCTGTTCGACGCGCACCCGCCGTTCCAGATCGACGGCAACTTCGGCTACACCGCCGGTGTGGACGAGATGCTCCTGCAGTCCAACTCCACGTTCACCGCGAAGGACGGCACGAAGTACGCGAACTACACCAACATCCTGCCGGCCCTGCCGTCCAGCTGGGCGACCGGTTCGGTGGACGGTCTGGTGGCCCGCGGCAACTTCACCGTGAGCACCTCCTGGAAGGACGGCAAGACCACCGCGGTCACGCTCGTCTCCAACAAGGGCAACCAGGCCGCGGTGAAGCTCACCAAGGGCGACGCCTCCGCCGTGGTCGTGCGCGACGGCGACGGCAAGCTGGTCAAGTCCAAGGTCGTCGAGAACAAGGATGGCGCCAAGTTGGTCGTGTTCGCGACCAAGGCGGGTGCCACCTACACGATCGGCGAAGGCACGATCGCCGCGCCGGGCGCCCCGGCCGACCTGACCGCCGCCGAAGTCGGCAAGACCTCGGTCAAGCTCACCTGGAACGCCTCCGTCTCCGAAGCGGGCGTCGCCAAGTACCTCGTGAGCGTCGACGGCAAGCAGGTCGCCGAAGTGGACGGCACCACCACCGAGTACACGGCCACCGGCCTGACCGCCGGCACCGAGTACACGTTCCAGGTGACCGCCGTCGACACCCTCGGCGTGAGCTCCGATCCTGCCTCGATCAAGGTCACTACCGCCGCCGAATCCACGGTGGACAAGTCCGCGCTGACCGCGCTCATCGATTCGACCGCCGGCCTCGTCGAGACCGACTACACCGCCGAATCGTGGACGGCGTTGCAGACCGCGCTCACCGCGGCCCGCACGGTGCATGACGACGCCAAGGCCACGCAGGCCCAGGTCGACGCCGCCGCCAAGGCGCTGGACGCCGCGATCAAGGCGCTCAAGCGCGTGGATTCCGGCAAGCCCGATCAGCCCGGCAAGCCCGACCAGCCCGATCAGCCCGGCAAGCCTGACCAGCCCGACCAGCCCGGTACCCCGGGCCAGACCAACCACACGATCACTCTTGACCCGGTGGAGGTCGAAACCGGCAAGACGGCGACGATCGACGAACCGAAGAACGTCGACGGCTACACGGCCCGCGAGATCGCCAAGGCGGCCTCGCTCGGCACGGTCACGTTCAGGCACGGCGCGCTCGCGTACCGTGCCGGCGACAAGGCCGGCGACGACTCCTTCACCCTGCGCTACACGATGAAGGACGGCACCACGATCGACGTGGTCTACCGGGTGCGCGTCAAGGCCCCGCTCTCCGCGACCGGCACCTCGGTCACGGCCGTCATCCTGGCGATGTTCCTCCTCGCCGGCGCCGGAGTCACGATCCAGTTCACGCGCAGGAAGGAGGGACGCCACGTCGCGTGAGTGATTGAGTGATGCGGCGGATACCCCCTCAGTCGCGCTTTGCGCGACAGCTCCCCCTGAAGGGGGCGCAAGGGAGACGGTCATGCGCGAAGCGCATGTCGATTCTTTGCTCCCCCTGTGAGGGGGAGCTGGCCGGCCGCAGGCCGGACTGAGGGGGTATCCGCCGTCAGACGGACAATCGTATCGGCCTGCTGCCGATTCTCAGACGCCGCTCTCACGCGGAATCGCGGATCACCAGGTCGGTGGGGAGGACGACGGTGTCTCCCGGCTTCACGCCGGAATCCCCGAAACGCCCGGAATCACCCGGACCGCACTTGCCGCTTTTCCCGCGGATCTCGTCGATCACCAAGCCCGCCATCACCCATCCGCGGCGTTCCATGTGCTGGTCGATGGTGGTGAGCTGCGGCGTGACCGACGTGGCCGCCGAACTGTTGTCGAACCCGGAGACCGCGATGTCGCCGGGAACGTCGTAACCCAGTCGCTGCAGCTCCTCGACCGCGCCCGCGGCGAGCGTATCGTTCGCGCAGATGACGGCGTCGCGCGTGGCGAGCGTGCCGTCGGCCGCCCACGCGCGGACGGCGGCGACGGCGCTCGCCGGCCGCCAGTCCGCCGCGTAGTGGATGGGCAGCGCGTCGGCGACGTCCGGCAGCAGTTCGCGCGTGACGTCGCGGAACGCGGTGAGGCGTTCCGGCGCGCCCGGCATGTTCATCGGTCCGCAGATGTAGGCGGGTCGCGTGCGGCGCAACGCCGCCGCCGCGCCGCCGCTCGCGCTTCCCGTGAGCACGTACCGGATGAGCCGGGCCATCGCACCGGTGTTGTCGACGTCCACCGACGTGCACTGGATCGGCCGCGTGTATCCGGTGCCGGAGATCACGGCGGGCGTCGAGCGGCGCATGAACATCTCCAGCAGCGGATCGTCGTCCTCCATCGTGTACAGCAGATAGCCGTCCGCAAAACCGCCGCCCACGAGACGTTCGATGTTGGCGCGCGATTCGTCGTTCTCGCTCATCAGTGTGACCATCTGCCATCCCTCGTGCGTGATGCGCGCGTTGGCGCTGGCGATGATGCGCATGATGTTCGGATCGGAGACGATGTCTTCCGAGACGGCGTGGATGATGAGCGCGACGAGCTGCGTGCGCTTCTGCGCGAGCGTGCGTGCGGCGGAACTCGGCGAATAGTCGATGTCGCGGATGGCCTGTTCGATGCGTTCCGCGGTCTTCTTGGCGACGCCGGCGCGGCCGTTGAGATAGCGCGAGACGGTCGCGTACGAGGTGCCGGCGCGCTTGGCGACGTCGTAGATGGTGGGACGGTGGCCGGAGTCGGCTGCGATGGGTTTGGTCGTGGTTGTGGTGGGTTCGGTTTCGGTTTTGGTGGAAGTGGGTTCGCTGGGAGTGGTTCCGCGTGTATCGTACTGCTGCTCGCGGGTCATGGATGTCCTTTGCACAATGGTTCGGCAGTTCCGTGGTCGATGGTAGGGGGCGGCATGCCCAGGTGGTCATGGAAACCCTTTTCGTGATTTTCGACATACGGATGGTGAGCGCTTACATCATCGTGTATGATGGCGTTGTAACCGGTCACAGGGAGGTGTGTCCGGGAAGGGGTCGACGTGATGACCTCGGACAAGGAAGACTAAGGAGAGCAATGAAGCGACAGACAACAACCGACGCCGTTCCGACGGCGTCGAAGCGTCCGTTCGTGCGGCGCGCCATCGCGGCCGTCGCATCCGCCGCCATGCTGCTGACGATCGTGCCATTGGCCGCGCAGACCGCGGTGGCCGACGAACCGTCGTACAGCGACAACGGCACCATCCACACGTACGCGCCCACCGGCGCGGGCACCGACGTGCTCGGCAACAAGACCGACAGCCCCGACGTGGCCTCGGACAAGTACCAGGTGAGCGTCAACGGCACCGACGTGGAGGCCGTGCAGTACACGGCCAAGGGCCACAACTTCGACATCGCGCGATTCGCGTCCAGCTCGCGCACGCCGGTCGTCAAGGTCACGATGATCGACGGCGAGACCATCGACAAGGTCAACATCTACCCGGAGCACTACTACGAAGGCAAGTACGAGGTCAGCGCCGACAAGAAGACCCTGACCTTCAAGATGGAGCAGAGCCTGATCTCCGCGATGGTCATGATCAACAGCGGCGACCAGGTCAATGCCAAGGGCCAGCCGTACCTCGCGCTCATCAATGACACCATCGAGGACAAGACCGCCGCGCCGAGCGACGCCGAAGGCACCAGCGCCGACGAGAAGGCGTGGGGCTACAACGAGGCCACCGGCGTGCTCAACTTCAAGACCTTCGCCAAGAAGTACCTGGAGTCCGAGGCCGGCGCCAAGCTGCCCGACGGCGAGACCACGGTGAAGAAGCAGGAGGCCATCAAGGCCCACGCCACCTCGCTGTACAACGACGGTGCGGGCGCCACGGTCGGCGGCCAGAAGGTCACCGGCATGACCTCCGACGGCCAGATCGTCGACCCCTCCAAGACGCAGGTCGGCTACCCCGACCAGCGCAGGATGAGCGACGACGACGCCACCTACGCGCTGCAGGCCGCGTTCGACTTCATCGAGAACAAGGGCGCCACGCTCAACACCCTGTACTTCCCGAACGGCACCTACACCTACGGCGGCCTCGACGTCAACGGCATCGACGGCGGCAAGGTCAAGGGCGGCACGCTCAAGATCTACGCCGACGAGGGCGCGCTGCTCAAGAACCACGTGCAGCCGTACCGCGAGGCCCAGGAGCCGGCCATCGGCATCTGGAACTCGAAGCACATCGAGCTCTCCGGCCGCGGTATCTACGACGGCCAGGGCGCCAAGAACTACTCCGACAAGAACGGCAACACCTCCGGCGACAAGAACGACGCCTACAACAGCCAGCACCAGGCCGGTGTCATGGTCGTGCAGTCCAGCGACATCGTCTTCAACGACACGTACATGCGCGGCGCGAAGCAGTGGAACTGGGAGACGCACACCGCCAAGAACGTCACCTTCAACAACATCAAGGGCCTGACCCCGTACGAGATGAGCTGGGGCGACGGCATGGACTTCGCGTCCGGACAGAACCTCACCGTCAACGGCGCCGTGACCTTCGGCAACGACGACACCTTCGCCTCCGGCCACTACAACCCGGGCCGCTGGTTCCAGCCCGACAAGCCCGACCTGTACAACAAGATGTTCAAGTTCAACACGGACTCCCCCAACATCCAGGGCTATGACAACGCGGTCGGCGGATACGACGCCTTCGTGAAGTCGCACGGCATCGACAACGACTCCTGGGACACCGCGGACAGCCACGACATCACGCTGAACAACACGCTCGGCTGGTCGTTCTCCGGCGGCAACGGCATCCGTCTCGGCCATGAGGCGCACGGCTACCAGCTGCGGAACTACACGTTCAACAACTTCAACTCCCTCGGCTTCAAGGGCGGCGGCCGCGCGGTCACCATCCAGAACCACACCGACATCTACCCGCGCTACGAGAACATCGTCATCAAGGACTCCTCCTTCGACACCTCGCGCGTCGGTACGAACTTCGACATCAACGGCGCCGACGGCTCCAGCAAGGTGACCGTCAAGGCCGCCGACCAGAAGGAGAACGGCTATCGCCCGAACCCCGACGGCAGCGGCGCCGACTACAACGTCGACCGCGAGCCGATCGCCAACGTGACGATCGACAACACGTGGTTCTCCAACGCGAACGCCGGATTCGGACTCAACAACGTCACCAACGCGACCGTCAACGACCTGCACGTGGGCGGCAAGCAGGTGCAGTACAGCAACCAGGCGAAGTTCGCGAAGAACGACTCCGTCGCCAAGCTCGCCTACACGTACACCGACGCGGACGGCAAGACGCAGGACGTCAAGCAGAACACCGTCCCGACGTTCACCTCCCCCGCCGGCGACCTCGTCACGGCGACCGCCGGCCAGAAGCTCGCGTTCGACGTGAAGGCCGACGATCCGGACGTGGCGAACGGCGACAACGTCAAGCTGTCCGTCTCCGATCTGGGCGAACTGGCCGGCGCCGCGTTCGACGCCGCCACCGGCGCGTTCACCTGGACCCCGACCGAGGAGCAGGCCGGCAAGAACTACACGGTCACGTTCACCGCGGCCGACGCCGGCGCCCAGGCGGGCGACTACGACGCGACCGTCAAGACCATCCGCATCCGCGTGGTCTCCGCCAAGTCCGAAGTCAAGTCGGTCGCCTCCACCGCCGACGCCTACGTCGCCTCCTGGAAGACCAACAAGACCACCGACTACAGCGCCAACCCGGGCGGCAAGAACACGGCCGGCTACTTCGCCGTGCGCAACGCCTCCGGCAAGGGTCTGCTCGGCGAGCAGAACAAGAGCACGAACACCGGCGACGGAACCGACGTGAAGATCGGCTTCGTCCAGTTCGACCTCTCCCAGTTCGCCGGTACCACCCCGAGCGCCGCGCAGCTCAAGCTCACGCTGATCGGCCGCCGCTACGACACCGCCAACCGCGCCGACGAGCAGATCACCGTCACCCCGGTGAACGCCGACAAGCGCCTCGACGGCACCGCGTTCGACGGCAAGCTGTCCGGCATGACCTGGAACACCCGCCCCGACTTCAACGCCGCGGAGGACGCGACCACCACGTCCGCCGCGTTCGACAACGGCAACAACGAGGTGCGCAACGACGTGCCCGGATCCGTCGCCGGCACCGAAATCACCGTGGACGTGACCAAGGCCGTGCAGGACGCGATCGCCGCGGGCAAGACCACGCTGCTGCTGGCCGTCGGCGGCAAGAACGCCAACGACGAGCTGTACTTCGTCAACACGAAGGGCGCCGCCGAAGGCATCTACGGCGCGAAGGCCGAGCAGGCCCCGACGCTCGACGTCACCCTGCCCACCGCGCAGCCCACGTCCGACGTGCTCGCCGACTTCACGTTCGACGACCTCAAGGACGGCACGACCGGCTACCTCGATGATTCGTCGTCCGCCGCGACCGCCTCGATCGAAGGCAAGGCCGCGACCGGCACGAACGACTCCGACAACACCACCGCCGCGAAGATCGGCAACGGATTCTGGCTGAACCTCGCCAAGGCCGACGGCACGCCGCTGCTCAAGGGCGCCGACGCGCTGACCGTCACCTTCGACGCGAAGCCCGACTCCGGCAACCCCGGCTGGGCGTTCTACGCCGCGCCGAACGCGAACGCGCCGGTCTACAACAAGTCCGAGCACTACCTCGGCGTCATGGCCAAGCCCGGTTCGGTGACCGTCGAACGCTACAACACCGACGGCAACCGCGACACCCGCGGCAACGCGTCCGGCGACGCGCCCGCCTCCGGCTGGTACAAGGTGGCCGTCACCGTGAGCGACGACTTCACCCGCCTGTACGTCAACGGCAAGCTCGTCAAGGAAAGCACCGACGTCTCCGGCCTGGGCCTGCCCGCCATCCTCGGCGAGGGCGGCGGCATCCTCCAGATCGGCAAGGCGAACTGGGGCTCCGGCGAGTACTACTCCGGTCTGCTCGACAACCTGAAGATCTACAACCGCGCGCTCACCAGCGAGGAGATCGCGGCCGGCCAGGGCGGCGGCGAGACCCCGTCCGACAAGACCGCCCCCGTGTTCTCCGGCGTCGACGACGTGACGCTCGACTACGGCGCCACGTTCGACCCGCTGGCCGGCGTGAAGGCCACGGACGACGTGGACGGCGACGTCACCGCCTCGATCAAGGTGAGCGGCACCGTCGACACCTCCAAGGCCGGCAAGTACACGCTGACCTACACCGTGTCCGACAAGGCCGGCAACGAGGCGAAGGCGACCCGCACGGTCACCGTCAAGGAGAAGCCCGCCGAGCCGGTGACCGTCACGGCCATCGCCGTGGACACCGGCGCGGCCAAGACCGAGTACACGGTCGGCGAGACCTTCTCCGCCGATGGACTCAAGGTCACGAAGACCCTGTCCACCGGTAAGACGGTCGACGTCGCGGCCGGCGAATACACGCTGACCGCCGCCTCCGCCGACGGCACCGCGGTCGACCTGAAGTCCGCGTTCGCCGACTCCCTCGCCGGCGCGACGGTCACCGTGACCGTCACCTACACCGGTGCGGACGCGGCCGAAGGCCTCCAGCCCGCCACCTTCGCCGTGACCGTCAATGCGAAGGACGTCGAGCCCGAGCCGACTCCGGCGACGGATGCTGAGTTCAAGGCCCTCGGCGAGGCGATCGACGCCGCGAAGACGCTGCAGGAGAAGGACTACAAGTCCGGCTGGGATGCGTTCCAGTCCGCGCTTGACGCCGCGGAGAAGGTCTTCGAGAACAAGGCCTCCACCTCCGATCAGGTGAACGGCGCGCTCAAGGCGCTGCAGGACGCGGTCGCGGGTCTGAAGTCCAACGGTACCGGCAACGGCGGCGGCAACACGGGCGACAATGGTGGCAACGGCGGTAATGCCGGTGCCGACACCGGTTCCGCTGTGAAGCCCGGTTCCGCGAAGCCGCAGCAGAAGCCCGCTCAGGGTGGTCTGTCCAACACCGGTGCCGATGTGGCCGTGGTGTTCGCGATCGCTGCCGTGCTGACCCTCGCCGCCGGCGCGGTCCTCGCCCTCAAGCGTCGCGCCTGACAGCGGTACCCCCTCAGTCCGGCAAGCCGGACAGCTCCCCCCTGAAGGGGGAGCAAGGTGATGGAATGCGCTGGGTGCGCATGCGATTTCCCTTGCTCCCCCTTTCAGGGGGAGCTGTCGGCGAAGCCGACTGAGGGGGTGCCGTAGGCCTACAGCCTCCTTCCATCATTCTTTCAGCCGCCTTCGGGCGGCGTTTGTATAGTGGGGCTCGATGCTTGGGTATTTGGGTTATTTCTCCACGTCGTTCGCAATCGCGCTGCTACTGTGGCCGCTGGTAGCGGCGGTGCTCACGTTGCCGATTCTTGCCGGCCTCTACCACCGCTATCATCGCCTGCGCGCGTTGTCGGTCGGCGCATCGTATCTGAGCGTCCTGTACTTCACCGGACTCATCGCGTTCACGCTCTACCCGATGCCCGACGATCCGGACGCGTTCTGCGCGACCCACGTGGGCGACTACGCGCCGCAGCTCAATCCACTGCGCTTCATCGAAGATCTCCAATACGGCGGACTGTACGGGCTGCTCCAACTCGTCATGAACGTCGTGTTCTTCGTGCCCCTCGGATTCGTGTTCGCCCGCTGGCTGCGCTGGCGCTGGTGGGCGGTGGTCGGCGGCGGATTCGCCGCATCGCTGTTCATCGAATCATCGCAACTCACCGGATTCTGGGGCCTCTACCCGTGCGCCTACCGCCAGTTCGACGTCAACGATCTGATGACGAACACGCTCGGCGCGATCGTCGGCCTCGGCATCGCGAAACTGTTCGGCGTCTGGGCGCCGGCCGCCGCGCTACCGGGCCGCGACGAGGTGAACGCGCGGCCGGGCGCGCTGCACCGCGCCGTCGCGTACATCATCGACATGATGCTCGTCGCCGCCGCCTACTTCCCGATCACGATGGCCGTCGTCCTGCTGTTCCACGCACTCGCCACGCCGCTCGCGAACGGTGATTTCGCGCTGCTCGGCGGACGCGTCACGGTGGGCGTCGGCTGGATGAACGCGATCGCGCCGACCGCGGCGGCGCTCGCGTTCCTCGTGTTCGAACTGCTCGTGCCGCTCACGCACCGTGGGCAGACGCTCGGCGGCATGTTCACGCACATGACCGTCGAGACGGTCGCGCGGCACGGGGGCCGTCGCGCCGCGTTCTACGCCGTGCGCACGGCCGTGCTCGGCGCGCTGACGGTCGCCGCGATCACGGGGTTCGTGGCGGCGGGGTCGGCGGATGCGGGCACCGGTTCGGATTCTGGGGCTGGTGCGGCTGGTGTGGCTGGTTCCGGGGCGTCCTCTGCTGTCTCGTCCGCGGTGTCCGCCGCGACCGACGGGCCGCTGCGCATCGCCGTGATCGGCTTCATCGCGCTGTTCGCGTTCGCCGTAATCGCCCGCCGCATGCCTTGGGATTTCATCCCGGGCGAGCGAGCTGTCCATGTGGACGGCGGGTCCGTTTCACCGATTTCTCCGGCATCTCATTGCTGACCGTCGGTTCTGTGCCATTTGCGTCGGTTCCTTGCCAAGCTTGGCGTGCAAACGACGCTGGTGAGCTCCTTGGCGTCGCTGCTGTGCCATGGTTGGCACGCATGCGCCGCTGGGGCGCCGCTTACCGTCGGTTCCGTGCCATGGTTGGCATGGCGACGACGGCGATGGCAGGCCACCTCCGCAACATGGCGGCTACTTCGCGACCAGAGCGGCGGCGGCGCGCTTGGCGAAGCGGATGCTGGGCTTTTCGACCGCGTAGTAGAACGCGATGGCTAACGCCAGCAATCCGGCCGGAATGTCGGGCTGTATGGGCCGCTTTCCACCCGATGCAGGGCAAGACAATGGACAATGGTTTTGGCCGGCGGGCGGTCTCGTTCAAGGGTGTTGTGATTACCTTAATCACAATTAAGGTAATCACAACACCCTTAGAAGTGTTATGGTGGGAACTGCAATCGAATCATCGAAGGAAACGGAGACTGACATGTTCGTGGCGCGAGAGCATGAGCTGGAGGTGCTGGAACGTCTGTATGACAGCGATTCGTTCGAGATGGTAGTGCTGTATGGTCGCCGTCGCGTCGGGAAGACCGCGCTGATCGATGAATTCGTCAAAGACAAGCGAGTGCTGTATTTCACTGCGATACAGCAGAGCGCCAAGATGAATCTCGATGATTTCTCCCGCGTGGTGATGGAGTTCTTCGGTATGCCTTCCTCTACGCCGTCATTCGGCGGATGGCGTGAGGCGCTGTCATACGTCTCCGAGCAGGCGGGGAAGACCGGCGAACGTATCGTGTTCGTGTTTGACGAGTTTCCGTATGCCGCCGCGTCCGAGCCCGCGTTGCCGTCCATCATGCAGATCGCGATCGATCACGGTTTTCTGAAGACCAATGTGACGATGATTCTGTCCGGCAGCAATGAAGGATTTATGGAAAATAACGTGCTGGGACGTAAGAGTCCGCTGTATGGGCGTCGAACCGCGCAGATTCGCCTGTTGCCCTTCGACTACGCCGACGCGGCGCGATTCCTCCCGGATACGCCCGCGCAGGAGCGGATTCGCTATTACGCGGCATTCGGGGGGACCCCCTACTATCTCGCGCGGATACGTGAACAGGACGGTTTCGAGTCCAATGTGCTGCGTCTGATGTTCGATGGCCTCGGCGTGCTGCGTGAGGAGCCGATGATGCTTCTGCGTCAGGAGCTGCGCGAGCCGGCGGCCTATTACTCGATTCTGCTGGCCATTGCAGGCGGCAACGCGACTCCGAAGCTCATCGCCGAACATGCCGGAGTCGACGCCGATTCGATCGGCGCCTACCTGAAGACGCTGGTGGGATTGCGTCTGATCGAACGCAAGGTGCCGTTCGGCGACGATCCGGCCAAATCGAGAAAAGGCATGTATATCGTCGCCGACCCGTTCTTCGCATACTGGTTCCGATTCGTCGGTCGCAATATGAGCATTCTGGAAAGCAACATCGGCGAAGCCGTGGCGAGAAAACTTGCGTTCGGCCCGGCGTTCGATACGTATGTGGGGCAGCAGTTCGAGACGGTGTGCGGGCAGTGGCTGATCCGACGCAACGCCGCTGGAGAGCTGCCCTTCATCGCCACGCAGTTCGGCAAATGGTGGGGCAACGATCCCATAGCGCGCGAGCAGACGGACATCGACGTCATCGCCGCCGACCCCATAGGGAAGTTGATTCTGCTCGGTGAATGCAAGTGGCGCAACGCATTCAACGAGTCCGAAGCCATCGAACGGCTTCGACGTCGATCCGCTCTGGTGAAGGGGTACAAGACCGAGGAGGCGTGGTTGACGTTGTTCACGAAGACCCCCGTCTCCGATGCCACACGAGCCCGTTTCGCCGGCGACGGTCACATGTCGTTCGTCACTGCGGATGATCTATATGCGGAGCAGTGACATCATGGAATCGGTCGGAATGAACGATGCCGGAACGCCGGATGCCGGCTTCATCGAACGGCTGTATGCGGTGATGGAGCGGGAGATCGGGCCTACGGACTGGTGGCCTGCGGAGACGCTGTTCGAGATCATGGTGGGCGCGGTGCTCACGCAGAACACCGCATGGGGCAACGTCGACCGCTCGCTGACCGCGCTGAAGGCGGCCGGCATGCTGAGCCCACACGCCATCGCGGCGACGGAGCCGGCTTCGGAATCCGGGACGGGGGCGAACGTGCCAATGCTGGAGGATCTGATTCGTCCGTCCGGGTTCTACCGGAACAAAGCGCGTGCGCTGCGCTCGCTGAGCCGCTGGTACATCGACCGCTGCGGTGCCGATCCGTCCGGCGCGGCCGACGTGCCGGACGGCGAGTTGCGCGCCGAACTGCTGTCGCTGTTCGGCATCGGGGGCGAGACCGCCGACGACCTGATGCTCTACGTGTTCTCCCGTCGCTCGTTCGTCGCCGACACCTACGCCCGCCGCCTGTTCGCATTCCTCGGTTTCACGGTGCCCGCCGGCTACCCGGCGTTCCACAAGGCGTTCGCGCCGTCCGTGCTCGCCTCCGGCCTCGACGTCGCGCAGCTTCAGGAGTTCCACGGCCTGATCGACGAGTTCGGCAAGGCCTACCGCGACGAGCAAGCCAAAGCCACGTCGTTCCTCGCCGGTTGGTGGTGATGCGCCACGTATAGTGCCCCTCGGCGCGTGATTGGTCTGAATGTGCGTCGAGGGGCAAGAAATGTTGTCCCTCAGTGAGGATTACGGGAGATTATGCGTCGAGGGGCGAGATCCGCTGCCACCATCAGCGATGGTGCTCAGCGGATCGTTGGAAAATGGCGGTTTCTGGCGGTGTGATTGCGTGGGATGACAGATGATGTCGCCCCTCGACGTGAATCGGGCTTGTTTCTCCGCCGAGGGGCGAGGATTCTTGCCCCTCGGTGTGATTTGCAGGTGATTCCGTGTCGAGGGACAAACATCGGAGACCCGTCCCAGGTTGTGGACTTCTCATCCGACTTCTCATCCGACCTCTGGGCGGTGCCCGATGCGGACAACAAAGGGAAACCGTTTGCGGGGAACGGGCGGGGCGTTGTTAGGGTGTGCGCAACGGGCGGGCCGTGTGGATGCGGCCCGCAATCCACGGCCAGATCTATGAGGTGACTATGACAGTCAAAGGCAGCAGACAAGACGTCGTCGGAAACGGTGCGTTCTATCATGATGACTCGGGAAGCGATATCCGCCGGCATGGTATGTTCCGCCACGGTGTGTTCCATTACGGTGTGCCCCTCGGCATGTGTCGCCGTGGTGCAGTCCGCGAGAACATCATCCGTCGCGGCGCCGTCGCGCTGACGACGGCGCTGACGGCCGCGTCGATGGCGGTCGGTCTGGGAGTCGCGGTGCCGGCCAGCGCCGCTCCCGCATCATCCCCGGCATCATCCGTATCCCCGTCCTCCCCATCATCCGCGACCTCGCCGGGAATGGAGAACCTGGGCCGCGGGCTCGTCGTGGTACGCACGTCGTCGACATCCGCGTTCCTCACGTGGCGGTATCTCGCCGCCGATCCGCAAGACATCGCGTTCAACGTCTACCGCGACGGCGTGAAGCTGAACGACGCGCCGGTGACGGGCGGGACGAACTACACGGACGACGGCTCCGACGCGTCCGTCGCGCACGTCTACGCGATCACGCCGGTGCTGGACGGCCGCGAACTCGCGTCGCAGTACGGGCGCGACACCGGACGCGCGGCAGGACGCCGGTTCACGCTCGCCGCGCACACGGCGGCGGAGCCGGCGGTGCGCGTGCATCTCGGCGGCGACGGCACCGACCCGATCAAATACGTGTGGCCCGCGGATCTGGACGGTGATGGCGAATACGACTACATCCTCGACCGGCAGCCGGCGCATACGAGCAGCGACGAGTCCGACAGTGAGAAGATCGAGGCGTACCGGTCGGACGGCACGTTCCTGTGGCGCATCGACATGGGACCGATGTCCACCATCGCGATGCGCGGCGGCAAGGTACGCGAGACCCCCGGCTCCACCGTCATCGACACCGGTTCCATCGACGGCGTGACCGCCTACGACTTCGACGGCGACGGCAAGGCCGAGGTGGCGTTGCGCATCGCCGACGGCGTGCGCTACCCGGACGGCGAGGGCGGTGTGACCGAATACGCGAGGTACGGCGACCTGCGGCCCTATGACCTGTCCCAGCCGCAGGTCGAGGTGCGCAAGGTACGCGGCCAGTCGCTCGCCGTGTTTGACGGCATGACCGGCACGCTCAAGGCGGACATCGCCGTGCCGGACCTCCACAAGGAGGATGGTCCGCTGGTCGCGCGCCTCGCCGTCGGTCACGTGGCCGCGGACGGGCACGCGAGCATCATTGCGACGTACAAGAACCGTCCGCTGCAGGGGAACTTCAATCTGATGGAGGCCGCCTACGATTATCAGGGTGATTCCGGTTCCAGTGATTCTGGCATTGCCACGCTCACCGAACGATGGGTGTGGGACCGCGCTTCGACGCCGGCCAGCGACGGGCACCAGACGCGCGTCATCGACGTGGACGGCGACGGCCGCGACGAGGTGTGCGAGATCGGCTTCTGCCTGACCCCCGACGGCGAACTGCGGCAGAACTTCTCGGTCAGCGACAACATCCGACACGGCGACCGCTGGTACATCACCGACATGGACCCCTCGCGCCCCGGACTGGAAGGCTACGGCATCCAGCAGGCGACCGACGACGGCATGCGCGAATACGTGTACGATCCCGCGTACACGGACGCGTCCGGCAGCGGCGCGCCCACCGCCGCCGACGCCGCCTGCTCGACGCTCGCTGACCCCTCGCACTCCGCCAGGTGCGCGATCATGTGGCGCACGCCGGACCCGTGGACCGGCAAGCCGCAGGACGAGGGTCATGGCGTCGCCGCCGACGTGGACCCGACCAATCCCGGTTTCGAGGTGTGGGGCTTTTCCGGCATCCGCAGCGCCGCCACCGGCGCGATGCTCGCCCCGCCGGTGGATGGCGAACAGCCGATTTACCCTGAGCGGACACTGTATTGGGACGGCGACCTCGGCAAGGAGATTCTGAACCGCTACATCCTGTCCGACTATCGCGCGGACGCGAAGCGCACGTCGCGCATCGCCGTGTTCAACAAGTTCAACACGGAGAACGGCGTGAAGACGGGCGTGACCGGCGCGGTGCGCAAGGACGAAAACCCGCTGTTCTACGGCGATATGCTCGGCGACTGGCGCGAGGAGGCCGTCTACCAGACCGCGGACAGCCGCGAGCTCGTGATCTTCACGACGAACGTGCCCACCGACTACCGGGTGCGCTCGCTTGCCCAGAACCGCGCCTACCGCAACAGCATGACGATGAAGGGCTATATCCAGGACCACGAGCTCGACTACTACCTCGGCTTCGACAGCGCCGTGGATGGGTACGGCGAGCCGGTCATGCCGAAGGCGTCGGAGTGAGGACGAGGTGAGACGGAGGCGAGGGGCCGGCTGGGCGGTCCCATCCTCGGCCCCCTCTGACGGGCTGAGCCGTGAAGCGGAGAGCCCGGTGGGCTCTCCGTAGGCGAAGGCGAGCGACAGCGAGCTGATGCGAGGCCAGCCGAAGGCTGTCCGTAATTGCGGTCGGGCTCCCGGCGAAGCCGGGTGGGGGAGAGATAGCGGCCGCAGGCCGCGGGAAATGGAATCGGCCTCCAGCCGATGCGATGTTCCCGCGGCCTGCGGCCGCTCATCATTCTCTCCCTCCGTCATCGCTTCGCGATGACACCTCCCTCGTCAGAGGGAGGCGAGATGGGGTTCCCTCGAGGGGCGACTCCCCCTACTTCCCCGCTGGGGTGAAGCTGCTGCGGACTACCAGTTTGGTGGAGAGGAAGGTGTGGCGTTTGACGTCGCCGCCGTAGCTGATCGATTCGGTGAGTTGCATGAGGGCCGTGTTCGCCATGGCCTTCAGATTGATGGCGTAGGTGGTCAGCGGCGGCGACGTGTAGCGGGCGATCGACTGGTCGTTGATCGAGATGAGCTCCACGTCGCGCGGCACGACGATGCCGGCCTGCGTGAACTCCTGCAGCACGCCCACGGTGATCGGGTCGGCGCTCACGATGAAGCAGTCGGGCAGGTTCGCGTGCAGTCCGCCCTCCTTGGCGGACATCTCCTCGACGACCTGCCGCGCGAGTTCGCGTCCGGTGACCGGACTGGTCCGGTCGCCCACGAACATCAGTCCCTCCGTGTCGAGCCCGAGGCGTTCGCACCAGTTGCGGTAGGCCATCGAACGCGTGTCCTCCGGGTACTCGTAGGAACCCATGATGTAGCCGGATCCGCCGATGAATCCGATGCGCGTCATGCCGCGTCCACGCGCTTCGGTGATCGCGTCGAGCACGGTCTGCGCGAGATCGGGCTGCACCGAGTCGAACAGGTCCGGCGCGGGGTTTACGTCGACGAAGACGCCGTGCGGCAGGGTGTCGTGCAGACGCTCGAGGCTGTCGCGGGAGTGGAGTTCCGGGCCGATCGAGATGAATCCGTCGTACTGGTCCGCGCCGGCGATGAGCTGTTCCACGTCGGTGTGGAAGGTGAGCGTGACGTGGCGTTGTGCGGCGGTGGCAAGCAACGTGTCGCGCAGTTCGGCGAAGTAGGCGTTCTGCAGTTCCTCATCGGTGCCGAGCGCGTCGAGCACGGCGATGTCGCGCAGCGCGGGCATGCCGCCGCGGCGCTCCTGCACGTCGTAGCCGAGTCGTTCGCTTGTTTCGAGGATTCTTCGGAGGGTCTCCTCCTTGACGGAGAACGTCGGGTCGCCGTTGAGCAGACGCGAGACCGTCGCCGGCGAGAAGCCGGATTGCCGGGCTATTTCCTTGATCGTGACCATGATGGTTGTTCCGTACGCTCCCTTGCGAAATCACAGGTAAATCCGTTTACTAATCCCATCATAACGCATGCCGGGCGATATGCGAGCCGACGGGATCACCTCCCTCTGACGAGGGAGGTGTCATCGCGAAGCGATGACGGAGGGAGAGAAAAAGAGCGGCCGCAGGCCGCGGGAATGTCGTATCGGCTGGAGGCCGATTCCGTTTCCTCGCGGCCTGCGGCCGCTGTCTCTCCCCCAGTCGGCCTGCGGCCGACAGCCCCCTCGTCAGAGGGGGCCGGAGTCATGGGCATGTGGATTTCACGCGGCCTTGACGGGGGTTTCCTTGCCGAGGAGGACGGACTTGGCGATCGCCTTGCCGTATTCGGGTTCGCCGCCGTCGGCCATGTCGGATTCGATCTTGGCGACGATGCGGGCGTGCGCCTTCTCGCTGATCTTCACGCCGAAGAAGAACGTGAGGAAGCTGATCACGATGAACGCGAGCGGCAGCCAGAACGCGAACCCTTCGAACGTGGTGATGTTGGCGGAGGTCATGTCGGCGGCGGTGGCGGAGCCGATCATGCCGGCGGAGACGGCCACGAATCCGACGAAGCCGTTGGACAGGGCGCCGGCGATCTTGTCGAGCATCGGGCGCACGGAGAGCGTGACGGCCTCGTTGCGGCGGCCGGTCTTGAGCTGGCCGTATTCGACGGAGTCCTCGAGGCACAGGATGGCGGTCATCTGGATGAGTGTCTGCGGCGTGTAGAAGAGGATGAGCGCGATGACGACGACCACGATGTTCGTGGAGGCGGCGATGAACAGCACGTAGGCGACGGCCATCATCGCGAGGCCCGTGAGGAACACGTAGCGGCGCGGGACGCGGCGGGTGACGATCGGGAACAGCGGGGCGAGCAGGATGCCGGCGACGACCGGCACGACGCCGGTGATGAAGAACAGATCGGAACGGTTGACGACGTACTTGAACAGGTACACCATCACGCCGCCGGTGGCCACGTTGGCGAACGCGTAGAACAGGTAGGCGAGGGCGGTCCACAGCAGCTGGTCGTTCTGGCCGAGCGCCTTGAACGCCTGCAGCGGGTTGCCGTTCGCCTCGGCCTTCTTGCGCAGGGCGCTGTCCTTCTCCTTGACGCCGAGGCCGACGGTCCAGCAGGTGATGATGCCGATGAGCGCGCAGATGACGCCGAACGCGGTCCAGCCGCCCTGCGTCTGCGTGGTGTGGTCGGCAGCGAACATCGTGGTGATCGGGATGACGGCGATGGTCAGGCCGTTGTAGCCGAGCGAGCCGAACAGCGTGCCGGCGGCGGTGTAGACGGAGCGTTCGTGCGAGTCGGAGGAGATGGCCGGCACCATGCCCCAATAGGAGATGTCGCGCAGCGAGTAGAACACGTCGAGCACGATGAACACGATGACGAACGTGATGATGAACGCGGTGGTGTTGACGTTCACCAGGCCGAACATGCCGGTGAAGATGATGAGCAGCAGGATGGCGGAGACGGTGCCGCCGATGAACTGCCATGGGCGGAAGCGGCCGATTCGCGTGGTGGTGTTGTCGACGAGGTTGCCGAGCAGCGGGTCGATGAAGATTTCGGCGATGCGGATGATCATCACGAGCGAGGTGATGACGCCGATGAGCTTAGCCGCGAGGGCCTTGTCGATGCCGGCGAACAGCGACGTGGTCGCGTAGACTACGAAGTAGGTGCTCAGCGCGTTGTAGAAGAGCGCTTGGCCGAAGTTGCCGAACGCGTAGGCGGCGAGACGCCCTTTGTGGATCGTCGGCGCGGTGGCCGCGGTGGTCGCGGTGGTCGCGGCGGATTGGTTCGGGTGCGGTGCTGCCGGTCGTTGCGGATCGGATTGCTGGGTTGGTGGCGTATGCGTGGGTTCCGTGGGCGTGGCGGACATCCTGTGCCTTCTTTCGACGGTGAAGCCGCCCGGACGTTGTTGTCCGGACAGGTGCGATTGAGTGTATCGCATTACTTAAAATAAGTAAAATCGTAACTAAATATCGTTATAAAAACGGCTGTCGGTAAGGCGTGTCGCGAGTGTGTTGGTGTGCTGCCGATGTGCTGTTGGAAGGCGGTGTCGGCGGTGCGGTGTGCGGCGTCGTGTGTGATGTTGCGTTGGTGGCAGTGCGGCGATTGAAATGCCCTGCCGTCGGAGTGGGCGCGTGTCGTGGTTGCGTTATCGTATTGGCGACGGTAAATTTAGTAAACGATTTATCCCGGTGGGAAATCACGAAGTCGTGGTGCACAACAATCAAGCATCGGCGCACCATCGGGACCAGCAGAAAGGCAATGATTATGACCAGTCTCACCACAGCCGGATGGACAGGCGGGCAATCATCCGCGCAACCGGTCGCCGCCGACCGCTTCGATCCGGCATGGCTCACCGACCCGCGCACGTTCGCCGTCAACCGCCTCGCCGCCCACTCCAGCCACCGCGCCTACGACCACGTCCCGGCCGCGGGTGAGGCGTCCGACCTCAAGCAGAGCCTCGACGGCACGTGGAAGGTCGAACTCGTGGACCTCGCCGACTACGGCAAGAGCACGCTCGCCGAAGCCGCCTTCGCCCAGCCCGCCTACGACGACTCCGCATTCTCCCCCATCGACGTGCCCTCCGCGCTCGAAGTCAAGGGATTCCTCAAGCACCAGTACGTGAACCAGCAGTACCCGTGGTCCGGCCATGAGGCCCCGGTTGCGCCCGGCATCCCCGAACACAACCACGTCGCCCTGTACCGCCGCGCGTTCGCCACCGCTCCGAAGACCGCCGCCGCGATCCGCGACGGACGCACCGTCACCCTCACCTTCCACGGCGCCGCCACCGCGATCGCCGTGTGGCTCAACGGCACGTTCGTCGGCTACGCCGAGGACTCCTTCACCCCCAGCGAGTTCGACGTCACCGGAATCATCCGCGAAGGCGCGAACACGCTCGCCGTCGCCTGCTTCGAGTTCACGTCCGCGAGCTGGCTGGAAGACCAGGACTTCTGGCGTCTGCACGGCATCTTCCGCAGTGTCTCGCTCGCCTCCCATCCGCGCGTCCACGTCGCGAACCTCACCGTCGACGCCGACTACGACACCGCGACCGGCGACGGCACGCTCGCCGTCGCCGCGACGCTCGCCGGCCTCGACGGCGCCGCCGCAGGCGCGACCGTCGACCTCGCGCTGCGCGACGCCGACGGCACGGTCGTGTGGGGCGAGACCAAGTCCGCCGCCGACGTGACCGCCGCCGCGGCAGGCGGCGACGCGGTCACGTGGCAGGCGAACGTCGGCCGCGTCACGCCGTGGAGCGCCGAGAACCCGGCCCTCTACACGCTGGAACTCGTCGTGACGGACGCCGCCGGCACGCTCGTCGAAGCCGTCCCACAGCGCATCGGCTTCCGCCGTTTCGCCATCGAAGACGGACTGATGAAGCTCAACGGCAAGCGCATCGTGTTCAAGGGCGTCAACCGCCACGAATTCGACGCACGCACCGGACGCACCGTGCCCGAATCGGACATGATCGCCGACATCCGCTTCTTCAAGCGCCACAACATCAACGCCGTGCGCACCTCGCACTACCCGAACGAGAGCCGCTGGTACGAACTGTGCGACGAATACGGCATCTACGTGATCGACGAGACGAACCTCGAGACGCACGGCAGCTGGACCTCCCCCGGCGACGTGCTCACGCCCGACCTGGCCGTGCCCGCGAGCCGCGACGAATGGCGCGAGGCGTGCGTCGACCGCACGCGCAGCATGATGCGCCGCGACTACAACCATCCGAGCGTCGTCATCTGGTCGCTCGGCAACGAGTCGTTCGGCGGCGACGTGTTCCGCTCCATGTACGACTTCGTGCACGCGAACGACCCGCACCGCCCGGTCCACTACGAGGGCGTGTTCTGGCAGCAGGAATTCAACGACGTGTCCGACGTGATGAGCCGCATGTACGCGAAGCCCGCCGAGATCGAGGAACTGTACATGGGCGATGACGCCAAGCCGTACATCTCCTGCGAATACAGCCACTCGATGGGCAACTCCACCGGCGGCCTGCACCTGTACACGGCGCTCGAGAAGTACCCGAAGTACCAGGGTGGATTCATCTGGGACTTCGTCGACCAGGCGCTCGTCCAGCGCCTGCCCGACGGCACCGAGCGTCTCGCCTACGGCGGCGACTTCGACGACCGTCCGAACGACTACGAGTTCAGCGGCGACGGCATCGTGTTCGCCGACCGCACCCCCTCCCCCAAGGCCGCCGAAGTCAAGCAGTGCTACGCGAACGTCAAGCTCGTGCCGGACGCGCACGGCGTGACGATCACGAACGACAACCTGTTCGTCTCCACCGCCGATTACGTGTTCACCGCGCGCGTGCTCGTCGACGGCGTCGAACGCTGGCACGCCGACTACCGCTTCGACGTGCCCGCCGGCGAGACCCGCCGCGAGGCCGTCGGATTCCCGGCGATCACCGATTTGGTGGACGTGGCCGGTGGTGACGGTGCCGCTGCTGGTGGTTGTGGTTGTGGTTGCGGTTGCGCGGCCGGCGGACGCTACGAGGTCACGTATGAGGTCGACCAGCGGCTCGCCGCGCCCACCGACTGGGCGCCGGCCGGCTACGAGCTCACGTTCGGGCAGCACACGGCCGTCGTGTCCGTGGACGGCGCGGGTTCCGGCGACGCGTGCGGCTGCGGCTGCGGCCGCCGCGCCGCGACGCGCGCGACCGTCGCCGCCGACGGCTTCAACGCCGGCATCCACGACGATCGCGACGAAATCATCCTGTCGAAGACGCAGGGCGGCATCGTGTCGTTCCGTCGCGACGGACGCGAGATGGTCATCCGCCGGCCCGCATTGACGACGTTCCGCGCGCTCGTCGACAACGATCGCGGCAACGGCTCCGGATTCGACCGCGCGCAGTGGTTCGCGGCCGGCCGGTACGCGCGTGTGACCGGCACGTCGGTGGAACCGACGGCCGACGGTCACGGCCTGACCGCACGCTACGACTACGAACTCGCCGACGCCGCGCACACGCCGGTCGTCGTGCGCTACGACGTGGACGACCGTCTGCGCGTGCACCTGACGGTCGAATACCCGGGCGAGGCCGGCGCGGCGACGCTGCCCGCGTTCGGACTCGAATGGAAGCTGCCCGCGCAGTACGACCGGCTGAGGTTCTACGGACTCGGACCCGAGGAGACGTACGCCGACCGTCTGCACGGCGCGAAGCTCGGCGTGTACTCGCGCACGGCCGAG
The DNA here is from genome assembly GCF_056356875.1 of Bifidobacterium sp. LH_426. Taxonomy (NCBI): domain Bacteria; kingdom Bacillati; phylum Actinomycetota; class Actinomycetes; order Bifidobacteriales; family Bifidobacteriaceae; genus Bifidobacterium; species Bifidobacterium sp. LH_426. The sequence goes on from NZ_JBKEVB010000003.1 coordinate 121,614, forward strand.
GAGGACTTCGCGCCCTACCTCGTGCCGCAGGAGACCGGCAACCACGAGCAGGTGCGCTGGGCGGAGATCACCGACGAGTACGGGCACGGCATGCGCGTTTCGGCGGGCGAGGCCTCGCCGTTCGCGGTGAGCCTGCTGCCGTACAGCTCGCTGATGCTCGAGGAGGCCATGCACCCCGACGAGCTGCCGCCGGTCCGCAACACGTACCTGCGTCTGCTCGCTGCCCAGATGGGCGTCGGCGGCGACGACACCTGGGGAGCCCCGGTCCATCCCGAGTTCCAGATCCCGTCGGACCGCCCGCTCAAGCTCGACGTGACCCTCGAGCTGCTGTAGGCAAGTCTCACCTTGGCCCCCTCGTCAGAGGGGGCCATAATTGCGGACGGCCTGTGGCCGGCCTCATATCTTTGTTGCTGTCGTTTTGCCATGGTTTGCCATGTTCCGCCGGGCCGTCGGCTGGCGGTGTTAGCATGGGCGGGCCTCAATGGTTGCGTTACCATTGACGGTTTGACGATGACAGCGAAGGAGCTCATATGAATCGCAAAGCCATCACCGAGGAGGGCTTGCGCACCGCGAAACGACTGCTGCGCAAGGTGACGACTTCCTGCGTCGCGCTCGTGGCCGCGGTCTCGATGGCCGCCGCCGGCGCGCCCGTTTCACTGGCGGCGCAGAACACCACTGCGGACGGTACCGCCGCGCCCGCCGCGACCACGGCCGCCGCCACTGCGAAGTCCGCGAAGTCCGTGAAAGCCACCACATACGACGGCATCCCGGTCGGCGAGACCTGGTACGACACCGACGGCAACCCCATCCAGGCGCACGGCGGCGGATTCCTGCAGGACGGCGGCAAATACTATTGGGTCGGCGAAGACAAATCGCATAATTCCGCCAACTTCCTTGCCGTCAGCCTCTACGAATCCACCGATCTGCTCAACTGGACCAAGGTCGGTTCGATCCTGACCGAGCACAGCGCCACCACCAAGGCGGCGTCCGGCGGCCTGACCGACATCAAGCTCGAACGCCCCAAGCTGTTGAAAAACGCGGCCGGCAAGTATGTGCTGTACGGCCATTGGGAGGACGCCACCGGATACGCCTCCAGCCAGATCGCCGTCGCCACGGCCGACAAGATCGGAGGCCCGTACACGTTCCAGGGCCACTGGCGCCCGGGCGCCGGCACCGCGGCCAAGTACCGCAACTGGCGTTCCGTCTCCGGCTCCGCCGGCACCATCCAGATCAGCGACGCCGACTACGTGGCCGTCAGGGAAGCGAACCCCGGCAAGACCGTCGACCAGGTCTGGGACCAGCTCAAGGCGCACGCCATCACCGACGACGGCTTCTCCCTCGACTACGACGCCGACGGCAACGCCGTCGAATCGCCGATGTACGGCGTCGGCAAATACGGTTACGGCTCCCGCGACATGACCCTCTTCCAGGATGGCAAGAAGGCGTACCTCATCGATGCCGAGGATCACATGAGCATGCGCATCCATCAGCTCTCCGACGACCTCACCGACGTGGCGTTCACCGACGCGACCGACACCAAGGAGACGATGAGCTACCGCATGTTCCAAGGTGCGCGGCTCGAAGCGCCCGCCATCACCAACATCAACGGCACCTACTACCTCATCATTTCCACCCAGTCCGGTTGGTACCCTAACCAGGCCCGCTACTACACGAGCACCGACATCACCGATCCGAACGCGTGGAGCGAACAGCACCTCATCGGCAACAGCTCCACCTTCTACAGCCAGCCCACCAGCATCATGGCCGTCACTGAGAACGGCAAGACCAGCTACATCTACCTGGGTGATCGCTGGAATTCCAAGAAGCTCGGATCTTCCACCTACATCTGGTTGCCGTTGAGTCTGTCCAAGGACGGTGCGCTGTCGATGCAGTACGCGCCCGGCTGGCGATTGGACAAGACCACCGGCAGCATCGAACTGCCGAACATCGACCTCGTCTCCCAGAACCGGCCCGTGTACGCCGACGCCGGCGTGCCCCAGGCCGGCGCATCCACCGCCGAAGCCGCCGCCGCAGGCAAGGCCAATGACGGCAAGTACGAGATGACCGGCTTCTGGGACAAGGGCGTCGAATTCTACGCGCAGGACAAGGTCCCGTACACGTGGACCGTCGACCTCGGCGAAGTCAAGGACCTCTCCCGCATCGACACCACGTTCGCCACCGCCAACGGATCGGAATCGCGCTATGGCTACATCCTCAAAGGCAGCAACGATTCCATCGCCTCCAAGGCGGACGCCGACGACGCGAACTGGACCACGCTGTTCGACAACACCGCCAACACCCAGGTCGCCTTCACCAGCGACAAGGTGAGCGGCAGGTACCGGTACGTACAGATCGAAGTGACCAGCGTCGTCAACGACCACAACGGCAACTCGACCGCCAACTGGGAGAACGGGCTCATCGAAGTGCAGGTGTACGCCAACCGCCTCGGCAAAGCCATCACCGCACTGCCCGAAGCGTCACTCGCCTCCGGCGTCTACACCACGCAGGACGTGACCCTTGCGGCCGCGGAGGGCAGCGCCATCTACTACACGCTGGACGGCAGTGAACCCACCGAGAAGACCGGCACCAAGTACACCGGTCCCATCGCGCTCGCCAAGGGCAAGTACACGCTGAAGGCGATCGCCGTCGCACCCGGCAAGGCGGCCAGCGGCGTCATCACGCGTACGTACACGATTCACAGCGCCGACGACCCGAAGACGCTCCTCTCCACCGACCTGTCCGGCGCGATGGTCGCCGGAACGGACATGGCCTCGGCGTTGCCGAAGACCCTTGCGTTCGAATCCGTGGGTGGCAGGACGGTCAACGCGGCCGTCGACTGGAAGATCCCGAGCGCGGAGGATACGGCGAACGCCCCCAAGGCGTTCGACTCCCTCGACGTGCAGGGCACGGTGGACGGCTACGACGGTACCGTGACCTACCACCTCGAGGTCGTACCGGACGATCTGGTCTACTACATCGACTCCGGCATGGCAGGCAAGGATTCCGCCGCCTACGACGCGGTGAAGGGTTCCGTGCCCACGCTGCGCAACGACGCCGCGGACCGGCAGTATGCCGCCGGTTCCGGTGAAGGTTCGTGGGGCGCCAACATCGGCGACGTGTCCGTCTACTCCGTCGGCTCCGAGACCGACAAGTACAACACCGTGCTCGGCGGCGAGAAGGGCGGCTCCAAGAAGGATATCGTCTACACGTTGCCCGTCAAGGCCGGCACCTACCGGTTCTCCGTCGGATTCAAGGAGCTGTGGACCGGTCCACGCTCGATGAAGCTCACACTGAACTACACCGCCGCGGACGGCAAGAACACGACCGTGGCGCTCAACGGCGGCGACGCGCTGCACGTGGGCAAGGGCTACGACACCAAGCTCGCCTACACGAGCGACGCCTACGCCGTCGGCGACGGCACCGTGACGCTCACCGCCTCCTACGGCGGTGATGGCGATGCGGCCATGGTCTCCTGGCTGGCGGTCGCAGGCCTCGAATCCACGCAGGAGCAGGCGCCCCGCGCCGAGCTGCGCGCCGCCATCGACCACTACAAGAACACGGTCCAAGGCCAGTACACGGCCGGTACGTGGGCCGCGTTCGAGTCCGCTCTGAAGGCCGCTCGCGAGGTCGCCGCCAAGTCCGATGCCTCCGCCGCCGATATCCGGTCCGCCACGGACGCGTTGGACACCGCCGCCGGCGCGTTGCGCGTCGCCGCCGACGTCACGGCGCTGCGGGCGAAAATCGACGAGATCAACGGCGAAATCAAGGCTGGTACGCTGGTCGAATCCGACTACACGAAGACGAGCTGGGCCGCGCTTGCCGAGGCGTTGGAGAAGGCGACCGGCGTGGCCGGTGACGCCGAAGCCTCCCAGCAGGACGCCGACGACGCGCTCGCGGCGCTGACCGAGGCACGGGCCGCGCTGGTCAAGGATTCCGGCGATAAGCCGGGGAGCGGGGATGGTTCCGGCGATAAGCCGGGTTCCGGTGATGGAACCGGCAGCCAGCCGGGAACCGGGAGCGGTGACGGCGCGTCCGGTTCGGGTACGCAGGCAGCCGGTTCGGGTGCGTCCGGTTCCGTCAGCGCGCAGTCGTCTGGTCTGTCGCGGACCGGTGCCCCGGTGGCCGCTGTGCTGCTAGGCTCCGTCACCCTGCTCGGTGCCGCCGCCGTGTTGACCGTCCTGCGTCGCGCACGTCGCCGCGACTGACGGAGCAACCGATCGCGGTGTATCCAGTACCGACGGCGTCGTGCCTGGTCGGATTCCGACGGTCTTGGGCTTGACCCCCTCAGTCGGCCTTCGGCCGACAGCTCCCCCTGAAAGGGGGAGCAAGGGGTTCTCGCCGATAAAGTCATGGACCGTTCCGCACTCGTCACGGTTCGCTCCTGATGAGTCACGGTTCGCTCCTTGGTTTGCCACGTTTTTCCGTAGCAAACCAAGGAGGGAACCGTTACGTTGGAGGGCGGAACCGTGCTATTAGCGGAGGGAACCGTCGGCAAAGTCGGAAGGATAATCCACCACTTGGTACCCTCTGACGAGGGGCCGAGACGCGAATGGGGGGGGTCTCCCGCCGGGTTCGGCGGGAGACCCCCCCCATTCACTGCCTGACCCTCGTTCGGCGGGTCAGGTCACAGCCGATCACAGCACGCCCTGGGCGACCATGGCGTTGGCGACCTTGACGAAGCCGGCGGCGTTCGCGCCGAGCATCAGATCGCCTTCGTGACCGTACTCCTTGGCCGCCTTCAGCGACTCGGCGACGATCGACTCCATGATGGACTTGAGCTTCGCGTCCACCTCGTCGAAGGTCCAGCTCAGGCGGTAGCTGTTCTGGCTCATCTCCAGACCGGAGACGGCCACGCCGCCTGCGTTCGCAGCCTTGGCCGGGCCGTACAGCAGGCCGTTCTTCTGGTACACGGCGATGGCCTCCGGCGTGGACGGCATGTTCGCGCCCTCGCACACGACCTTGCAGCCGCCGGCGACCAGCGCCTCGGCCGACTTCTCGTCGATCTCGTTCTGCGTGGCGCACGGCAGCGCGATGTCGCACGGCACGGTCCACACGCCCGAGCAGCCCTCGTGGTATTCGGCGCCCGGCACGCGCTCCGCGTACTCCTTGATGCGGCCGCGCTCGACCTCCTTGATCTGCTTGACGACGTCCACCTTGATGCCTTCCGGATCGTAGACGTAACCATTGGAGTCGGACACGGTGACGACCTTCGCGCCCAGCTGCTCGGCCTTCTCGGTCGCGTAGATCGCGACGTTGCCGGAACCGGAGATCACGACGGTCTTGCCTGCGAACGAATCGCCGCGCAGCACGCGCAGCGCCTCGGCGGTGTAGTAGCAGACGCCGTAGCCGGTGGCCTCGGTGCGGGCGAGCGAGCCGCCGAACTCCAGGCCCTTGCCGGTGAGCACGCCGGAGTACTCGTCGCGGATGCGCTTGTACTGGCCGAACAGGTAGCCGATCTCGCGCGCGCCCACGTTGATGTCGCCGGCCGGCACGTCGGTGAACTGGCCGATGTGGCGGCACAGCTCGGTCATGAACGCCTGGCAGAAGCGCATGACCTCGGCATCGGACTTGCCCTTCGGGTCGAAGTCGGAGCCGCCCTTGCCGCCGCCCATCGGCAGCGTGGTCAGCGAGTTCTTGAGGATCTGCTCGAAGCCGAGGAACTTGATGACGCCCTCGTTCACGGTCGGGTGGAAGCGCAGGCCGCCCTTGTACGGGCCGATCGCGGAGTTGAACTGGACGCGGTAGCCGCGGTTGACCTGCACCTTGCCCTCATCGTCCGTCCAGGCGACGCGGAACTTGACCACGCGCTCCGGCTCGACGAGACGCTCGAGCACGCCTGCCTTCTCGTATTCCGGATGCTTCTCGACGACCGGCTGCAGGCTTTCGAAAACCTCCTGCACGGCCTGCAGGAACTCCGGCTGGTCGCCGTCACGCTTCTCGACCTGCGCATAGACGCGCTTGACGTACTCGTTCGTGAGCATAGTGAAACTCCCCTTTGGGTTGGACCATCAATAGACGTCTCCGATTGTAGGCGTGGAATCGGGAAACGCTCAAGGGGCGGAAGCGATATTCGCCATCAGGTGGACGCGCTCACGTCAGGTCGAGCGCCTCGGCGACCTCGTCGACAATCGCATGCATCGCCTCGCGCGCACGGTCCGGGTCGCCGCGCCACACCGCCTCGGCGACCGCGTCGTGCGCGTCGAGCGCGGCCGGTTTCGGCCGTTGCGGGTACATGTGCAGTTCGACGCGTCCCTTGATCACGATGCCGATGATGTCGGCCATGCCGGCGAATAGTTCGTTGCCGCTGTTGAGCAGCAGCGCCGAGTGGAAGCGCACGTCGAGCTCGTGGAAGTCGGCGAGGTCGCCGGTCTCGCCGGTCCTGCGCAGTTCGCCCGCCATCACGGGGAACATCGCCTTCGCCTCCATCGTCGCGTTGCGTGCGGCTGCGGCCGCCGCCGCCGGTTCGATGGCGAGGCGCAGTTCGGTGAGCGTGCGCAGCTGCTCCTTGCGCCGCGTGGACATGAGCTTCCAGCGGATGACCTGCGTGTTGAGCGCCGCCCATTCCGCGACCGGCCTCGGGACGAGGCCGACGCGGCGGCGTACGGTCACGGCGTTCATCGATTCGAGGTATTTCGCGACTTCGCGCGCGACGGTGCGTGACGTGGAGAAACGGTCCTGGATGGCTTCCAGCGTGAGCGGTTCGCCGGGATTCCAGCGTCCGTCGAGGATGTCGACGGCGAGTTCGTCGGTGATGGCTTGGTGCAGCAGCTCGCTCGGCGTCTCCAGATTCGGTTTCGTCTGCGCCGATGACTTCGGCTGTGATTCTGGCTTCGGTCCGGTGGTGTCGTCGCCCATGATGCCCTCCTTGACTCGTCTCATCATACTAATCCGCGGAAAAATCGAACGATTTTCGGAAAAGTAGTACTTTTGACTTGACAAGTACGATTAAATCATCGTATAGTCATATCAACAAATCAACGAGGTAGTTGACCGACGGAACCAAAGGAGATTCACCAATGAGCATTCATGTCGTCGTGATGGGCGTCGCCGGATGCGGCAAATCCACTGTGGCGGAAGCGATCCGCGACCGACTGGGCTACACCATGGCCGAAGGCGATGACTTCCACCCGCAGGCCAACATCGACAAGATGAGCGCCGGCCACCCGCTGACCGACGAGGACCGCTGGCCCTGGCTGCGCGTCATCAACACGTGGATGGTCGCCCGCGAAGCCCTCGACCAGAACACCGTCGTCTCCAGCTCCGCCCTGAAGCGCACCTACCGCGACCTGCTCAGCGAGAACGTGGACGTGTTCTTCGTGCACCTCGCCGGCTCCGAGGAGCTGATCTACAGCCGCCTGTCCGCCCGCAAGGACCACTTCATGCCGCCGTCGCTGCTCGCCAGCCAGTTCGCCGACCTGCAGCCGCTCGGACCGGACGAGAACGGTGTCGTCGTCCCCGTCGACGGCACCATCGACGAAGTCGTCGAGCAGGCCGTCGCCGCCGTCAAGGCCTACCAGGAAAGCAAGATCCCCGTCGCGGCCTGAGCCGCCGGTCCTCCATAACCCCCTCAGTCGCGCTTCGCGCGCCAGCTCCCCCTGAAGGGGGCGCAGCTCGAATCTTCCTCCCCCTTTCAGGGGGAGATGGCCGGCGAAGCCGGACGGAGGGGGTGCGCCCAGCCCAAGACATCCTTCCAACGACTGTAAGGAACAACCCATGAATCTCATCATCGCGGCCATCGTCGGCATCGCGGCCATCGTGCTGCTCATCGCCGTGGCCAAGGTCCACCCGTTCATCTCGCTCATGGTCGGCTCGTTCGTCATGGCCGTGTGCGCCGGCGTCCCGTTCGACGAATCGTGGAACAGCTTCACGTCCGGCGTCGGCTCGACCGTCTCCAACGTCGGCCTGCTCATCGGCTTCGGCGCGATCGTCGGCACCCTCCTGTTCGCCTCCGGCGGCGCCGACGTGATCGTCGACACGATCATGGAGAAGACGCCGCTGCAGATGCTGCCGTGGGCGATGGCGCTCATCGCGTTCATCGTCGGCATCCCGATGTTCTTCGAGGTCGGAGTCGTCATCCTCATCCCGGTGGTCCTGTTCGCCGCGCGCCGCGCCAAGATGCCCGTCGTGCTCATCGGCATCCCCGCGCTCGCCGGCCTGTCCACGCTGCACGCGTTCGTGCCGCCGCACCCCGGCCCGCTGGTCGCGATCTCCGCGCTCAACGCGAACCTCGGCGTCACCCTCGGTCTCGGCCTGCTCGTCGCCATCCCGACCGTCATCATCTCCGGCCCGCTGATGGGCCGCATCATGGCCAAGTGGGTGCCGATCCAGGCGCCCGAGCAGGCGGCCGAGAAGGAAGCCGTCAAGGACGAGTCCAAGCGCCCCTCCTTCGCCCAGGCGATGACCGTGATTCTTCTGCCCGTCGTGCTCATGCTCGCCGCCTCCGTCGTCGACCTGACCGGTCAGAAGGAAGCCCTGTGGGGTCGCGTGCTCGTCTTCATCGGCACGCCGCTCACCGCCCTGTTCATCACCGCCGTCGTTGCGATGATTCTGCTCGGCTTCATGCAGGGCCGCACCCGCGAGTTCATCAACGGCGAAGTCGGCAAGTCCTTCGCCTCCGTGGCCGGCATCGTGTTCATCGTGGCCGCCGGCGGCGGTTTCAAGCAGACCCTCGTCGACTCCGGCATCGGCGACGTGATCGCCAACGGCATCACCGAATCCGCGATGAACCCGCTCATCGCCGGCTGGCTGGTCGCCGTGCTCATCCGCCTCGCCACCGGTTCCGCGACCGTCGCGACCGTGACCGCATCCGGCATCATGGTGCCGCTCGCGCAGGGCATGAGCCCGACCCACCTGGCGCTGCTCGTGCTCGCCATCGGCGCCGGCTCCGTGTTCTTCTCCCACCTCAACGACGCCGGATTCTGGCTCGTCAAGGAATACTTCGGCATGTCCGTCTCGCAGACGCTGAAGACCTGGTCCCTGATGGAGACCGTGCTCTCCGTCGTCGGCCTCGCCTGCGTCATGCTCCTCTCCCTCGTCTTGTAACACTCCCCCACTTCGGCCCCCTCAGTCGGCCTGCGGCCGCCAGCTCCCCCTAAGGGGGGGCGCAATTCCCCGCACAATCCCCTTCCTCCCCCTTGAGGGGGAGGTGGCCGGCGAAGCCGGACGGAGGGGGTGTCCCACCCAACTGCCCCACCTACCCCACACCGCTGTGAAAGGAAATCTTGCAATGCAGATCGGAATGATCGGACTCGGCCGCATGGGCGGCAACATGGCCAAGCGTCTCGTCGCCGGAGGCCACCAGGTCGTCGGCTACGACATGTCCCCCGAATCGGGCCGCGACGTCGATTCGCTCGAAGCCCTCGTCGCCGCGCTCGACGCCCCGCGCGTCGTGTGGGTCATGGTCCCGGCCGGCAAGCCGACCGACGACACCATCACCCGCCTCGGCGAACTCCTCGAAGCCGGCGACATGATCGTCGACGGCGGCAATACCCGCTACGTGGACGACGCCCGCCACGCCGAGGAGCTCGGCAAGCTCGGCATCCGCTTCATGGACTGTGGCGTCTCCGGCGGCGTGTGGGGCATTGACCGCGGCTACGCGCTCATGGTCGGCGGCTCGAAGGAGGACTTCGAGTTCATGCGCCCGATCTACGAGACCCTGAAGCCGAACGACGACTACGGTCTCGTGCTCGCCGGCCCGGTCGGTGGCGGCCACTTCGCCAAGATGGTGCACAACGGCATCGAATACGGCATGATGCAGGCGTTCGGCGAGGGCTTCGCCACGATGGTCCGCTCCGAGCTTGTCGACGATCCGGCCGCCGTGATGACCTCGTGGAAGTCCGGTTCCGTCGTCGGTTCCTGGCTGCTCGATCTGCTCGCCAACGCGTTCAAGGACGATCCGACGCTCGAATCGATGCCGCCGGTCGCCAACGAGTCCGGCGAGGCGAAGTGGATGATCGAGGCGGCGCTCGAACTCGGCGTGCCCACTCCGGCCACCGCGGCCGCGCTGTACGCCCGCCAGACCTCGCGCGGCGGCGGCGACGACACATTGCGCGTCGTCTCCACGATGCGCGCCCAGTTCGGCGGCCACGTCACCAAGGCCTGACGTTCGGTTCTCTCTCCTTTCCTTCAACCACCTTCAACCAACATGAAGCGCCCGAGACGGTTTTCCCATTTCCGGTGAAAGCCGTTCCGGGCGTTTCGTCGGTGTATGGTGGATGTCATTCAGCGCACCGGCGGCATGGTCACCGGTCTGCCCCAGTGCCGTGCTCCTGCTCGCCGTCGCCGGCATCAGCCTGACGATCTGGCGCAAGCGTCGCGCCCTGATCACGCCTGTCTCGTGCCCCGCGCGGAAGCGGACCGGCGATTTGCGCCCCGCGTGGGAGCGGACTGGTGATTTGCGCCCCCTTTAGGGGGAGCTGTCCGGCGCAGCCGGACTGAGGGGGTATGCGCGCCCGAGCCACCCGCGAACCCCCTCAGTCGGCCTTCGGCCGCCAGCTCCCCCTGAAAGGGGGCGCAAACGACTAAATCACCAGACACACAATTTGGCCTATAACCCGGCGCGCATCAGTAGGGGCGCGGATGCGCGAGTAACGAAAAACCCTTGGAATCGATTTGATTCCAAGGGTTTTGTTCGGCAATCCGATTGTTGCGATGGTGGAGCATACCGGGTTCGAACCGGTGACCCTCTGCTTGCAAAGCAAGACACAAATAAGCCTTGAGCCCTTATAATACGCCATTTTTGGGGTGGCTTATGTACCGTCGTGCGATATACGTGCGATTAGCCGTGAAATTGGTAGTGCGACATGCCGTCAACCCATGCCCGCACATGCCTAAACCTTGGTATGTTGCAGGTATGACGAAACCATTGACGAACTTGGATGCGGCTAGGCGCTTGCATAGCGCAATGGCCGCGCATGGCGTTTCGTCTGTCGGCTCGTTTGATGATTATGTCAATGAACTGTCCGCGCAAGGATGCAACCGGGCTACACGTCGTCACAAGTTCGGCAATATGGGGATACATAGTAGATTTCCCGTGCTGTCCGCCAAGTCGCGGCTAGTTCGGGGCCATGTGGCACACGTTCTACGTGATTGCTTCAAGACCAAGGACTACAGACGGTTGGAAGCGTTGATGCTGGAAGCGATGGACGCTCAAGGCATGGATGCGCGGATTGCGGTAGAGCACGCGCGGCGATTGGTGGGTGTGCTCGAAAAAACGCCGGACGCGCAAGCGCTTGAGACTGTGATGTTCGTGTTGTGTATGGGAGTGGTGAGTCACGCGAACCGTCGCGCCGAAACATCAACCGAGTACATAGTGTTGATAGTCGAACACGGCGATGCCGACTTGCTCCACGCTAGTGCACAACTTGTTGCGGCTTTCGCGCTGTGTCTTCTGTTTCTTGACTGGTTAGGGGACTACCGTCCTGATAGCCCGCCCCCTGATGTCACGCCTGATGTCGCGTCTTTGGTTGCGGCGGCAATACTCACGCCGCGTGCTCCTCAGCTCGTGTCGGTATGGCGGCTTCGCATACGCGAGGGCCGTTTAGACCGGGCTCTATTGCTGGTTGTATTCCGCTAACTGACGCGCGCCCTTGTCTAGGCGGCCCCCTGTACCCGACATAGGGGGACACCATGGAGAACAATACGTATCGGCTGCTTGACCGTACCGAAGCCGCCGATTATCTCGGCATATCTACGACGGCGTTGGATAGGCTGACGCGAAAGGGACATATTGCCTATATCGATGCCCCAAGTAGCGGCGAAGCTGGCCGTCCTACACGTAAATGGACGATAGGCGACCTGAACGAGTTTGTAGACAGTCGTCGTCGCCGTGCCACGCCGCAACCGAGAGAGGTTAAGGCCGCGCCGAAACGACGACGTTCCCGCACTCGTGCTGTTGATTTGCAGAACAGCAGCGCCGCCGACGTTCTCGCCCGTAACAAGGCGGGTGAACGATGACGCGTAAGACTAAGACTGTTAGCCGTACCACGGGTGAACTCAAAACATACATAGTCCGCCGCATACTTGCATATCTTGTTCAATCGTGCAACGCTGTGACGTTCACTCGCGTGGATTACCTCACCCTTGCCCGCCGTTCCGGTCTGCCTTGGATATGGTACGGCTCCGACAATGCGGAAACCATAGTGACGTTACGTGCCGGTCTTGCCCGCCTTGAACGCGCCGGAATGGTGAATGTGAAGGGACTGACCCATAACGATGTGCTGGTGAGGTTGCGACAGTCAAGGGGTGGGCGATGAACGAATTGGACGGCAACGCATGTAAGCGCCTGTATCTCTATATCGTCGAACGGCAAAAGAACAGGTGCGGATATTACGATATGGCCTATTACGATATGGCCCGCCATCTTGGCTTGCCATGGCATACCGGCACGGTTCACGCGCTGCGTCGCGCTTTGGAAAAACTCATGTCGCTTGGCCTTGTGCGTGTGAAGCCGAGCGAACGCCCCAACTCGGTGCGTCTGCTCTTGCGTATGAATCCTAGACGCGCCGCCGAAGAACATGGCCCGTGGTGGCTTGACGACTCGCTGGAGACCTGGGGCGTGTCTGACCCGTGGGCGGTGTTCGCCAATGGGTAACGGGTTGACGAAATGGGCGGGGCGGATATGCGGCCTGTACAGGCTCTCGCCATTGTCTCAATGTGTCTTACTACGCATGGCGAACACGGCAACCGACCCCGACGCGAAGGATAGCACACAACCGGGCGGACGGCGGGCGGTCTACTGGAAGTCGCGCGCTGCCCTTGCGATGGAGATATACGGCGATTCCGACAAGGCCCGGTACCTCGATAGGCCGATAGCAGACCTACGTCGCGCGGGTCTCATCGTCCCTGAAGGCGCACCGTCCCACAAAGGACATGTGCAAGAGTATCGACTATGTGTCTATGAGGCAGTGGCATTGCGGTATGACGAGTTGAAAACTATATATCCCAACGACGCGCAACACCTCGGGCGTATCCTCCGCATGTTCGAACGAAGATAGAGACTATGGGCGTGTATCTGTACATACATCATGTGGGTGCAGATACACGCCCTATGCACCTACATGATGTGTAGCGATGCACATACATCATGTGTAGCGATGCACATACATCATGTGTAGCGATGCACATACATCATGTGTAGCTGCACCTACATCATGTGTAGTAATGCACATACATCATGTGTAGATAGCACCTACGTCATGTATGTGCCAAAGGTAGTAAGGGATTAAGAAGGGATGATAAGGGATTAAGAAGGGAGGTCAGCTTTTTGAGAATCATGGTTCATGCGCAAGAGCCCGGCACCTTTCTGTTTTCTCTCTAAGGGTGTTTGAAAAAACGTTTTTTTAACGATGATTCCGAAGGGACACCCCGCGCCCACCGTTTCACTTCCCCCAACTCAGAAAAATAAATTCCCCCACTTTGGTATAGAAAAACACACTAAAATGAGTATGTTTCCCCACTTGAATGCAAATAACGCCCTATTATAGGGATAGAACATCATTTGTGTAACGGTAGAGAGATTCAAGGGGCCGGCATCCCCCTATCGGAGTGACGGCCCCTGATTCATCCCGGCTAATCGGTCATATCGACATATCGGCTAGCTGATTCGTACATCTCGGCGCGCATGGTCTCAAGGCCGACCGAGATGTTTCCCGATATGGTGCCGTCGTTGGTGCTCTGCAACTCTATGAAGCCTCTCGCTTGCAGCAACCGCGCCCCGGCCCTTACCGTACTGCCGCGCCGCGCGTGGCCTTCGGGCGGAATGTGCCATGTCTCCGCGAACGCTTCGGCGGGGATGCGGAACGAACGCGGGTCGTCGCCGCGCACCATATCGACCAACGGCCCCGTCTCGCCTTGCAGCATGGAAACGAGGATACCGGCGATAAGCATATTCGCGCGTTCTACTGCGATGCTGTTCGTCGCCGTCCTGCGTGGTGCCTTGCGCCGCGTGCCGTGCCCATTCTCATAGCGGTAATGAATCTTGCCGTTCCGGTGCCGTCTCACTTGCGCCGTCGCGTCCTCCACCGGTTCCACGCTCGGCAGCGGCTCCGGCCGCTCGGGCTTCGGCGGCTCCGGTGTGGAAGGCTGCGCCGTCATCGTGGTGGCCGACACAAGGCCGCGTAGCCTGTCGTCCGGCAACGCCGTATACGCCATGGTGGTTTCCGTGCTCGCGTGGCCGAGCGCCTTGGACACGCCCAGCATGTCGTGAGATTCCGCGTAGGCGACCGTGGCGAAACGGTGCCGTAGCTTATGCGCCGTGTACCCATCCGGCAGCAACCGGCTGACGTGTTTCCCGATATAGGACACTTCCACATGCCCGCCGAAGCGGCCGGGGAACACATACCCGCGTGCGGCGACGATTGCGGCGGCTACATCGTTCGGCAACGGGATGATACGTTGCTTGTCGCCCTTGCCATGGATGATAAGCGACTTGCCGCCGCTGGAATCGTCCACCACGTCCCGGCTATGCACCTGTGCTATCTCGGCGCGCCTTAGTCCGCACTCGGCGGCTAGTAGAATCATCAACCGTTCCGAAGCCGTGGCGCGCTGCAATGCGTCACGTATCACGCTATCCGGGCACGGCATGGGCTTCGGCTTCGCCTTGCGCACGTTCGGCAGCGCTTCGGCCGGATTGTCCGCGCGCCCTTGCTCGATATGGCAATACCACTTGAAGAACGACGAAAACGAGTTCTTCACGCCCTTCTTATACTCACGACTGGGGCAACGCCCCAACGCCCGCACCAAGTCCTTGGTGGTGACTTCGGCCGGTGAGACACCGGCAGCTACCGCGAAACGCCGCATATGGCTACGCCGCGACGCTATCGTGTTCGGACTGTAGCCCATAGCCTCTAGGTAGTCGAAATAAGCTGCAAGCGGCTCGCGCCAAGCTTCGGGCAATCCCCGCGTCACTGTTCCACCCCCTTGACAGTCTGACGGTCTGCGACACTCGCCATAGCGTCCATGCGCGCGGCAAGCTGCAAGTCGTCTTCTTCGGTGGCGTGCTGGTATATAAGCGCCGCCCGCATGCTGCTATGGCCGATGCGCTGCATGAGTTCCTTGGTGGTGGCCCCGGACTTGGCCGCAATCGTTGCGCCCGTATGCCGCAAGTCATGGAAACGCAAGTCAGGACGGCCCGCTATCTCACGCGCATGCCTGAACATCTTGCCTACGCTGTTGTTCATCATGGGCGTTCCATTACGCGTGCCGAACACATACGCCGTGTTATCGGTTCCGGTGTACCGCGCCATATGCTCCATAAGAGTTTCCGTTAGAAACGCCGGTAGATACACCACACGACGCCCCGCATCCGTCTTCGGTGTCACGCCATCGTAAAGGATGCCGCCTATCTTATATGTCTGCTTATCGACGTTTAGCCGATAGAACGTCGCTCCGCTCTTGTCGGCCACAAGCACCACGTCGGCGCGTTTCAGTCCGGCTAGTTCACTGAAACGCAATCCCGACCACGCCGCCACATAGATAAGCGCCCGGTAGCGTTCCGGCATGTTCGCTGCGATTGTGTCCAACTCGGCAAGCGTGGCGGGCTTGCGCTCTGCCGCCTTGACCTGTGCCGCCCCCTTAAGGACGCAAGGATTGTGTCGTATCACCTCATCCCGCACGGCTTCGGCCATGATGGTGTGCAGCAATCGGTATGCCTGCGATATGCGTGTCTTGCCGGTGCTGCGTTTATTGGGCATATCGCCGGCGGCGGCGCGAAGCGCAAATTGCTTCACAAGTTCGTTCCGCCATTGCTTGACCGTCAAGGGCGTGATGTCGTTCATCGATATAGCCCCTAGCGTTGGGAACAACAGCTTGTCGAGCAAATTGGAGTACAACGCTTGCGTCTTCGGGGCTAAGTCCCCCATGTGCCCCTCGAACCACGTCAGCGCGTACACCTTGAACGATTGTTCGGCAAGACGTGGGTCTATCCACTCATTGCGATTGATGGATACACGCACGTCGCTAAGCCATGCGTCGGCTTCTGTCTTGTTCGCGAATGTGTCGGGCGCGGTGAAACGTTCGTCGTTCATCATGTATGAAGCTTGGTATCGGCCCGAAGGCAATTTACGGACATACCCAAAACCTCGGCGTGCCATGTCATTGTCCTTTCAATCTCGGTCGTGCGATATCGTGCGATAACTCCGGCAAGAAACTTCTCAGCCCGGCGTGTCGTGCGATATACGTGCGATTACGTCTGATGAATAGGGCCTAAAAATGCCTAGATTTGCTTGGAGGGAGTTCAGCCACGAACACCGAAGGCGGTAACGAAAAACCCTTGGAATCGGCTTGATTCCAAGGGTTTTATCCAGTCGTTCACATCGTCGCGTTCGTGGAGCATACCGGGTTCGAACCGGTGACCCTCTGCTTGCAAAGCAGATGCGCTACCAGCTGCGCCAATGCCCCGAATGGGTCGTGCACAACGAATCTGAACTTGTCCGGATAGAAAAAAAGAGCGGCTCAAACATGGCCGCTGGTTTTTCCTGTGGGCCCGGGAGGACTTGAACCTCCGACCTCATCCTTATCAGGGATGCGCTCTAACCACCTGAGCTACGGGCCCGTCCATCGCGCTTCAGCAGCGCAACGAGTAGATATACTACATGCGATTCGGGTGGTGTCAAAACGGACCGCTCTTCGGCGTGTCGCGGCTTGTTTCCGCCGTTTACGGTTCGTGGGTTCCTCCACCCTTTCGACGGTTCGCTCCACCCTTTCGACGGTTCGCTCCACCCTTTCGACGGTTCGATCTAGGGTTTGCGACGTTTTTCCGTAGCAAGTCCCGGAGTGAACCGTGACTATCAAGGATGGAATGCGGCATGACCTGGGTGGAGTGGGGCTGGGCTCCCTCTGACGAGGGAGCTGTCCGCCATAGGCGGACTGAGGGAGAGATAGCTGGGATGTGACGTCATGGCGGAATGTCGCGTTCGGAATGTCGCGTTCGGAATGTCGCGTTCCAGCTATCTCTCCCCCACCCGGCTTCGCCGGGAGCCCCCTCGTCAGAGGGGGCCGGGATCGTCGTGACTTGCTTCGCCGGGAGGCCGACCGCAATCAAGGACGCCCTGCGGCTGACCTTATGTTGGCTCGCCTGTCGGCTCGCACATCGCCTACAAACGCCTCTGGCGTTTGCTTGACGGCGATGTCCCGGCAGAGGGGGCAAGTGCCCGTGGACAGCCCGACGAACTGCCCACCTTGTCCGTCTTTGCGGGACAATGGCGGTATGCCGTATCGCCGTCGTCCTTCCGCTGCCGCGCCGCGCTCCGCCTCCTCCGTCCGTGTCATCGAGGTCGATGGCGTCGCGGTGACGGTGACGCGCAAGCGCATCCGGAACCTGTATCTGCGTGTGCAGCCGCCGACCGGGGCGGTCGAGGTGTCCGCGCCGATGCGCATGGCGGAACGCCGCATCCGCGAGTTCGTGCGCGAGCGCCGCGACTGGATCGCCGAGCAGCGGTCGCGCATCGCGCAGTCCCGTCGTCTCGTGGTCGAGGAGATGGCGGCCCACGGCGCGGCAGGTGCCGTCGCGGTGCCGCTGGAGGGCCTCGACGATGCGTCGTTCGAGGCGCCGCGGCCTTTGTTCGACGACACGGATGGGGAGGTCGGCGGTGCGCGGCGGTTGGACGGTCCGGAGAATCAGGAGGATGCCCCGGCCGATGCGAACGCCCGGAACGGCCAGAATCCCCAGAATCCCCAGAATTCCCCGGTCGGGCCGCCTCCCGCGTTCGAGTGGACGGACGAACGTCGTCGCGAGGCGGCGGCCGCGATCGAATCGCAGCTGCCGGCACTGCTCGACAAGTGGTCGCCGATCGTCGGCAAACGTCCCACGCACGTCACGCTGCGGCTGATGACGTCGCGATGGGGGTCGTGCACGCCAAAGACCGGCCGCATCCGCATCAACCTGCAGCTGGGGCTGATGGAGCCGCGATTCCTCGAATACGTGCTCGTCCACGAACTGACGCACCTGTGGGAGCATGGTCACGGGCCGCGGTTCCGCGCGCGCATGGACGCGTATCTGCCGGGATGGCGCGCGTTGCGCCGCGAGCTCAACCGTCGTGCGGTGCTGTAGCCCGTCATCGGCAACGTCGATGACGACGCTGGCGTGTTTCCCTTCCGAAAGCGTAATGTCCGTGGCGATTGTATGGTGATATGTCATCGCACATGTCGATTCGAGATATCACGAACGACCACGAGATATCGCAACCAACGGAAGCAACGGAAGAGGACCATCATGCGCACAGGATTCACGAAACGCATCACCGCCGCGATCGCCGCGACGCTCGGACTCGCGCTCGCGCTGTCCGGCTGCGGCGCGACGGGCGACACGAGCGCGAACATCGTCGAACAGACCGACGGCAAGCAGGTGGTCGTCGTCAACGACGTCGAACCGGCGAGCGGGCTCATCCCGTCCGACACGAACGACCTCGCCGGCTGGAAGGTCGTGACGCAGCTGTTCGAAGGCCTCGTCACGTTCAGCGACACCGGCAAACTGATCTACGCGGATGCCGAGTCGATCACGCCGAACGACGACGCTTCGCAGTACACGATCAAACTGCGCGACGGCCTCGAATTCTCCGACGGCGAGAAGATCACCGCCGAGACGTACGCGAAGTCGTGGTCGTTCGCCGCGAACGCCGCCAACGGCCAGATGGGCGCCGCGATCTTCGCGACGATCAAGGGCTACGACAAGCTGCAGGACGAGCACGGCGACAAGAACGCGCAGCTCGAAGGCCTCAAGGTGATCGACGACCGGACCCTGCAGGTCACGCTCGCCGCTCCCGACTCGTCGTTCGACTACAAGGTGGGCGACGTGGCGTTCCTGCCGCTGCCGTCCAGCGCGTACAAGGACATCAAGTCGTTCGGCGAGAAGCCGGTCGGCAACGGCCCGTACCAGTTCGCATCGTGGCGTCACGACAGCGAGATCAAGCTCACGCCGAACCTGAAGTACACCGGCCCGCGCAAGGCGCAGAACGGCGGCGTCACGTACAAGCTGTACACGAACCTCGAATCCGCGTACGCCGACCTCACCGCCGGCAACCTCGACGTGCTCGACACGATTCCGAACAGCGCGCTCGCCACGTACAAGAACGAACAGTCGATCCAGTCGTTCAGCAAGGCGGGCCCAGGGTTCAAGGCGTTCACGATCCCCTCGAACCTCAAGCACTTCACCGGCGAGGAGGGGCGTCTGCGCCGCGCCGCGATCTCGTACGCGGTGAACCGCAGCCGCATCGTCGACAAGGTCCTGCGTGGCACCGCGACCGTCGCCACCGACTTCACCGCGCCCTCCATCGCCGGCTATTCGAAGTCGCTCGCCGGTTCCGACGTGCTCTCCTATGATGCCGCGAAGGCGAAGGAGCTGTGGGCGAAGGCCGACGCGATCTCGCCGTGGGACGGCACGTTCCGTCTCGCCTACGCGTCCGACTCCGGCTCGAAGCAGTGGGTGGACGCGATCGTCAACTCGATCAAGAACGCGCTCGGCATCGACGCGAAGTCGTACCCGTTCCCCACGCAGAAGGACTTCTCCGGTGCCGTGCACGACCGCACGATCGACGCCGCGTTCACGCAGGGCCTCCAGTCCGACTACCCGCATCCGGAGGGCTACCTGGTGCAGGCGTACGACTCCTCCGCCGCGGACGGCAAGGGCCTCAACAACGGCGACTATAAGAGCTCCGAATTCGATTCGCTGATCGATGAGGCCGCGAAGCAGACCACGCTCGACGGTTCGGTCAAGTACTACCACCAGGCCGAGGAGCTGCTGCTCAAGGATCTGCCGGTGATTCCGCTGTGGTACGGCAACGTCTCCGCGGGCGCGTCCAAGTCCGTCAAGAATGTGAAGTTCAACTACATGGGCCTGCCCGAATACCAGAACCTGGTGAAGGAGTAGCGGGGTAGACAGGAGCCGCAAGACAGGCGGGTGGTGTTGCTTCCGTGGTGTCGGTCCCCATGGTGCCGCTCCCGCTGGCGGGAGCTGTCCGGCATCGCCGGACTGAGGGTGGTCGATGGTGGTTGTTCGTGGCAGCGAATAACCGCGTAAGCGTCCCGCAGCGTAAGCGTCAGCGTCCCGAGTGTAGGCTCCCGGGTGTGAGCGTCCCGCAGTGTGAGTGTCCCGGGTGGAAGCGTCCCGTAGTCCGGAAATCCTCCCATTGCTCCGGACTACGGGACGTTGACGTTTGCTCAGCGTCCCGCTGTCGGGAGCAAAGGGCCGTGTTCCCGGCTATGGGACGCTGACATCTGCTTAGCGGCGTTTTGTCGGGAGCAATGGGGTCATTTCCGGACAACGGGACGCTGGGAACCGGTAACCAGCGCCGGGAACCGGCAACAGGCACTGGGAACGGGACTTTGGGAACCGGGCTGGGACAACGGGACGCTGGGAACAGGCGCCGGGGCAGGCAACGGAGCGCTGCGAACGGAGCGCTGGGGACGAGTGCTGGAAACGGGGCGCTGCGAACGGGACTCTAGTAATGGGACGGCGTCGGAAACGGGACTCTAGTAATGGGACGGCGCTGGGAACGGGACGCTGCGAACCGGCGCTGGGAATGAATGAGCGGCGGAAACATTGGAGTAAGGGGTGTGTCTCATCTCTGTGTTTTCCGCCGCTCGGGGCTGTGCGCCCTCACGCGAAGTGACTGCGCCTCGGGCTAGGTGCGTGTTCTCACGCGAGGTGGCTGCGCATGAACCACTGGAACTTCTAATAACCCCTGAGAAATGGCAGAATAGAGCCAATTCTGAGGTTTCTACGAAACTTCATAGAGTCGCTACATAGAGTCGCTATAATGGTGGTATGAGTAGCAAGAAACAGCGTCGAGCCAAGGGTGACGGAAGCCTGTATCAAACCATGCACAACAACCGCGTCGAATGGTGTGCAGCATGGTGGGGCGAGGATAAGAAGAAACACAGAACCTACGGACTCACTGAAACCGAAGCGCTGGTTAAGAAACAGAAGCTAATCAGTAAGTTAGCTTTACCTGACAATGAGAAGCCCAAGCCAAGAAGAACAACCCTGGGCACGGCCAGTAATCCGACCGTGGAACAGTTCATGGAACGCTGGTTAAAGAACAGAACCACATTAAGTGAAGTGGTCCGCAGACAATACAGGATGAATCTGAGTAACCATGTCATGCCAATTATTGGTAAAAAAGCGTTACGCAGATTATCTGATACTGACATAACAGCAGTGATGGATTCCATGTCAGCTAGAGATATTGGAAAAACCGCAACAGCTCACACGCTGAAACAGCTGAATACCATGCTGAACTACGCGGTAAAAATGAAGTTCTTAAACCGTAATCCATGCGAGTATGTTGATTTACCAACAATACGACCAGCAGTAAGACATCTTGACAATGAACAACTTGATTGGAGAACCAGCACTTTTCAGAACATTCTTGATGAACTGAAAGACCCGTCAAACAAATACCACGACGATTACACAAGAATCCTGTTAATGGGGTTAGGACTACGAGGCAGTGAGTTAGTTGGATTGACATGGGATTGTTTCAGTTTTACTGAAAAAACGCTCACAATCAGGCAGCAGCAGAAGAAAGAAAAAGGTGGTTCATACTACATTGCAATGAACACTAAAAACAAGCATGAAAGAGAAATACCGTTACCACAACTGTATCTTGAAGCATTAACAGAAGAGATGACGAAAGCCAGAAAGCAGAAAGAACCACTGAAAACCGACGATGGTAGAGAAATCAGTAACTGTATGTTCTTACACGAAGATGGCTCAATCATCACTTATCACTGGCATTTTGACCGTTGGAAATTGATACTACACGATTATCTGAAATCCGAAGGTAGAACAGAAGAAGAAATCAAGAAACTCACATGGCGACCACACTACAACAGGCATATAGCAGCGTCGATTATGGCAAGAAATAAAGTGCCACTCACAACGGCGCAGCAGATTTTAGGACATCTTGATAAAGAGATGACTGAATGGTATACACACGCATATCAAGAAGATGTAAGAGAGGCAGCAGAAACACTGGCAAAAACTTACAGTGAAGACCCGTGGCAATTTGCAAAACAACCAGTGCAGAAAGCCAATTCGTTACCTGTAAGCTGGGAGTAACACAAAAAGGGTAAGAGCTTAAAAACTCTTACCCAATGAGAAGAAACGATTTAAACCAATAAGTGAACGAATAAACGCTCACTTACTTAATATCATGCTGAAAGTTCTTATTATGATAGTAATCCAATAAAGCAAGCATATCTTTTATTGTTGTATCACTGTTACCAGCAGCACGATTATACGCATCAAGAACCCTGATAACATCAGTTATTGTTCCATCTAAAAAGGATATCAAATCCTCTAAACGACGAGTCGAATAATCATCAATGCCTTGTTCATTGAATTGCTCAACTGAAAAGTTACCATCAATCAGATTTTCATCATAAAGAGGTGAATCAAGAAGATAATCTGAGACTTCATCAACAACATCAATATAACTCATGCGGCAACCTCCATGAAACGAGCGTGGATGTTCTCTTTAACAAAATCAGCCGTATCAGGATGAATGTTGTCTTCAAGTTCTTGAATGAATCTGAACTTCCAATACTTATACTGTTTTTCAGTCATTGCATCATTACCAGTAAACCAGTAAGCATATTTTCTAACAATGGAATAAGCTTCATCGCCTTCAAAATCGTATTCTTTAAGAGTATTCCACAGAATATGTTCAATCTCTTCTCTACTATCAAGAGCAATAATTTTCTTGTTCATAATGTATAATCTTTCTACTCAATTTTCTTACCATAGTTGTTTTTTCCTTTCACTACACTCAACGGAGCATGTAACCGTTTTATTCCCATCATGCAGAAATAATTTCATCGGGTAACGGGTAATCAACATCGAGTAAATCATCAACAAACATATCATCAGATAGTTCATTTAATGGTGTGTGATAGAACTCGTTTTTCAGAACATCACGACCAGAACCAATTCTGAAAGGTGACTGATATTTACCAGTTTTCAGATACACATTTGAAATACGACGGTAAAACGGTTCTCTTTCATTGTAAGTTTTGAGATTTCTATATTGCTCATTCAGTGACCAATTCGTGGTAATCCACACTTCATCCCATAAGGCGAACTTGTTACGGTAACGGGATTCCATTTCAAACTGATAATGGTCGAGCATGTCATATAAGTCACCAACATCCTTGACTTCTGAACGAAACTCTTCAAGTAGCAAAACAGGCTGATTGTTATAAGAATCAAACGGATGTGCTTTTGTAAGACGAGTCTTAAACACCTCTTGTGGTTCATGTAACACATGCTGGACATAGTAGGATTTACCAACATCAGAATTACCATACATATAGTTCACAACTACATTTCTGTTTTCTAACGATTTCTTCTTCATTAAAGCGTTGAAATATCTATCAACAAAAGCAGAACCAGTGGTATTCATCAACAAGGATAATGTATCATCAAGAACAATTTCATCAGGAGTCATACCATCATCAAGAGCTTCTTTTAACATTGCAAGGTCATTTCTAACACCTTGTTGTGAAGCAGTTGGTTTAGCACTCATTTCATTCTTAAAATCATCGGATGACCACCATGGTCCAGCTTGTCTTGTATCAAGTTTTGAACAATAACGAGCAGCTTGTATTTCAGATTTCTTAACAATCTGAATAGCAATTGCAATACCTTTATCACTAAACCACTTATTCACATCCTTGATACGACGAGGACTGTCACGATTAAGAAAGAAACAACCCTGATAATGCAAGAAACCATTCTCATTCTTATCAGTTGATTGTTTACCTCGTTCAAGTTGGAATACAAACTTTTCAATACAATCTTGTGATTTCAAAACATCAATAATTGCATCAGCTGATAAAGTTGGTAAACCAATACTTTTATCTTCCAATGCATCACAAGTAAAGAAAAAGTTTCTTGATTGCTTATTGATTTTCTTGATATCTACCATAAAAAACTCCTAATTTTTACCAAAGTCGATGATTTTTTACCAAAGTTATTCAAATTTTTACCATTTCATTTTCAAATGGTAGAAAGTAGTTTCAAGCTTTAAAAGCCTAAAAAACAATGCTCATTTACCATTTACCAAAGTCCCTATTGGAATCAAGAGGTTTCTTGCGAAACCTCGTCATGCGCCGCAAGCGCCACATGACTACGGGACTTTGGTCACATACCACTCACAAGCAGCAGTAACACAGCAGCAGAAAGCAAACCACGCGGCCGCGCTGTTCATGGAAAGCCACCACCGCAGGAAGCGCAGAAACCGCCCCATAGCCGCTGTTTCTTGCTGGCAGGCTGTCCAAGCCAGGCTGGCATCAGAAAGGCGGCAGAAAGCGATTCTGAGCCCCTACGAGGATACTAATCTAAACAGCGCAGCAGCAGAAGAAAAGCCACGGCCACTATGAACCGCAGCCCATGAGAAGAACCGTTCACAATCCATTGAACCAGTTCAGTAACGAAGAAGATTCAATCATCCATTGATTCATAACCTTCTTACAGGTAACATTCACACGCTGAAAGTCACCAGCACGGCACCATTTACGAACGGTTGAATCCTTCACATCAATCAGTTTTGAAACCTCATTTACTGTCAGATACTTCTTCATCATCATCACCACCTTTATTCTTCTTCATCAGCATTGAAACCTGTTTATGGTTCAAACCAATCAGAAAAGCAACAATGATTAGTAACACATACAAGATTGCAGTGAGTGTAAAGAAGCCCAATTCAATCCAGATATAAATAATCATGAAGCAATTCCAGATTGTGGTAATCAGATTCATCACAGCAGATGAACTGATTTTCTCTTTTGAAAGCTTACTGGCAGAACCACTTAAACCAACCAGAAAAACTTTTTGTGAAACCTGCCATCCAATAATAGCAGATAACACTATTGAAAATACAACACTAACATTAAACATCTTTTCTCCTCTTTTTATCATCAGAACCAGTAGGAATTAAGAAACCAACTGATAAACAGAACACGGCGAAAGCACCACCAGCTATCAACAAATCTTTTGAACCAGTAATAGCAAAACTATTCAATGACTTATTTTCATCAGAATTAATCCATTCATCTTTATCAGGGTCATACTGATAAGCCGGATTATGTTGGAATAGAAACACATCAGGAACACCTTGCGCAGTGGTTGACTTGTTGATTATGTAATTATCCGATTTTGAACCAAAAACACTATCATCAAACAAACAACCAGAAGCAAAATTGCACCAAAGTTTATGAAGATTACTATCAAGCCAATTGGTATAGAAACTATATTTATCTTCATGCACATAGACTTTTATCCAGAAACCGGCGAATCCGTTACCATCATTCGGTCCAAGTTTCAAACAGACTTTACCTGTTGATGGTTCAGTTTGAACCACACCAGGAAGATTATCATTGACATTCACAAACTGAATATTTATATAAGCTCTATCATGTTCAACATTGGTTGATTCATGGTAGATATCCAACGGCTTGTTTTTCAAATCTGTTAAAGGCTTACCAGTTTCTTTATCAAGAATGTAAAAACACCAATAGTAACTATTAGAAAAGGTTGGCATTACACCTTCCGGCCAAGCAATAAACGGCGTTATCTTATAGTTTTTGGTTACACCACGACCAACATAACCACCAGTATCAGAAGCAAGTGCCGTACCGGCATGAGCGCCGCATAACACGACGCCCATAACCAGTGACAAGAAGAGACAAATTATTTTCTTACATGTCATTATTCAAACCCCCATGATTCCCATCTCTTCCGAAGCGAGGCTGCAAAGTCGGCTGCTTCTTTTGATTGCTCATAGGATGGTTTTGATTTTGACTCATACGAGCCTTTTCTTGTTCTATTTTTCTGCGAACCATCACTAATTGGTCGTTCACAAACAGGCTCATTGGACTGTGATTTTCCCATGCTATATTCTCCCAATACTTATAATCATCATCAGTAACCCAGACGGTCATTTTTCTTTTACGAGGCTGACCCATAATCAAACTCCTTTTGTATACGAATCCCAATCTTTAACATTGCCTACTGCATCAAAAGCATCCGGGTCACCGCCATGTTCTCTTACGCGGTCAGAAACCCACCTATCAAAATCATTCAAAGCGAATGGGTTATAACGACCCGAATGCGCATCATGCAATTCTCGACAACTTCTGAACTTGATAAGAACCTGCAACCATTCAGAAGCCGTCATAGTTACTTAACCTCAACCAGTGAATCGGCGGTAACACTCCAAGCGATTTTGTTATCTCTTACATAGGGTGTAAAAACAGGATTCACAAGAGCGTATTTCTTCAAACCAATCACATCAACTGGTTGGAAAACACGAAGTGAAACAAAATCAACAACATCATCATCCTGCAGGAAGCTAACACCATTCACACGATAAACTTTTTTACCATTAACCAGAACATCTTCATCAGTGCGCTTATTATCTTTATAAGCTTTAACTGGTTGTAAATCAGCGGCCTTGATAGTAGCAACGCTTACAACGAAAATGTTACCGGCAGGAACCATATTGAATTGAGTCATTTTAAAAATCTCCTATATGTTTAATCTAATTCATCAGAACCTTTCTGATATAAACATTGAAAAGCAAGTTATCATTCATTACTATTTTTCTTCACTTTTCTTTTTGTTGTTTTCAATGTTATCTTATATCTATCAAACTCGTATTTTGCGTAAAACGATGTCAGTTATGACTAAAAAATGTGATAAATACGCTTAAAAAGCCAGATAATAACCAAGTGCAATTATTCATGCAATAAAAAAGTGTGATGTAAATCACATTTTTCATCAAAAAACAATAGAAAACCCGAGGTTTCCAAGCCCCGGGCAATCCGAATGTAAAAGTAATAGATATCCATTGAAAGTATATTCCAATGTATGAGTATTTCTCATATCACTATATATCTATCAAACTTTTGTCGAAGGTAACAGAGAACGCCTTACGGCTATAAAAGAGCGCTGGTAAACCAGCTTGAACGGGGGGTATTCCTATTCGGCCATAGGATTCCCCCGAACCCCCAAAAACGGTCATTTTGTTCTTACGCCTGTTTTCGCAAGCTCAAACCCAGTCGTGCGAACAAAATAGTGTGGTGGTTCTAATTTCAATTTTAAGAGCAGAAAACCAACCAATGTGAGTAATTGGTCAGAAAGCCCAGTTTTTGTGATTTCTATCCGAACGCTCGATTATATGAACTGATACACCAGCGTAAATAAGCGACACCGATTTTCAGCGAAAGAAAAAGCGACCCCGTTCATGGTAGAATAGAGTCGCTAAATAGAGTCGCTACTGCAAGTCAGTAACTAAACCGTTGAAATTTCAACGATAAAGGTGGCTTCTAAGGAACCACTGGAACTTCTCAAGCTCCTGCACGTGGTCCTGGATGATGTTGGAGCTCACGAGGTCGAGGTCGTCCAGTTCGGCGATGGCCTTGCGGTCGTCGGCGATGAACGCGTCGTAGTACTCGATGAGCGCCTTGAGATACTCCTCGGTGCCGGCGCGGCCCTCGACGTCGAACGGCTTCCACGTGCGGTTGCGCGTGATCGCGTCGGCGCGGCCGTCCGGAGTGCCGCCCAGCGTGGCGATGCGCTCGGCGGTCTCGTCCGCCTGCGCGAGCACGACCTCGACCTGCGGGTCGAGCATCTCGTGCACGGCGATGAAGTTCGGGCCGGTTACGTTCCAATGCGCGTGCTTGAGGACGAGCGCCGCCTCCTGCTCCTGGCTGAGACGGTTCTGCAGAATGGCGATGGCCTTCTCCGAGGTCGCTTCGTCAAGACCCGGGACGATGAATGCGAGTGTCATGGTGGGTGTCCTTCCTTTCCTGATGAGGGACGTTCCTTGTGGGAATCTCCCGTAAGGAACCCGTCCCCCAAGTCTACCATTCAACGGATGGACGGTTTCACTTCGGCTGCGCAGGCCCCGGCGTCTCGGCGTGGTCCGGCGCGCCGGCCTTTCTCACCTCGATCGTGTCGATGCGGCGTCCGTCGATCTTGGTGACGACCATGTTGTAGCCGTCGGCGTGCAGCACGTCGCCCACCTCGCCCATCTTGCCGGTGTGTGCGAGGAAGTAGCCGGCCACGGTCTCGTATGGTCCGTCCTCCAGTTCGATGCCGGTCAGATCCTCGAAATCCTCGAGCGTCATGCCGCCCTCGATCGTCGCCACGCCGTTGACGAACGCGTCGCGACGGTTGCGTCGCGCGCCGCCCGGCTCGTCGGGCAGATCGTATTCGTCGCGGATGTCGCCGACAAGCTCCTCGGTCATGTCCTCGAGCGTGACGATACCGTCCGTGCCGCCGTACTCGTCGATGACGACGGCCAGATGGATGCCGCGCTTGCGCAGCAGCTCGAGGCTCGGCAGCAGCTTCGACGTGCCCGGCAGCGAGATGCCCTCGCGCGTCACATCGGCCACGGTCGTCGCCTTCGGATCGCGCACGTCGAGCAGGTCGCGCACGTGCACGAAACCGAGCACGTCGTCGAAATCCTTGCCGGTGACCGGGTATCGCGAATACGGCATCTCACGCACATACGCGGCGGCGTCCCCGATCGGCATCGCGCCGTCGATGAACACGACGTCGGCGCGCGGGCGCATCACCTCGGCGACGATCGTCTCCGACGCGTCGAACACGTCGTCGAGGATCGTGCGTTCGTCCTTGCTCAGGTTCGTGTTCGAATTGACGAGCACGCGCAGCTCGTCGTCGCTCACCTCGGATTCGGTCTCGTTCGGGTCGAAGCCGAGCAGGCGCACCAGACCGTTCGTGTTCTTGCCGATGAGCCAGATGATCGGGCTGCACACCTTCGCGAAGATGTCGATCGCGGGCACTACGGCGCGTGCGATCTCCTCCGTGCGCTGCATGGCGATGCGCTTCGGCACCATCTCCGAGATCACGATCGAGCAGTAGGAGATGATGAGCGTGAGGCTGATCGTGGTCAGCGGTGCGGCGATGTGCGCGGGCACGCCCCAACCCTCCACGACCGGCGTGATGTACGGGGAGATCGACGATTCGCCGAACGACGCGGACAGAAAGCCGCACAGGGTCACGCCGATCTGCACGGTGGACAGGAACGTGTTCGGGTCGCGGGCGATCTTGGCCACGCGGGCGCCGCGGGCGTCCTCCTGCTCCATCTGGTCGACCTGGGAGCCGCGCAGGCTCACCAGCGCCAGTTCGGTGCCGGAGAAGATCGAACCCAGCAGCAGGAAGACGAAAATCAGCAGGATGTTCAGACCAAGTGACATGCCCCCCACTCTAAGGGGCCGGCACGTCAAATCGCGGCGGTCCGGGAGGCGGTCCGGGGGCGGTTCGGCAGCGGCCCGGCGGCGGCTGGTGGCGTTTGCCGGGCGCTCACGAATACCGCGGGTCGTCCTCGAGCCCCACGTAGATGGGGCCGGTGACAGTGTCGTAGTAGTGGAGCAGCATGTGGTCGGAGTGGATGCCCAGCAGGTCACGCGCGATGCGGTTGTTCGCGCTGATGCTGCCGTCGTCCTCGCACGATCCGGCATCGAACGTCAGCGCCGGCGTGAACGTCATCGCGCACACCTGGTAGTCGCCGTCGTCGTCCGATTTCGTTTCGCGCGTCACCGTCGGGCGTTCCACCGCCATCGTCTTCGGCCCTTCGGCCAGCGCGGTCGCATATGAACCTGTACAGACCAGGCCGTAGCCGAACGCTGCGACGGCGATCAGCGCGGCGATCATGGCCTTGAGGAATTTGTTCCGGCGATACCATCGGACCGTCAGCGCCGCGATGATGGCTCCGGCCGGTATGTACAGCACTCCGACGATCAGGCGGGTGTAGATTGCGTTCGCGTCGTAGCTGCCGTTGGTGTCGGAGATTAGAAACGGCAGCATGAAGGAGAGGATGACCGCGAGCAGCGCCAGATAATACAGACAAACTCCGAAGAGGGTGAGAATCCCCTCGAGGATCATGAGAACGACGTACCCCGCGCCTTTCAGCACGCGCATGGGCAGGGAATCGGTGTCGGTGACCAGGAGCGACTTCGGGCGCTTGAACATGGATGATTCGTCGTCTGAGTCACCTGAGTCGGATGCCTCGGACGGCTCACTGTCTGAGGTCTTGACACGCATATCGGCGTTTGCTCCAGCGCTTGTGTCGTCCTCTGTGCCGAATCCGATGCCGTCGTCGAAGGGGACCTGCGCCCCGTCGCGTGAACCGTTCACTGTACCTGCCTTCGCCCGTCGTCGTAGCGTTTCCGGTGTTCCCACTTCAACGATACGTCCGCGGCGGGCCGTCACTCGTCCGCCCGCATGAACATTCGATGAAATGCTGCTGGGACGGCAACGTAGCCGGCCCGGAGCGTCCTCAGATGTCGTCCGGGATGCGGCGGTCGCGCCAGTAGTATTCGCGGTCGTGTTCGCCGATCTCGCGGATGACGCGCGCCGGCGTCCCCACCGCGACGCTGTTCGCCGGCACGTCCTTCGTGACGAGGCTGCACGCGCCGATCACCGCATTGTCGCCGATCGTCACGCCCGGCAGCACCGTCACGTTCGCGCCGATCCACACGTTGCGGCCGATATGGATCGGCTCGGAGAACTGGGCGACGCGTTCGCGCAGGTCCGGGCGAATCGGGTGACCGGTGGTCACGAGCGTCACGTTCGGGCCGATCATCGTGTGGTCGCCGATGAAGATCTCGCCGTCATCGACGAGCGTCAGGTTGAAGTTCGCATACACGTGATCGCCGAAATGCGTGCTGATGCCCCAGTTGGCGTGCACGGGCGGCTCCAGGTACACGCCTTCGCCGATCGACCCGAACAGCCGCTCGGCGATCTCGCGGCGCTTCGGATCCTTCGGGCGCGTGGCGTTGAAGTCGTAGAGCAGGTCGAGCTGCTCCTTCTGCGCGGCGTCCATCTCGTCGTCATCGCAGAAGTAGATGCCCGGCGAATGCATGGTGTCGAGCACGCGCTGCGGCACGGTCATGGTGGTCTCCTTCCGTATGCTCCGTGCGGGGATTGGCGGGCGGCGTAGGGCGCTTCGGCGGGCGCCCGGCGGGAGCGGAGCTCAGAACGACAGCACCTCGACCAGGCCGTCGTGCATCACGTAGCGGGCGCCGGCGATCATCAGACGTCCCTCGGCCAGCGCGAGACGGGTCACTTCGCTGCCGTCGGCCAGCAGCTCGATCGTGCGGGCCACGTGCGCGCGTTCGAAATCGGCGGCGTCCTCGAGATCGGCGTCCATCGCCTGCGCGACCGACGCGCCCACCTCGCGCACGATCGGCGAATCCTGCGCGGCGAGCATCGCCTCCAGATGATCGGCGTGCGCCTCGTCGCGGGCCGCGCCCTCCGGCACGTCGAAGCAGCCGCAATCGTCGAAACGATTCGCGAGTTCGGCGACGCCGTCCACGGCCGCCTTCACCGCGCCGCAGCCCTCATGACCAAGTACGACGATGAGGCTCACGCCTAGATGCTCCACCGCGTATTCGAGCGAGGCGATGACCGCGTCGTCGAGTACCTCGCCGGCCGTGCGGATGTCGAACAGGTCGCCGAGACCCTGATCGAAGATGATCTCCGGAGGCACGCGCGAATCGGAGCAGGAGAGCACGGCCGCGTCCGGATGCTGGCCGTCGAGCAGGCGTTCGCGGGTCTCGCGGTCCTGCCACGGGTGCTCGGCCGCGCCCTCGGCGAAGCGGCGGTTGCCCTGCAGCAGGCGGCTCCACGCGGCGTTCGCCTTCGCCTCGGGGGTGTCATGGGATTCGAACGGTTCGGTCGGTTCGGTCGGTTCGCTGAACGCTTCGGACATGCGGGCTCCTCGGAGTATGCGTTGCGGATCGCGGCCACGATCCACCGGAATCCAGTGTAGAAGGTGCGCGGGCCGAAAGGCTTATGCGCGGTTGGGAGGGATTGGAGAGAAGAAGGGAGGAACCTGCACGGTTGAGAGGTGAACCTGCATGGTCGCGGGGTGAACCTGTAGGAAGCAGACGCGAACCTGCATGGTGTGGGTCTGAAGAGCCGCCGCGCTTTGGAATGGCATGTGTTGGAAAATCAAGGTTTTCGGCGGATGCGGGAGCCCGGAGACGGGGGTTCTTGCCGGGGTATGCCCACAGGTTGCAGGTGGAATCATGCAGGTTCGGGTCGGAACCGTGCAAGTAGATACATGAATCATGTAGTTTCCATGCCGAACCGTGCAGGTTGCGGTCGGAACCGTGCAGGTTCGCGTCCGGTTCGTGCCAAGACCGTCCTCGCCGCTTGGCCCCCAATCCCATTCCCGGTGTGATGTTGTTCATACATCGCTCTGCGCGAGCCGCGGGATCGGGGGCGGGGGTTCCGGGATACGATGGACGAGGTTGCACAGATCGCGGGACGCCGCGCGAATCCCACGCGGGTCCGGAAAGGAACGACGATGACTCTTCTGCAGCATGAAATCACCGACTTCAAGGTCCAGGCCTTCCAGAACGGCGAGTTCAAGGAGGTGACCAAGGACGACGTGCTCGGCCACTGGTCCGTGTTCTTCTTCTACCCGGCCGACTTCACCTTCGTGTGCCCGACCGAGCTCGAGGATCTCGCCAACAAGTACGACGAGTTCAAGAAGATCGGCTGCGAGATCTACTCCGTGTCCTGCGACACCCACTTCGTGCACAAGGCGTGGCATGACGCCAGCGAGAAGATCGCGAAGATCCAGTACCCGATGCTCGCCGACCCGACCGCCCTGCTCGCCCGCGACCTCGACACCTACAACGAGGCCGACGGCATGGCCGAGCGCGGCGACTTCATCGTGAACCCGGAGGGCAAGGTCGTGGCCTACGAGGTCACCTCCTCCAACGTCGGCCGCAACGCCGACGAGCTGCTGCGCCGCGTTCAGGCCTCCCAGTTCGTCTACGAGCACGGCGACCAGGTCTGCCCGGCCAACTGGACCCCGGGCGAGGAGACCATCGAGCCGAGCCTCGACCTCGTCGGCCAGCTGTGATCCGTATCGCCTAGACGATAGGCGACTCGCAGTGGCCCCCTCTGTGAGGGAGCTGTCAGCGAAGCTGACTGGGGGAGAGCGCGAGCGGAACGCAACATCCGCGTTTTCCCTCCCCCACCCGGCTGCGCCGGGAGCCCCCTCGTCAGAGGGGGCTTGTTGCTATTCATCCCCATCCACCTCACCCGCTTTGCGGGAGCCCCCGCCGGCGGGGGCGAACGTACGCAAGGAGCTTTCATGACGCAACAATCCACCCAGAACGCCACCCAGAACACCGACGACCTCTACGACGTCGTCGTCATCGGCGGCGGTCCCGCCGGCCTCACCGCCGGCCTGTACCTCGCCCGCGCCCGCTACCGCGTGCTCGTGCTCGAGAAGGACGATTTCGGCGGCCAGATCACCATCACCAACGAGGTCGTGAACTACCCGGGCGTGGGCCGCACGACCGGCCGCGCGCTTACCCAGACCATGAAGAGCCAAGCCAAGGATTTCGGTGCCGAATTCCTCTCCGCCGAAGCGACCGGCCTCGACGTCGAGGGCGACGTCAAGACCGTGCACACCACGCGCGGCGACCTCAAGACCTTCGGCATCCTCATCGCCACCGGCGCCTCCCCGCGCAAGCTCGGCTTCGAGGGCGAGCGCGAGTACGCGGGCCGCGGCGTCGCCTACTGCGCCACCTGCGACGGCGAGTTCTTCACCGGCAAGGAGGTGCTCGTGGTCGGCGGCGGATTCGCCGCGGCCGAGGAATCCGTCTTCCTCACCAAGTACGCGAGCAAGGTCACCGTGCTCGTGCGCGAGGACGATTTCACCTGCGACGCGTCGGTCGCCGCCGAAGCGAAGAACAATCCGAAGATTGACGTGCGCTACGGCGTCGAACTCAAGGGCGTCACCGCCGGTCAGGGCGGCTTGCGCGAGGCGACGATCGCCGATCGCGACTCCGGCGAGACCGAAACGTGGAAGCCGGCCGACGGCGGCACGTTCGGCGTGTTCGTGTTCGCCGGCTACGTGCCTGCCACCAATCTGGTGAAGGGAGTCGTCGAGCTCGACGATCACGGCTACGTCGTCACGCACGATTATCTCGAAACGTCCGTGCCGGGCGTGTACGCGGCCGGCGATCTGCGCGTGAAGAACCTGCGTCAGGTGGTCACCGCGACCGCCGACGGCGCGATCGCGGCCGTCGAGCTGGAACGGTACGCGAAGTCGGTGAGCGAGCGAACCGGCCTCGTCCCGCCGCGGCCGACCGCCTCCGCCTACGAGAAGGCGGAGGCGCAGGCCGCGACGTCGGCCGCGTCGGGTGTCGGTGCCGCCGGCACGTCGCCCGCGCCCGCGCCCGTCAAGCGCAGCGCCGACGCGGCCGCCGCGAAGGCCGCGTCGCAGCGCAAGCCGGGCGAGCTGTTCTCCGCCGCGATCAAGCAGCAGCTCGGCGTCGTGTTCGGTCGCATGGCGCGCCCGGTCACGCTCGCGTTGGAACTCGACGACACCCCGCTTTCCGCGGAATTGCAGGGATTCATCGGCGAGATGGTCGCGCTGTCCGGCGGCAAGCTGAATTCGGTGGCCGTGGATGCGTCCGGGGTGATCACGGCGGTGGATGGCGCGTCGGCGCCGACCGGTCTGGTCGTCGGCGAGCCGTTGGAGATCGTCGCCTCGGCGGGGGGTTCCGGTGCCGATGGTGGTGCCGATGGTGCTGGTGACGGTGCCGTGCTGCCGGTGTATGGCACGCTCGACGATTCCGGTCGCGCCGAATTCGATCCGGCCGGCGTGATGCCGGTCGCCCGTCCGGCCGTGCGCATCTGCGTGGCCGGTGACGGTTCCGGGGATGGCGATGGTGACGGGGCCCGCCTCATCTTCACTGGTCTCGCCTTCCATGGCGTGCCGTCCGGCCACGAGTTCAACTCGTTCGTGCTGGGCCTGTACAACGCGGCGGGCCCCGGCCAGCCGCTCGACGACGACTTGCGTGCGCGGGCCGCGGCGATTGATGCACCGACCGACGTGATGATTCTCGTGTCGCTCACCTGCACGATGTGCCCGGAGACGGTGCTCGCCTCGCAGCGCATCGCCTCACTCAACCCGAACGTGCGCGCCGAGGCCTACGACGTCTCGCACTTCCCGGAGCTGCGCGACCAGTACGGCGCGATGAGCGTGCCCTGCATCGTCATCGACAAGGGCGGCGAACAGAAGGTCGAGTTCGGCAAGAAGAACATCGCCCAGATGCTCGACCTGCTAGGTGCCTGACGCTCCCATCCCCCAACCTTCCCACTCCTAACCCCACCCACCCCAACTCCCATGGTGCGGTAACGCGATTTCGCGGATTGGCGGAATAACGCCGTTTTGCGTGACCGCACCATGAGGGGTTTACCGCACCATGGGAGTGATGGTGGGTGTGAGGTGTGGGGTGTGAGGATGGTGGGGAGCGATGGTGGGTCAGGCGGCCTTGCCGATTGCGGGGGTGGGCGCCGGCGACGGGGCCGCGTCACGGACGGCCGCGCGCTTGCCGGAGGCCTTGATCAGGGCGACGCTCACCAGCGCCACCGCGTACAGCGCGGTGAGCACCGGAATCAGCGCGGCGTAGCGATGCGCCTGATCCGGCGCGTGCGTCACCACGAACGAGGCCAGCTGGTTGCCGGACAGGCCGGCGAAAGCCCACGCGCTCAGGGTGAGTCCGTGCGTGGTGGAAACGGTCTTCGTACCGAAATGCTGGTCGAGCAGCACCGGCAGCGTGGAGAATCCGCCGCCGTAACCCGCGTTGACGAGGAACAGCATGGCGAGCACGGCCCACAGCAGGGCGTCATCGATGCTGTTCAGGACGATCTGCAGCAGACAGACGGCGATAGACATGACGAAGAGCACCTGATACACGCTTTCGCGGCGCTTCAGGTGGTCGGAGAGCGTGGAGAAGCCGATGCGGCCGACCGTATTGAACACGGAGTCGACGGCCAGTACCAGACCGATGACGCCCGCGGATGCCGCGGCGAACGCGCTCGGACTCAGCGAGGAGTACCGGGGGAGCGCGGCCAGTACGTCGTGCAGGATGTCCTTCTCCTGGCTGATGAGCGCCAGACCGCAGGTGATGTTGAGGTAGAACGCGATCCAGATGCCCCAGAACACGGGCTTCCTGAGAATCGAGACGCGGCTGACATGCGAGGTGACCGGATCGTACGTCCAGCCGGCCGGACGGCGGATGAGCAGGAATCCGATGAACATCATCACCGCGTAGACCGCGGCCAGTACGTAGAACATGGGCACCAGGCCGACCGTGCCGATCAGGACCTCCATCAGCGGGCTGCCGATCGCCTTGGCGAGGCCGAATCCGGCGACCGCGATGCCCGTGGCGAGGCCCTTGTTGTCCGCGAACCAGAGCATCAGGTTCTTGACCGGCGTCAGATAGCCGACGCCGAGTCCCACGCCCATGATCGCGCCGTAACAGATGAACACGCCCGGCAGGAAGCCCAACGCGATGCTCACGCCCGTACCGGCGAATCCGGCCACGAAGCAAATCATCGAGACGAGCGCCGACTTGCGGATGTCTTTCTCCACCATCGGCCCGGCGAACGCGGCGGACATGCCGAGGAAGAAGATGGCGAGCGAGAACGCCCATTCCACGGAAGCGGGGGCGACGTGCATCTGGTCGGCAATCAGCTGCTTGAACACGCTCCAGCAGTAGACGGTGCCGATCGGGATGTGGATGAGCAGCGCGGGCGCGATTGCGCTGGTCCAACGATTCGCGGTGAGCCTTGCCATGCGCGGGATTCCTTTCGTAGCGGGATACGATGGCCTGCCGGCATGCGCAGAGGGAGATTGGTCGCCGAGCCGTTCCGTGTGGAACGGTCATGCGAAACGATTGTGCACGCTGATCGTGCGATGATGCGGGATCCGCATGCCATAGGTCGTATGGCGTGCACGATGATTCCGCATCATGCGCATCGCGGATACCCGATAATCAACCGAACATCCCCGATGTGTGTTTCGCCGGCGTTCTTGCCCCCTGTCGACGCCGACAAAGAGCACTATAACGGGGATTCATGCCGTGGCTCGCGGAAGGGCGGCGGCTGTCTGCGTGAGATTGTTCACACGCTTTCGCGGGGTGGCCGTGTCGGGGCTCGGATATCCATCTGGCTTACGAGGGGTGGTTGAACTGGTGATTTCCGGGTATGGAGGTTGATATCGGGCCGTACATACCCGGGATATGCGGGATTGGGTACCCCTTGCAACGCGGATACGCATACGGGAACGGTGGAATGTACCCCTCGTGACGGCGATACGGAGGAATCGAGGAATCGAGGTGGAGGCTGGAAGGGCTGGGCGAGAGAATGGACTCGCCTACGGCGAGACTGTGCCGATTCGCGGCTTCGCCGCGGCGGCGGGAAAAGGAAAGCCTCCGCTCGGTCGCGGAGGCTTGCTGTATTGCGGGGTGTTCGCGCGCGCGAAGCGCATGAGCGCGAACACCCCGCTACGTTTCGGGCTGGAGAAGCCCACCGGGCTTCTCCAGCGTGTGTGGCGCGGCGCAGGCCGCGCCACACACGACCCGAAACGTCAGCCCGTGTTCTGCAGGCCGGCGGCGACGCCCGAAACGGTGCAGAGGATGAGATAGATGAACTCGGCCTGCTGGCTCTTCGAGAGCTCTTCCTTGTCCACCTTCTTACGCAGCGAACGCAGCGCGAGCACCTGGGTGACGGACAGCGCGTCCACGTAGGGGGAGCGGATTCGGATGGCCTGGCCGAGCACGTGGCGGTGCTGGAGCGGCCACTTGTCGCCGACGATGGCGAGCACCCACTTGCGGGTGAGCTCCATCTCGTGCATGACCTTCTCCGGCAGATCGGTGCGGTCGTCCAGCGCCAGGTACATCTTCGCGATGCGCTCGTCGGTCTTGGCGAGCGACATCTCGATGTTGTCGATGAACGTGGAGAACAGCGGCCATTCCTCGTAGGCCTGGCGCATCGTCTCCAGATCGCCGAACTTCTCGCACGCGGTGCCGAGGCCGTACCAGGCGGCCAGGTTGATGCGGGCCTGGGCCCAGGAGAAGATCCACGGAATCGTGCGCAGGTCGTCGAGCGACTTCGCGCCGAGGCCGCGCTTGGCCGGGCGGGAGCCGATCGGCAGCAGGCCGATCTCGGTCAGCGGCGTCACGGTGGAGAACCACTGCGCGAAATCGGGCGTGTGCAGCAGGTCGAGGAAGCGCTCGTGCGCCGCCTCGTCGAGCTCGTGCGCCATCTCCGCGTACTTGACGGTCATGTCCGTGTTGCGCTTCTCGACGCTCGGCGCGGACTGGAGCAGGGTCGCCGCCGCGACGGACTCGACGTGGCGGATGGCCAGCACCGGGTTGCCGTAGCGGGCGAAGATGACCTCGCCCTGTTCGGTGAGCTTGAAGCGGCACTTGACGGAACCGACCGGCTGGGCGAGCACCGCGCGGTTGGCGGGGCCGCCGCCACGACCGACGGCACCGCCGCGGCCATGGAACAGGGTCAGGTCGATGTCGTGCGACTTCGCCCACTTGGCGATGCGCTCCTGCGCGGAGTGCAGGGCCAGCGTCGCGGAGGTCGGGCCGGCGTCCTTCGAGGAGTCGGAGTAGCCGAGCATGACCTCGAGCTTGTTGCCGGTGGCCTTGAGGCGAGCCTGCACTTCGGGGATTTTGATCATGTCCTCGAGCACGTCCACCGAGTTCTGGAGATCCTCGAGCTGCTCGAACAGCGGGATCACGTCGATGGTCGGCACGTCCTCCGGATGCGCGAAGGCGAGACGGTTCAGCTCGTAGACGTCCTTGATGTTCTGGGCGCTCTTCGTGAACGAGATGATGTAGCGGCGGGCGGCCTTCGTGCCGTTGCGCTTCTGGATGGAGCCGAGGGCGCGGAAGGTGTCGAGCACCTCCTGGGTCATCGGCTGCAGGTCGCCGCGCTCGCCGTGCAGACCGTGCTCGCGGATGTCCGCGAGGGCGCGCGAATGCACGACGGAGTGCTGACGGAACTCCATCTCGACCATGTGGAAGCCGAAGGTCTCGGCCTGCCAGATGAGGTCCTGCAGCGGGCCGTAGGCGGAGCGCTTGGCACCCGCGTCGGCCAGCGACTTCTGGACCGTCTTCAGGTCGGCGATGAAATCGTCGCACGTGTGGTACATGAGGTCGGCGTCGCGCTCGATCGTGTAGTGCAGGCGATCGGCGATCACCAGCATGACGGCGCGGTGCAGCTCCTTGGTGGAGATCAGCGCGGCCTTGTCGGTGAGACGCTCGCTCATCTCCTTCTGGTGGCTCCACAGCATCTTGAGCTCGGCGCTCGGCGGCGTGGTCTCGGCCTCCATCGTGAGGTTCTTGCCGACGGTGCGGGTGGCCTCCTCGAGGGCGGCGAGCACGTGGTCGGAGAACTTGCGGGCCACCTGGCGGCTCACCTTGGCGGTGACGTTCGGGTTGCCGTCGCGGTCGGAGCCGATCCAGCTGCCCGGGTGGAAGAACGCGGGGCAGACGGGCTCGACGAGTCCGGCCTTGTCGCCCAGCACCCAGTCGTCGAAACGACGGTAGACCTGCGGGATCGTGTGGAACAGCGTGTTGTCGAAGATGTCGAGGATCGTGTCCGCCTCCTCGACCGGGGTCGGCTTCTTCAGCGCGATCGGCGAGGTGCGGAACAGCGCGTCGATCTCGTTGTAGAGGCGGCGGCTGTTCTCCTTCTTGTCCGAGCCGCCGAGCGTCTTGTGCGCGGTGAGCAGTTCGGAGATGCGGCGAATCTTGCCTTCGACGGCCTTGCGGCGGGCTTCGGTCGGGTGCGCGGTGAACACCGGGTGGAACTCGAGTCGGTCGAGCAGTTCCTTCGCCTTCGCCGGGCCCATCTCGTTGATGAGCTGGTGGTAGGCGACGGTAAGCTCGTTGATCGGGTCCACGGCGCTGTCCTCGGTCACCTTGGCCTCACGCGCGTGCAGCACGGAGACGCGGTAGTCCTCCTCGCACAGGTTCGCGAGGTGGAAGTAGGTGGCGAACGCGCGGGCCAGCAGCTGGGCGTCGTGGAGCTTCATCTTGTCGATGACGTCCACGGCCTTCTTCAGTCCGTCGTGATCCGGGTCGGGATCGACCATGACGCCTTCGAAGTGTTCGGCGCTGGCCTCGACCGCGTACTGGCGCACTTCGTCGAAAGTGGCGAGCAGTTCGGGATCGAACTCGCCGAGCACGTCGCGCAGAATGCGCAGACACAGATCCATATCGCTGGCGAGTGATTCAGGCAGCTGACGCTCTTCGGGACCCTTGGTTCCGGTGCCGGTCGAGACTATCGTCGCGTCGGCGGGCGTGATCTGCTGATCGTTATCTGTCATCAGACCTCCTTCTGCCGCGTTGAGGGTTGCTCGGTCTGCCGATCGTCCATGGCTCCTCCATGGTTGTTGAGATCGGCCGTTGCGAGCCCACAGCCCTGCGCAGCGTTTGGTTGTGGTCGCCATTGTAGCCACGGGTAATCGCCGTTTACGTTACGAATCCCATTTTTCGCGCGAAATTGTGGGTGGATTGCGTGCGTTTGTCGAATCGTGACGCCGAAATGTCCGGTATGTGGGCAAAAAGATGGTCTCCGATGATTGCGGGGAGACTGCGCGGTAGTAATGGACACCGTGAGTGAGAGCCAAGAACAGAGCCAGCATCAGGACGGCGAGCCGCCGGTCCGGGGGCATACCGACATCAGAAACAGCCATGAGCACGGCGCGATCGCCGTCCAGCATTTCCACACCCACTCCATCCCGTTGGATATGGAGGACATCGAACGCGATTGGGACAAGCCCATCGCCGAGGCGGGCATCGCCGCGAAGGCCAGCGTGATCGTGCGCGTCGGCCTGCTCGACCTGTCGGCCGGCACCGGATCGTTCCGCGTGCGCGAGATGATGCATCGCATCGCGTACCCGCTCGGCGTGCACGTGCGCGCCGACGTCAACCTCACCGACATCGAGGCCGCGTGCACGGACGGCAAGGACCGCATCACCGAGGTCATCGACCTGCCGAGCACCGGCGTGAACACCGAACGCATCTGGCTGCTCGAGCATTTCGCCGACTGGTTCAGCGTGAACCTCGGCGAGGAGAGCATGTACCACGTGCAGCCCGAGGTCTCGCAGGGCCTCATGCAGCATCTCGACGCGAAGGACGCCTCGCAGGTCTCCGCCGACCTCTCCAAACAGCTGCGCAAGGAGGAGAAGGAGGAGAAGCGCGAGGAACGCGCCGCCTCCCGCCCCGGTCAGGACGCCGTGCTCGACGCGCTGGAGGAGGCCAACCGCCACAGCGATCCCGGCGACCCGCGCGCCCACCAGCTGCACGTGCACGAGGACGACTGGTCTCAGTCCGCGATGACCCAGTCGCTCGCCGCGCGCGCCGCCGACGAACAGGCCCGTGAAGCGGAACAGGAAGCGGAGCAGGAGGCGGCACATGCGGCCGAGGTGCGAGGCGTGGACGCGCCGGACGCGATGGAATCGGACTTCCCCGACCACGTCGCCGGCGGCACCGAGAAACCGGCCCAACGTCGCCGTCCCAAGGCCGTGAAGGCCGCGAACCGCAAGCCGCCGAAGGAATACGCCGAACACTTCGACGATCCCGCATCCGCGGCGAACGGCAACGGCGGCCGCGGCATCACCGTGCGGCAGGCGCACCACCGCCTCGACATGATCGAGCACCGCAAGCCGCTCTACTCGCCCGCCTTCGCCGGACTCGCCTCCGCGATCGCCTGCGCGTCCTTCGTGTTCCTGCTCGGCGGCGGCCCGTACGACATGGTCGGCGCGTTCTTCGGCGCCGGACTCGGCCACTGGCTACGCCGCCGCCTGTTCAAGCATCACCTCAACCAGTTCTTCGTCACGTTCGTCTGCGTCGCGCTCGCCGCGCTCGTCTGCACCGGCACGCTGCGCCTCATCGGCCTGTTCGATCCGATCGCCCTGCAGCACGACACCGCGTACATCGGCGCGATGCTGTTCGTCATCCCCGGATTCCCGCTCATCACCAGCGGCCTCGACATGGCGAAGATCGACTTCCCGTCCGGCATCCAACGCCTCACGTACTTCCTGTGCATCGTGCTGATGGCCACGCTCGCCGGCTGGATGGTCGCCTCGATCGTGCACCTCAACCCGACCGGATTCGAGCCGCTCGGCCTCAACGTGTGGGTGAACGGCGCGCTGCGATTCGTGTTCGCGTTCCTCGGAGTCTGGGGCTTCTCCGTGATGTTCAACTCGCCGCAGCGCATGTGCCTCGTCGCCGCGATCATCGGCGCCATCACCGATACGCTGCGCCTCGAGATCGTCGACATGGGCGTGCCGGCCGAGGCGGGCGCGTTCATCGGCGCCCTCCTCGCCGGCCTGCTTGCCACCGCATGGCGCTCGTCCGTGCGCAAGGGCTGGCTCGCGCCGCACTTCGGCTACCCGCGCATCTGCCTGACCGTGCCGTCGATCGTGATCATGGTGCCCGGCCTGTACATGTACCAGGCCATGTTCCACCTCGGCTCGTTCGACACATTGACCGCGCTCGACTGGGCGTTCAAGGCGTTCATGGTGATCATCTGTCTGCCGATTGGCCTCGCGATGGCCCGCGTCATCACCGACAAGTCCTGGCGCTACGACATCTGATTTCCTTTGCTCAGCCCCCTCGTCAGAGGGGGCCTTTTCTATGGTTTTCGCTCAGCATGCGAGACGTATTCGTGGGATTGTCCGCACTTTCGGGGAAGGTCGGCGAAAGCACTAGGAATTCCCAGAGAGAAACCCCACGGCCCTCGCGCGCAGGCGTCACGCGTCTGCGCGGCGTGCGGAGTCGTGGATATTTCGGATAAGGCGGTTAGCGTGGCGAACGATTTCTGGATTCTGCTGGCCATGGTCATCTACTTCGCGGCCATGCTGTCCATCGGATTCATCTACTCCAAGCGGTCCAACTCCTCCTCCAAGGAGTACTTCGCGGGCGGCCGCGGCGTCGGACCGTGGCTGACCGCCCTGTCCGCCGAAGCCTCCGACATGTCCGGCTGGCTGCTCATGGGCCTGCCCGGCCTCGCCTACTTCACCGGCGCCGCCGACCCGCTGTGGACCGCGCTCGGCCTCGCCATCGGCACCTACCTCAACTGGAAGATCGTCGCCCGCCGCCTGCGCCGCTACTCGGTCGTCGCCGGCGACGCGATCACCATCCCCGACTTCTTCGCCAAGCGTTTCCACGACACGAAGGGCGTCATCTCGACGATCTCCGCGATCATCATCCTCGTCTTCTTCTGCGTGTACGTGGGCAGCTGCTTCGTGACCGTCGGCAAACTGTTCAGCGCCCTGTTCGGCTTCGACTACCACTTGATGATGGTGCTCGGCGCGCTCGTCGTGTTCGTGTACACGATCGTCGGCGGCTACCTGTCCGTCGTGATGACCGACTTCATCCAGGGCCTGCTCATGTTCTTCGCGCTCGCCGTCGTGTTCGTCGGCACGGTCGCCTCCGCCGGCGGCATCGACGAGACCATCGCGTTCCTGCGCGCGATCCCCGGCTTCATCTCCGGCACGCAGGTCGCCTCGCCGACGCTCGACCCCGAGACCGGCAAGCAGATCGTCGAAGCCGGCAAGGCCGTGTTCGGCGCGCCGACCGACTACGGCATCATCACGATCGTCTCGATGCTCGCGTGGGGTCTCGGCTACTTCGGCATGCCGCAGGTGCTCGTGCGCTTCCTGTCGATCCGCGACGCCGAGGAGGTGCGCAAGTCGCGTATCATCGCCACCTCCTGGTGCGTGCTGTCGCTCGCCAGCGCCGTGTGCATCGGCCTTGTCGGCCGTGCGATGATGCCGACGCACCTGCTCACCGGCACCGATGCGGAGACCATCTTCATCGTGCTCGCGCAGACGCTGCTGCCGAGCTTCGTGTGCGGCGTGGTCGTCTCCGGCATCTTCGCCGCGTCGATGAGCTCCAGCTCCTCGTACATGATCATCGGCGCCTCCGCGATGGGCGAGAACATCTTCCGCGGCCTGTTCCACAAGAAGGCCACCGACCGCCAGGTGATGATCGTCGCGCGCATCACGTTGGTCCTCATGTTCCTGTTCGGCTGCCTCGTCGCCTACGACCAGAACTCCTCGATCTTCCAGGTCGTCTCCTACGCGTGGGCCGGCCTCGGCGCCTCGTTCGGCCCGCTCATGCTGTGCGCTCTGTACTGGCGTCGCGCGAACAAGGTGGGTGCCGTCGCCGGCATGGTCTCCGGCACCGCCACCGTGTTCATCTGGCACAATCTCGTCAAGCCGCTGGGCGGCGTGTTCGCGATTTACGAGCTGCTGCCCGCGTTCCTCGTCTCGTTGCTGTGCATCGTCGTGTTCTCGCTGCTCACCGAGAAGCCGAACGACCGGATGCTCTACGAGTTCGACCACTACATGGACGACCCGCTCCCCGGCACTCTCCCCTCCGGCTCCGTCCTCGTCGACGAGCCGATGGAGGTCATGGCCGAAGAGGTGAGTGGACAGCACGGTGTGCTGTCCACCGACTCGGCCGGAGAGAGGCGATAGCCAAACGACGGCAGGAAACCGCCTCGCCGCAGGCGAGTCGTTCAGTCACCGGCAAGTATCCTCGGCCCTTTCGGCCCCCTCTGA
Source organism: Bifidobacterium sp. LH_426 (assembly GCF_056356875.1). Classification (NCBI taxonomy): domain Bacteria; kingdom Bacillati; phylum Actinomycetota; class Actinomycetes; order Bifidobacteriales; family Bifidobacteriaceae; genus Bifidobacterium; species Bifidobacterium sp. LH_426. Next base: position 166,043 of record NZ_JBKEVB010000003.1, read on the forward strand.
CGAGGGGGCTCCCGGCGTAGCCGGGTGGGGGAGAGATACCGTCGACGTTACGTTCCGGCTATCTCTCCCCCAGTCTCACTGCGTTCGACAGCCCCCTCGTCAGAGGGGGCCAAGAAATCAGGTGCCTACTTCCCTCGTCAGAGGGAGGTAAGGCTGAACCCCCTCAATACGTCCGTCGTCCGGCGAGGAACGTCATCGCGACGTGGGTTCGCATCGCGCGCATCGCCTCCGGCGTCTCCATCGCGTACGGATCGGCGTCCAACAGCACGAAATCCGCGTCATCGCCGGAACGCAGATACCCGCGACCGACCTCAGTGGACGCCGCGAGCGCGACGCGCAGCGGCAGACGCTGCTCCGGCTGGAACGGTTCGCGTGCGGAACTCTCCGTCGCGAACACGGCCGCCGAAATCGCCATCCACGGATCGAGCGGCGCGACCGGCGCATCGGAGCCCAGACGCAGCCGCGTGCCCGCCGTGTGCAGCGAACGGAACGCGTACGGGACGCCGGCCGGATTCGCCCAGAACCGGTCGATCACATCGCGGTCGTCCATCGCATGCTGCGGCTGGATGCTCGCCTCGAGGCCGAGCGCGGCCAGACGCGGGATGTCCTCGCGGCGCAGCATCTGCGCGTGTTCGATCGACCCGCGCGCGTGCGTGAGCTCCGCCGCGTCGAGCACGATCGCGTTCGCCTCGTCGCCGATCGCATGGCAGGCGATACGGAAGCCGTGCTCGGTGGCGAGGCGCATGTAGCGCGCGATCTGGCTCGGCGTATAGCTGAGCGTGCCGTACGTGGCCGGCGTGATGCCCGAATACGGCGTGGAGCAGTAAGCGGAACGCGTGTTGAGCGAGCCGTCGGAGATGAGCTTCATCGCGCCGACCTCGCCGAGCCCGCGGCTGCCGGGCAGCGGCTTGCCGGTATGCCAGCCGGCGCGGATCGCGGCTTCCATCCGTTCCGGGTAGACGCCCGCCTTCACGCGCAGTCCGTCGATGCCGGCGGCGAAGCGCGCGATCCACGTGTCGATGTTCTCCGCCATCTCGTAGTCGCGGATTCCGGTGACGCCCTTGCCGGCGGCGTCTTTCTCCGCCTCGCGCAGCAACCGGTCGGTCTCCTCGGCTGCGCCCGGTGCCTTGTCGAATTTCGTGTACGCGTCGAACCATTCGAGCTCGCCGACGAGCCCGGTCTTCGAGTCCGCGTGCACGCCGAGCCGGCGGGCCGCCGCCGAATTCACCCATCCGCAGTGCATGTCCGCGCTCGACAACGCCACTGGCTGCTCACCGGCCACCGCGTCGATCGCGGCGAGCGTGGGCTGTTCGTCGTCGGCCCACAGCGAGTGACGGAACCGCATGCCCACCACGAAGGTGTCCGGGTCGAGCGTGCCGGCCGCGCGACGAGCGTCGAGATGCGCGCGCAGCATCGCCATCGCCTCGGCGGCGGATCTCGCGTCGATGAGGTCGAGGCGGCCGAGCGTCTTCGACCATTGCGTGAAATGCGTATGGCAGTCGACCAGTCCGGGGATGACCCACAGGCCGGTCGCGTCGATGGTTTCGTCCGTGTCGGGCCGCGCGACGGCGGGGCCGACGGCCGTGACCTTCCCGTCGCGGACGACGAGGTCCACGCGCTCGCCGCTGCCGGGGACGCGTGCGTTGAGGATGTTCAGCGATGTGCACATGAGTGCCATCATGCCACCGGAGTGTGAGCGCGCACACCCGCTATCCGACCCATGGGCACGTGAGTCGGATAGCGGGTGCTTTACGCTCCGTTCGCATGGTTTTCGCGCGGTGCGTTCCTGTGGTCTCCGGTCGGCCATGTCTCAGTTCGGGCCATCGGAGACCGAGAAACCGGTATGTGTCATGGGACGGTTTCTCGATCTCTGCTGATTATCCGCGCGTTTTCCTCGTTTGGCTGCGGAGAGTCATCCATTCGACGATAGTTGCGCAGATGAGCATGATGATGAATGCCTCGAACGCCTGCGCTCCCGTGAGCTGGGAGGCCAGCACGACGGCGGGGACTGTGATGATAGCTTGGAACGGCGAGGGCTTGTTTGGTTCTTTCTCGTGTTTGAGCATGGAGCTCCTTCGTTTTGGCGTGGACCGTACGGCGGGATGTCGCATGGCCGTCGACGTGTGTCCGGTTCCCGGTCCGGTGGGATGGACGTCTGCCGACGATGCCAGTGTAGAAGCAGCGCTCGACCTGCATATAGACCGCATATAATCTGCCGTGTGCGCTTCCCGCATTCCGCGGGCTATACTATAGCAGTCCATGCAATGAGACCGGTCCGGCCTGGGGCGTTGAGCAAATGCTCAAGAATTTCGTCCGAGGTGGTTTCGCGTGGATAGGGGCTTTGTTCCCATCTCGTATCTGAGTGATAGGCTCGACACGCTACAATGTCGAGCCTTCGTACATTAACGATTCCTAGGCTCCTCCGAGGATCTCCCAACATATCGGATAACCGCAGGATGACTTACCTTGAAGAGCCGCCGATATGGGTATCGACCTCGTGCTTCATATACATCGCTTCGCGCACTTCACCGAGGGGGCATGCTCGGCTGACACCATCCGTCATCCACCGGGTTCTCCACGATCGTCAACCGGTCGGACGGGGCAATGGTCGGGAACCGGGGCTGCCGCATAGACTGGAGGCTCTGCGGGCACGACGGCGTGCTGGGAGCCGTCGGGAATCCGTTGAGCGGGAAGGTGACGGTGATGAGTGAATCGATGGCGTTGACGGCATTGGCCGAACTGAAGTACCGAAGAATGAGAGATTGCGCCGAGCTGCAGCGGCGCAGCGGCTGGCGGCCTCCCTACGCGCTGACGACCGCCTTGGAGCTCGAATCGATCGAGATGCCGCGGCTGCCGGCCGGCTACGCAAGACTCAAACGGCGCATCATGGTCGCCGTGCCCCATGCGAATCGGAAATACCGGGTCGACGGCGTCGCCGCGGTGGTCTGGCGGTTCCCGTTGAACACGGTGCTCGTCGACCGGCGTTTCCCATGCGTATCACCGGCCTGCACGTGGGCGATGTTCGCCGCTTACCTGGATCTGGAGGAGCTGATCGTGCTCGCCGATTCGATGATGCGCCGCGACCGTCGTCTCCGCCGGACGACGATGGAGGAGCTGATCGCCTATCTGGACGGTGCCCGGTCATACGCGCAGGCCATGGCGGAGGAAGGCGGCAGCGGACGTCTGTTCCGGGGATACGCGAACTGCAGGCGTGCGCTGCGGTTGGCGAGAAGCGGCACGGACTCCTCGATGGAGACGCGGACGAGACTGGTGATGCCGCGGTATGGTCTGGATGTTCCTCAGGTGAATTACCCCGTATCCATCAAGGGGCGTCCGATATATCTCGATCTCGCCTACCCCGAGTTCAAGATCTGCATCGAATATGAGGGAGCACATCATGCGGGGCAGTGGCTCAACGATATGACGAGGCGACAGCTGATCGAGGACGCCGGATGGAGGTACGTGCAGGTGACCAAATTGGACATCGGGGATGCGGATGATGAGGAGCGGCTTGCCGAAAGGGTCGCGAGGCATATGCGGGAGGTCACCGGCAAGACCATCCGTCTGACGAGGCGCAAAACCATCATGCAGATCTGCGATGCCAGATCGATGCGTCGGAAACCGCTGTACGAGCGTCTGGGATTCCGCCCGCTGATGCCCATCGAGCCCGACGATGCCGCGTATGGCGGCGGGACCGACGAGTTGGAGGCCATCGCGTAGCCGTAACCCGTACGGTCGGAGTCCGTATGACCGTAATCCGTACGGCCGTCGTTCTGTGGTGTCGGCGGCGTAACGGCGTATCTCCATTCGAAGGGGTACTCCAGTGGCCGTCCGGACACCTATCTTCGTTGCGAGGGGTGCTGTACTGGTGCTAATCCACGTCGAATATGCCCAAAAACCTCCGATATAGAAGGGTGCGAGCGAAGGCGATACCCCTCGGAACGGAGATAGCCTCTCGGCCGCCACGTAATGTACCCCTCGTAGCTGGGTTAGGCGACCGCCTCCGTCCTAGGCGGCCGTCTCCGTCTTGCAATCGTCACGCATCCGTCGCGCGCTCGTCATGCACCCGGCTCACTGTGGTCCTTGCCCCAGTCGTTCGTCCATCCGCGGCTCGATAGCATGGGACCCCGCTCGAAGCGGGGTCCCATGCGGCTTGCTGTGCTCGTTCGCGTCTGCGATCCGCGGCTCAGTACTTCATGCCCATTGCCTCGCGCACCTCGTCGAGGGTGGCGTTGGCGATCTCGTTGGCGCGCTTGTTGCCGTCGTGCAGCACGTCGCGGATGTAGTCCATGTCCTTGGCGAGCTCTTCGCGGCGCTCGCGGTGCGGGGCGAGGAACTCGTTCACGGACTCGGTGACGTATGCCTTGAGCGCGCCGGCGCCGGCGGAGCCGATCTCGGCGGCGATGTCCTTCGGGTCGCGGCCGGTGACGAGGCCCGCGGTGGTGAGCAGCGCGGAGACCTCCGGGCGGTTGACCGGGTCGAAGGTGATGGTGCGCTCGGCATCGGTCTTGCTCTTCTTGATGAGCTTCGCGGTCTCGGCCGCGGTGGCGCCCAGCATGATCGAGTTGCCGTAGGACTTGCTCATCTTGCGGCCGTCGAGGCCCGGGATCTCCGGGGCGTCGGACAGGATCGCGGCCGGTTCCGGGAACACCGGATGCTTCTTCGCGTAGCGCTCGTTGAAGCGGCGGGCGATCGTGCGCGTGATCTCGATGTGCGGCAGGTTGTCCTTGCCGATCGGCACGACGTTCGCCTTGCAGAAGAGGATGTCGCACGCCTGGTGCACCGGGTAGGTGAGCAGCAGGCCGGTCAGCGCGTGGCCGGAGGCCTCCATCTCCGACTTGACGGTCGGGTTGCGGTGCAGCTCGGCCTCGGTGACGAGGGAGAGGAACGGCAGCAGCAGCTGGTTCTCGGCCGGCACGGCGGAGTGCGCGTAGATCATCGTCTTCTTCGGGTCGATGCCGGCGGCCATGTAGTCGAGCACGAGGTTGAGGACGTTGTCCTGGATGTGCTCGGTGGTGTCGCGGTCGGTGATCACCTGGTAGTCGGCGATGATGATGTTCGAATGCACGCCCTTGTTCTGCATGGCCACGCGCTCGCGGATGGAGCCGAAGTAGTGGCCGAGGTGCAGGCGGCCGGTCGGGCGGTCGCCGGTGAGCATCGTGAACTTGCCCGGGTCGGCCTCGAGCTTGGCGAGCGTCGCGTCGGAGCGCTTCTTCGCCGCCAGGAAGCTCGCGCTCATCTCGTTGCCGGCCGCCGTGACCTGCGGTTCGGTGGTCTGCGCCTGCGTGGTCTGCGCCTGCGTTTCGTCCGTCATGCTCATCGTCCTTTGATTGATGGAGGCAGCCCGATCGGGCGCGTGTCGCCGTCGCGGGTTGTGTCAAAACCGTGCAAAATATCGCTTTTATCGTAAAAGCGCGAGCCGACAAGCCCGCATCGGAAAACAAGTGGTACTCTTCTTAGTTGATGAATCGATAGCAAGCATTATTTCAGGGGGTCACATGGGCCGCGGACGTCAGAAAGCCAAGCAGCAGAAAATTGCCCGTAAGCTCAAGTATCTGACAACCGACACCGATTACGACGAGCTTGCCAAGGAGTTGAGCGGCCAGGAGCCGGGCACCGGTTCGGTCGACCCGTTCGCCGATCTCGACGATCATTACGATGACCACTATGCGGACGTCGCTTCGGGTGATTCCGCCCGCGACGCGGATGATGCCGCCGGCAAGTCCGCCGCCCCCGCCGAGGACGACCTCGACGAGTACGCCAAGTGGGCCGCCGAGGCCGCCGCGAAGGCGACCAGCGGTGAATTCCCGAAGACGTCGGCCAAGCCGGCCGCGCCGAAGCCGATGGCTCCGCACAAGCCGATTCCGATGCCCGTCCCCAGCGCCCTCAAGCCCAAGAAGGCCTGAGCGCAGGGTCTGAGCTCACGCCTCCAGCGGCAGCAGCCATCCCAGATCGTCCCGTTCGCCGACCGCGCTAATGCGGCCGGCGTCCTTTTCCTCCGCCCACGTGGTCACGCCGGTCGCGACGCGCAGCCACACGTCCGGGTCGAGTTCGACCACGTCCGGCGGCGTGAGATTATGCGGATCGGATTCCGGCCCGGCGAGGATCTTCACCGCGCCCCACGGTGCCACACGCACCTCCACGCCCGGCCCGGGGGCCTTGCGTTCCAGCAGGAACAGCGAGTAGCGCACGGCCATCGCCATCGTGGGCCGCGCCAGTCGCGGCGCGATCGCCAGCCTCGCGTCGCGCGTCGCGGCGGCGTCCCCCGCCGCGCGCGCATCCGCATTGTCGGCGGCGACGCCCGCCTCCCGCATCATCGCGGTCGCCGCGTCGCGCCACTCGTCGAACGCGCGTCGTCCGCGCGCCATATCCTTCTCCAGAATCACTGCCATACCGCCATTGTGCCGCGACCCCTGCCGCGCCGCCCGTGCGGCCGCGGCGGGGAGCGGCGATGGCGGATGATGTGACGCGACGATTGCGCGGGCTGCGTCCTCGCGCGTGACGACGCGTCGCGACGAACACGCGCGTCGCCGGTCTCGTTGGGGCTACGTAGTAGAGTGACGATTGTTGACCGATGAAAACGTATGCACGACGCCGTGCGAATGTAACGCACTGTTCATGTATGTGTTGGGGTGCGCCCCCGTGACGCGCCTTATGATGGTCAGGGAAGTCCCTCCCCGGAAGGAAAACGAGAATATGACCGAGATTACCGCTCCGAAATCTCCTGTCACGGCAGAGCAGTTCGCCGACGAGATTCGTGAACAACTGAAGTACACGCAGGGCGTCACCGTCGAGCAGGCCACCGCCGCCGACGTGTACGTCGCGGCCGCCAAGGCCGTTCGCAATCATCTGCAGGACGCCTGGTTCACCACCCAGGCCGACACCGTCAACGGCAGCACCAAGGCCGTCGGCTACCTGTCCGCCGAGTTCCTCATGGGCAAGCAGCTGGAGAACGCGCTGCTCAACGCCGGCCTGACCGACCAGTTCGACGCGGCCGTCGAGGCCCTCGGCTTCAAGCCGAAGGACATCGTCGACGCCGAGTACGAGCCGGGCCTCGGCAACGGCGGCCTCGGCCGTCTCGCCGCCTGCTTCATCGACTCCCTCGCCTCGCTGGGCGTGCCGGCCTTCGGCTACGGCATCCAGTACCGCTACGGCATCTTCAAGCAGCAGTTCGACAAGGACGGCAAGCAGGTCGAGACCCCGGACTACTGGCTCTCCAACGAGGAGCCGTGGGGCCACATCGACTACAACCGCGACCAGAAGGTCTCCTTCGGCGGCGAGGTCGTCGAGGAGAACGGCAAGAAGGTGTGGAAGCCGGCCTGGTCCGTGCGCGCCGTGCCGGTCGACTACCTGGTGCCCGGCTACAAGTCCCAGCGCGTGAACACGCTGCGCCTGTGGACCGCCCGCAGCTACGACGAGTTCGACCTGCTCGCCTTCAACCGCTCCGAGTACATGGAGGCCGTCGAGCCGAAGGTCAAGGCCGAGAACATCTCCAAGATCCTCTACCCGGAGGATTCCACCAAGGTCGGCAAGGAGCTGCGTCTCGAGCAGCAGTACTTCTTCGTCTCCGCCTCCCTGCACGACGCGATCCGCGTCTTCTACCCGGGCCAGGACAAGCCGGATCTGACCACCTTCCCGGACAAGATCACGTTCCAGCTCAACGACACCCACCCGGTGATCGGCATCCCCGAGCTCATGCGCATCCTCATCGACGAATACGACTACGACTGGGACACCGCGTGGTCCATCACGCAGAAGACCTTCAACTACACCTGCCACACGCTGCTGCCGGAGGCCCTCGAGGTCTGGCCGGCCAGCCTGATCGGCGAGCTGCTGCCGCGTCACCTCGAGATCATCGAGAAGATCAGCGACCAGTTCAAGGCCGAGCTCAAGGACAAGGGCGTGGCCGAGTCCACCATCAACGACATGGCGATCTACACCGGCGACGCCGTGCGCATGGCCTACCTCGCCACCTACGGCGGCTCCCACGTCAACGGCGTGGCCGAGCTGCACTCCCAGCTGCTCAAGGACGTCACGCTGAAGAACTTCTCCGACGCCTACCCGGACAAGTTCACCAACGTGACCAACGGCGTCACCCCGCGTCGCTTCATCAAGCTCGCCAACCCGGCGCTGTCCGACCTCATCACCGAGGGCCTCGGCACCGACAAGTGGCTGTCCGACCTTGAGCTGCTGCAGGGCCTCGTCCCGCTGGCCCAGGACGACGAGTTCGTCAAGAAGTTCGCCGCCGTCAAGCAGACCAACAAGCACGCCTTCGTCGGCTTCGCCAAGGACCACTACGGCATCGACATCGACGAGAACACCATGTTCAACACGATGGTCAAGCGCCTGCACGAGTACAAGCGCCAGAGCCTGAAGATCCTCGCCGTCATCTCCCGCTACGCCGGCATCAAGAACGGCACCATCAACGCCGACGACGTGCTGCCGCGCACCGTGTTCTTCGGCGCGAAGGCCGCCCCGGGCTACTACCTGGCCAAGATGACGATCCAGCTCATCAACAACGTCTCCCGCGTCGTCAACAACGATCCGGACGTCAAGGGCAAGCTGGCCGTCCACATGCTCCCGAACTACAACATCGAGATGGCCCAGAACCTCATCCCGGCCACCGAGCTCGACGAGCAGATCTCCCAGGCCGGCAAGGAGGCCTCCGGCACCGGCAACATGAAGTTCGCCCTCAACGGCGCGCTCACCGTCGGCACCCTCGACGGCGCGAACGTCGAGATCCGCGAACGCGTCGGCGCCGAGAACTTCTTCCTCTTCGGCATGAACGTCGAGGAGGTCGAGTCCCTCTACGCGTCCGGTTACGATCCGGCCAAGTACTACGAGGCCGATCCGCGACTCAAGCAGGCCATCGACCTCGTCGCCGGCGGCACCTTCTCCGAGGGCGACCGCAACGCCTACGCGCCGCTCGTCTCCGACTGGCTGACCAAGGACTGGTTCATGACGCTCGCGGACTTCTCCTCCTACGCCAACATCCAGGCCCAGATCGAGGAGCTGTACACCCACCAGCTCGACTGGAACCGCAAGGCCATCCTCAACGTCGCGAACTCCGGCTTCTTCAGCTCGGACCGCTCCATCGAGGATTACTTGGAGCGCATCTGGAAGACCGGCCCCCTCGCCTGACCTTTTCCTTGGCTCCCCTTGCAGGGGAGCTGGCCGCCGCAGGCGGACTGAGGGGTAGACAGCGCCGAACGCAACGTGGTTCCGTCGTCGCCCCCAGTCCGCTTGCGCGGACAGCCCCCTCATCCGAAGGGGCCAGCTGGCCGGCTCAAGCCAATGAACATGAAAGCCCCGCAACCTTCGTCAGGTTGCGGGGCTTTCATGTTGCTCACGTGGTTCACAGGCGCGCGTCACGGCCGCACGCGCCCGCTCGAAGAAAAAGAACTCAGGCCTCGGCAGCGGCTTCCGGAGCGTCCTCGGCGGGAGCCTCATCGGCCTCCTCGTCCTTGTCCTTGCCCTTGTTCAGGCCCAGATCGACCGGAGAGGAGCTGTTCTCCCACGGTTCCTCCCACGGATCGTAATCCGGGTTCTGCTGCTTGTAGATGTACAGGCCGACCAGACCTGCGAGCAACGCACCGAACAGCAGCGCAAAGAACTTCCAACCGTTCGAAGACTTGTTCTCCATGACGGCTCCTTTCCCATTCTCGTCGGCCTGTCCGTCCAAGCCAACCCTGCAACCCATCATAGGCGTGCTTATGTGTGGATTGGGTGGAACGACACCGGGATTCTCCCCGCCCGCTACGATGGCAGCATGCGTATGAGCTTCCCGACGAAACGGCAGATCCAGTACGAGTGGAGGAACGGCGGGCCCGTCGTCACGTGGTCGATCATCGGCCTGTGCGTGGCCGTGTGGGCGGTCGAGATGCTGTTGCGTCTCGTCGCGCCTGCCGCGTTCCAGACGTTCGTCGGCGCGGGCATGGTGATGCCGCTGACGATGCTCGCCAAGCCGTGGACGATTCTCACGTCGATGTTCCTGCATGCGCCGAACCTCATGCACATCCTGTTCAACATGATCGCGCTCTGGTCCGTCGGCCCGATGCTCGAACGGCTGATGGGCCATTGGCGCTTCCTCGCGCTCTATCTGATCTCCGGGTTCGGCGGCGCCGTCGGCATGCTCGTCTGGTCGCGCGTGACCGGCGACTGGATGACCGCCGCCTATGGCGCGTCCGGTGCGTTGTTCGGTTTGTTCGCGGCCGTGTTGGTCGTATACCGTCGCGTCGGTGAGGACATCCGTTCGATGATGATCTGGATGGCGGTCAACTTCCTGCTGCCGTTCGTGGTCGGCGGCATCGCATGGCAGGCGCACGTCGGCGGGTTCGTGGTCGGCGGCGTGCTCACCTGGCTGCTCGTCGCCGGTATTCCGGCGCTGCGGCGTCGCTCCTTCACCCAGCGCATGTGGCTCTACGGCGGTGCGATGGTCGTGCTTCTGGTCGCGGTCATGCTGCTGTGCGCGCCGATGTGGTGAGTGCGGTGATGTGGTGAGTGCGGTGATGTGGTGAGCGGTGATTGTCTATCGGTGATTCCCGTATTCCCTATATGTGGGTGATTCGGTGGGTAATCACACATATGTAGTTTTCCACAAATGTGGAAAAGAGTGTGGATAACTTGGGGATAACCAGTTGATAACTGGTGGACAACAGTGGATATATCCCGTGGATAAGTCGCGTAATCGTTGATTTTGCAACGATTGTGCGCTGTGGACAACGTGCGTCCGAAGTTATCCACAACGTTGCTTTCCACCGTGGATTACGCCGTTGTGGATGCGTGTGGACGCTGCACGGTGGATAACCTGTGGATTTCGGTGGATAACCAGTGGATAAGTTGTGCACAACTGTGGATAACCTGTGGATAACTCCGTGAACATCGTCCGCAATCCCAGTATTTCCAATATCTGAGGTCCTGTGGATAACTGTGGACAACTTTCCACATCCGTTATCCACAGTCGTCCACCGCGGCGCGGGGTCTCTCCCTCCGTCAGCCTGCGGCTGACACCTCCCTCGTCAGAGGGAGGCGAGTACCTCAGTCCCCAGTCCCTCGGCCCCGAACCCCCCTCAGTCCGGCGAAGCCGGACAACTCCCCCTGAAGGGGGCGCAGGGGAGTGGCTTGTGGACGGCGTATCGGGGCATATGCAGCTCCCCCTGAAGGGGGCGCGGAGATATGACGAAGGGGGATGTGGCCTACAGCCGCATCCCCCTTCGGGCACTAGCACGCTGGGCGCGCGTCGCTCTGCGCTCAGCGCCACCACATGGTCATGAGGAAGCCGATCATGATGATCACGAAGCCGATGAGCAGGTTCCAGGCACCAATGTTCGGAATCGGGTAGTTGCTGGTCAGGTAGTAGCAGACGACCCACACGAGGCCGATCACCATGAGGATGCAGAACAGCGGCACGAACCAGCGCGGGTTCGACTTGGTGCCCTTGATCGTCTCCTCGACGCGCTTCGTGTTCTCCTCCTGGCGGGCCATCATGCGCTTCATCTGCGGCGTCATGGCCGACTTGTCGGCGGTGGCGTTCAGAACGGCCTCGACCTGATCCATGTCCACGGTGAACCCGTTGTCGGTGGAATCATCGGAGGAATCGGACTTGGCCTTCGTGTCCGCCTTCGTGTCCGCAGTCGTTGCGGTCTCGGACTGCCAGTCCTTCTGGTCCTTCGCGTCGTTCTCGTTGAGCTCTTCGTCAGCCATCAGCGTAGTCTCCATTTCAATAGGCTAGGAGTCATAATAGTGGCTACACTCGAAAGCGGCGAACAATGCCCGCCATGACGTTCGCAATCTGGTGAAATCCGGGTGGAGCCATGGCCGGAACAGCCGGAATGACCGGGAACAGCCGGAACACAGACGAAAGGCGCGCGTATGGCCAGACATGGCGGCAAGCATATCGCGAAACGTTCCCTGTGGGGCAGCGTCACCATCATGGTCGTCGTGGCGCTCACCGGCTACCTGTTCGCGACGAATCTGCGCGCGAACCGCACGACCGTCGTCAATTCGGATACGGCGCAGCTCGTCGAACAGCGCGTCAAGGAGGTCGACGGCCTGTCCGCCGACGTGAAGAAGCTCAGCTCCGACGTGAGCACGCTCACCGAGCTCACCGCGAAGAACAGCGACACCCCGTCCACCAGCGAGGATTCCGGCACCGGCACGACGCTGCCGAAGGTGGAGGGCCCCGGCATCACCGTCACGCTCAACGATTCGCCGATGTGGGAGCAGGCGGTCGATTCGTCCGGTTCCAGCAGCGACATCGACAAGTACGTGATCCATCAGCAGGATCTCGAGGCGGTCATCAACGCCCTGTGGGCGGGCGGAGCCGATTCGATGCAGTTCATGGACCAGCGCATGCTGTTCAATTCGGCGGTCATCTGCTCCGGCAACGTGGTCTCGTTGCACGGCAAGAAGTATTCGCCGCCGTTCACGATCTCCGCGATCGGTGATCCGGACCAGCTCATCGAGGCGCTCGACGAGTCGCCGGCGATCGCCATCTACAAGCAGTACGTGAGCGCGTTCGGCCTCGGTTGGAAGGTGGAGCGCAAGAAGAGCCTCACGTTCGACGAGACGCCGTCCCTGCTGCAGCCGCTCAAGTACGCGGCCGTCACCAAGGGCAGCGGCACCGATACCACCGATACCACAGACGCCACCGATACCACGAACGATACGCAGTCGACGACCGGCTCCACGACCGGCCAATCCGCGACGGAAGGGGAATGACCAGATGAAGCACAGCGCACAGCACGGACGCGCCTCACGCAACGCAGGCATGCCGCCGGTACCGATGCCCCCCGGCGCCGCGGCGAATCCCGCGGCGAATCCCGCAACCGCGACGCCCCCCGCCCGCCGCAACGGCCCCGTCTGGCAGGCGGTCGGCATCCTCGCCGAGATCTTCATCACGCTCGCCGCGATCTGCGCGCTCTACATCGTGTGGCAGATGTGGTGGACCGGCGTCGAGGCGGAACGCACACAGGTCGAGACCCGTCAGAAGGTCTCCTGGTCCGACCCGTCCGCGAGCGGCGACAGCACGAAGATCGCGCAGGCGCAGCAGGGCGACGCCCCCGTGCAGCCGGAATCGGCGAGCTACGGCGACCTGATCGCGCAGCTGTACGTGCCGCGTTTCGGCGCCGGCTGGCAGCGCAACGTGGTCGAGGGCACGGACGCCGCCCAGCTGGCCCGCCACGGTCTCGGCCACTACGAGGACACGCAGCTGCCCGGCCAGGTCGGCAACTTCGCGATCGCCGGCCACCGCAACGGCTACGGCGAACCGCTCGGCGACGTCGACAAGCTCAAGGAGGGCGATCCGATCGTCGTGCGCACGAAGGACTACTGGTACGTCTACACGTTCACGAAGTACAAGATCGTGCTGCCCGAAGACGTCTACGTAATCGCCCCCGACCCGTTCAACAGCGGCCAGCAGGCCACGAAGCGCATGATCACGCTCACCACCTGCGAGCCGAAATACTCGACGCCGACGCATCGCTGGATCGTCTGGGGCGAGCTCAAGTACTGGGCGAAGGTGTCCGACGGCATCCCGCAGGAGCTCGCCACCACCGACTCGTCCGGCAAGGTGAAGTTCGCGAGCAACAGCACCACCGCCATGTCGCTGCCCGCGCGCATGGGCTCGATGAAGCCGGTCGTGATCGTCGCGCTCGTCGCGTGGCTCATCCTGTTCATCGCCGCCGCGGTCGCGTGGCGTTGGCCGGCGCGCGCCGCGATCCGCGCCGGCCTCCGCCCGCGCCCCGATGCGAGCATCTACGGCGGCCTGCTGCGGCTTCAGCCGGGCGTGCTGCCGGTCCGTCTCGTCCTGCTCGGCCTGCTGTGCGTCGCCGCCGCGGCGTCCCTGTTCGAGTGGACGTTCCCGTGGGCGGCCACCAACATCCCGTTCCTCCAGCAGATGAGCAATTTCGCGGTGTCGTCGTGACGTCGTGACGTCGCGCTCGTCGCGCGGCCGTGGCGTCGCCACGCGCCGGCCGCGCACGATGCGCGCGTCGCGTCCGTGGCGCGGGAAGCCCGCGGCCACGTCGCGCGCGCGGCGGTAGACTGGCGGTCAGTACGTCCCTATTTCCCGCGACGGGAGTCTGCGACAGGACGCCCGTGAGGATGCCGTAAAGGAGCCATCGTGACCGATTCCGCGCATATTCTGGTGATCGATAACTATGATTCGTTCGTCTACACGATCGTCGGCTATCTGAAGACGCTCGGCGCGACCGTGGACGTGGTGCGCAACGACGCCATCGACCCGTCCGACGAGCACGTGACCGACGGCTACGACGGCGTGCTCATCAGCCCCGGCCCCGGCGCCCCCGCCGATTCCGGCGCCAGCGAGGACATGATTCGACTGTGTGCCAAGCAGGGCAAGCCGATGTTCGGCGTGTGCCTCGGTCTGCAGGCGCTCGCCGAGGTGTACGGTGCCACCGTCGACCATGCACCGACGATCATGCATGGCAAGACAAGCCTCGTCGAGCATGTCGATGACGAGATCTTCGCCGGCGTCGCGAATCCGATGACCGCGACCCGCTACCATTCGCTCGCCGTCGAGCCCGATTCCGTGCCGGACACGCTCGAAGTGACCGCGTGGACGCAGGGCGACCACATCGTGCAGGGCATCCGCGTGAAGGGCAAGCCGATGTTCGCCGTGCAGTTCCACCCCGAATCGGTGATGACGCAGGACGGCTACCGTCTGCTCGCCAACTGGCTCGCCGTCTGCGGCCAGACCACCGCCGTAGCCAACGCCCAAGGTCTCCAACCCAAAGTAGTGAAGTAGCAGATAGGCCCCCCTCGACAGAGGGGGGCCTATTGCGAGAACCTACTTGGTGACGGGTTCGGCGGTGTCGCCGTTGCCTGAACCGGTGCCGCTGTCGGAACCGGAACCGGAGCCGGTTCCGGAGCTCGAGCTGGAGCTCTGCGTGGTGAGCGTGATCGTCGCGCCCTTGTCCGCCTGGCCGGCGGCCGGGTTCTGCGAGGTCACCTTGTCGCTCGTGCCGGTCGAACCGGACTGCGTGACAGTGAAGCCGAGCGCCTCCAGCTGGGCCTTGGCGGCCGAATACGTCTGACCGGTCACGTCCGGCACCGTCACCTGCTCCTTGCCCCTCGACACGACGACCGTGACCGCGGAGCCCTGCGCGACGGACGAGCCCGAACCCGGGTTGACGCTCATCACCGTGCCGGCGGCGATCGTGTCCGAATACTCCTCGGTGATCGTCACGGTGAAGCCGAGCGACTGCAGCGAGGCGACCGCGGCGTCCTTGGCTTGGCCGACGATGCCGTCCGGGACCTTCGTCATGCCGGAGGAGACGTACAGCTGGATCGCCGTGCCCTTCGGCTGCGAGGTGCCGGCCGCCGGATCGGTGCGCGTCACCGCGCCCTGCTCGATGTCGGCGCTGTTCTCGGACTGCACGCTGGACAGGACCTTGAACCCGGCCTTCTCCAGCGCGGCCTTCGCCTCCGACTGGGACATGCCCTTCACGTCGGGCACGGTCACGCTCTGCGGGCCGGCGGAGAACCACACCTTCACGGTGGAGCCCTTGGTCGCCTTCGTGCCGCCCTCCGGGCTCTGCTTGGTGAACGTGCCCTCCGGTTCGGTCGAATCGTTGTCGATCATCGCCTGGAACTGGAATCCGGCCGCCTCGATCGTCGACTTGGCGCGGTCCTTCGTCATCGCGGAGGTGATCGTCGGCACGGTCGCGGTCTGCGAGACCGTCTTCTCGCCGCCCATCGCGAAGAACACGGCGATGAGGATCGCGACGACGACCAGGCCGCCGATCACCGAACCGAGGATGATCTTCTTCTTCCGCTTCGCCTTCGCGGCGGCCTCGCGCTGCGCGGCGCGCGAGCGGGCGGCGGCCGCGGCGGTCTGCTGGCCGGCGCCGACGGCCGCCGGCACCTGGTCGAACTGGCCGGTCACCGGATTGAACGCCTGCGTCGAATTCTTGTCGTTCGGGTTGAGCGGCACGGTGGCGGCGTCCTGCTCGGCCTGCTTGCGTGCCTTCATGTTCGCCAGATCGGTGAGCGGGTTGAACGCGGCGGCCACCGGCACGCCGCCGTTCATGTACGTGAGGATGTCGTTCTTGAAGTCGGCGGCCGTCGCGTAACGGTTCTGACGGTCCTTCGCCATCGCCTTCGCGCAGATTGAATCCCACATCTTCGGCAGGCCCGGAACGACGGCGGAAGGCGGCGTCGCCACCTCGGAGACGTGCTGGTAGGCGATCGCCACCGCCGAATCGCCGGTGAACGGCGGATGGCCGGTGAGCATCTCGTACAGCACGCAACCGGCCGAATACAGGTCGGAGCGCATGTCGACGGTCTCGCCGCGCGCCTGCTCGGGGGAGAGGTACTGCGCGGTGCCGACCACGCCCTGCGACTGGGTCATCGTGGCGGCGGAATCGTCGAGCGCGCGGGCGATGCCGAAGTCCATGACCTTGACCATGCCCTGCTCGGAGATCATGATGTTGCCGGGCTTGATGTCGCGGTGGATCACGCCCATGCGGTGCGAGTACTCGAGCGCGTTGAGCACGCCGAGCATCACCTGTTCGGCGTCGCGCTGGCTCAGGGCGCCGTTCACGCGGATGATGTCGCGCAGCGTCTGGCCCTTCACGTACTCCATGACGAGGTACGGCAGGCGCTCGGGCTGGCCGTTTTCGGAGATCACCGTCTCCTCGCCGGAATCGTAGATGTTGACGATGTTCGGATTGTTCATCTGCGCGACCGAATGCGCCTCGCGGCGGAACCGCTTGAGGAAGATCTCGTCGTTGGCGAGGTCGGCGCGCATGATCTTGATAGCGACGGTGCGGCCCAGACGCGTGTCCGTGGCGACGTGCACCTCGGCCATGCCGCCACGGCCCACCAGCTGTCCCAGCTGGTAGCGGCCCTGGGCGAGAGAAGAGGGCATGTTGCTCATTGCTGCTCCTTCCAAAGCGTCTGCTGGTCCGTGCCGGCGGCACGCCTGTCAGGCGACGAGACGAGGGGGATGTGCGGGGTGCTGGCGATCCTGCGCGGCAGGCGCCTCCCCGTGGTGATGGTGGCGTCGTTGAGCTCGGTCTGCTGGTCGAGCAGGCGGCGTTCGATGCGCGCGAGCGTGCGCGAGACGACGAGCGCGTCCTTCGGGCGGTCGAGCGGGTCCTTGGCGAGCATCGACATGACGAATTCGCGCAGCTGCACGTCGACCGTGTCCGGCAGCGGCGGCACCGGGTCGTTCACATGCGCGGCCGCGATGTCGACGGGCGTCGCGCCGGTGAACGGGCGGTGCCCGCACAGGCCCTCGTAGGCGACCACGCCGAGCGAGTAGATGTCCGACTGCGGCGTGGCCTGCTGGCCCTGCGCCTGCTCGGGGGAGATGTACTGCGCGGTGCCGACGACCATGCCGTCCTGCGTGATCTGCTCCTGGTTCGTCGAATAGGAGACGCCGAAGTCGGTGATCTTCACCTCGCCGTTGTCCGCGACCATGATGTTCGCGGGCTTCACGTCGCGGTGGATCACGCCGTGGCTGTGCGCGACGAACAGGCCGCGCGCGGTCTGGATGAGGATCGGCAGCAGCTCCAGCGGGTCCATCGCGCCCTTCTCGTGGAAGATGTCGGCGAGGGACTTCGACGGCACGTACTCCATGATGAGGAACCCGATGCCGTCATGCTCGTAGTATTCGAACAGCGCGGCGATGTTCGGGTGCGCGAGGTTCGCGGAATTGTGCGCCTCGGCGCGCAGGCGGCGAAGCTTCGCCTCCGCGTTCGTCAGGTCCGAGCGCAGCGCCTTGATGGCGACCGGGCGGCCGAGCTGGATGTCCCAGCCCTTCCACACCTCGCCCATGCCGCCCTTCGCGATGCGCGAGTCAAGGCGGTATCGGCGATGGATCAGCTGTCCTTCGATCAGTTTCATTGCTTGAGCGCCTCCTCGAGTACGGAGCGGAAGATCGGGCCGGCGGAGGTGATGCCGTATCCGGTGGTGTTGTGGACGACGACGGCGATCGCGATCTTCGGGTCGTCGGCGGGGGCGAAGCCCATCACCCACGCGTCGATCGCGCTGTTGTCGGCGCCGATCTGCGCGGTGCCGGTCTTCGCCGCCACGCTCACGCCGGTCGGGGCGAGCGTCGGGGAATCCTTCGTGACGACCGCCTGCATCATCTGCGTGAGCTTGTTCGCCGTGTCCGAGCTGAACGGTTCGGACATCGTCGAGGCCTTCGTCTCGGACAGCACGGACAGGTCGCTGGCCCGCACGCGGTCGACGAGCGTGGGCCGCATCAGCGTGCCGTCGTTCGCGATCGCGGCGGCGATCATCGCGTTCTGCAGCGGCGTCTCGGTGACGTCGCCCTGGCCGATCGAGGCGAGCGCGAGCTTGTCGTCGGTCATCGACGTCGGGAAGTTCGAGGCTACGGCCTTCATCGGGGAGCCGGTCGATTCGGTGCCGTCCACGACGATCGAGCTGCCGAAGCCGAGCTTCGTGGCCATGTCGGCGATCTTGTCCTGGCCGAGCGCGACGCCGAGCTGGGCGAACGCCGTGTTCGACGAGTAGGCGAGGGCGTCCTCGAAGCTAATCGTGCCGTTCGAGCCGTTCGCCTGGTATTCGACGTTGGTGAGGTCGGTGACCGTGCCGGGCAGCGTGTAGCTCGCGCCGGCCGGGATCTGCGTGTCCGTCTGGTACTGGCCGGTCTCGAGCGCGGTGGCCGCCACGACGGTCTTGAACGTCGATCCGGGCGGGAACAGCTGGCTGGTCGCGTTGTTGAGCATCGGATTGTTCGGATCCTGCGTGAGGTTCGCGTAGTTGGTGGTCAGCATCTTGCCGTCATGCGTGGTGAGCAGGTTCGGGTCGTAGCTGGGCGTCGACACCATCGCGAGGATGCGTCCGGTCTTCGGTTCGATCGCGACGACCGAGCCGGACTGGTTGCCGAGCGCGTTGTACGCGGCCTGCTGCAGGCCCGTGCTGATCGACGTCTCGATGTTCGCGCCCTTGTTCTCGGACCCGGTGAGCGTCGACTTGATGCGCTGCCAGAACAGGCTGTCCGATTCGCCGGAGAGCAGCGAGTTGCGCGACGCCTCGATGCCGCGGTCGGCGCGCTGGCTGATCGAGAAGTAGCCGGTCACGGGCGCGTACAGCGGGCCGTTCGAGTAGGAGCGCTGGTATTTGAACGCGTCGTTCGACGGATTCGATTGCGCGAGCACCGTGCCGTCGGAGGCGAGGATCGAGCCGCGCGGCGCGCCGAACTCATGGTAGAGGGCGCGCGAGTTGCGCGTGTCCGTGTTGAGTTCGGTCGCGCGGATCGCGGTGATGATCGTCGTCGACAGGCCGAGGATCGTGAACAGCACGATCACGGCGGTGAACAGCTGGCGGAGGGTCTTGTTCATCGGGCACCTCCCTGCGTGGCGCGTGCGGCCCGCTCGGCGCGCGAGGCACGGCCGCCGCGGCCGGAATGTGCGCCATGGGCGGCGTGCGAGGCGTGGCGTTCGCGCTCGGCGTCGGCCTCGTCGGAGGCCGCGCGCTCGACCTTGCGCTCCTTGAGCTCATGGTCGCGCAGCACGGCCATCGCCTCGAACTGGAACGTTTCGGAATCGGTGTCCGGCGCGGGCTTGTTCGCCGAGTTCGAGATGATGAGCAGCAGCGTCGCGAGGATGTAGTTCGCGATGAGCGACGAGCCGCCGGCCGCCATGAACGGCAGCGTGAGGCCGGTCAGCGGGATGACGAGCGTGATACCGCCGACCACGGTGAACACCTGGAACGCCATCGTGAACACGAGACCGGAGGCGAGCAGCTTGCCGAAGCCGTCCTTGATCTTCATCGCGGTGATGAAGCCGGAGGCGATGATGATGATGTACAGCACGAGCACGCCCATGCAGCCGACGAGACCCATCTCCTCGCCGACGGAGGCGTAGATGTAGTCGGAGTTCGCGAACGGCGTGAGGTTCGGATGCCCCTGGCCGAGGCCGGTGCCGAGCATGCCGCCGGAGGCGAGGCCGAACAGGCCGGTCACGATCTGGTAGGAGCCGCCGTACGCGCGGTTGTACAGTGCGTTGTCGAACGGATGCAGCCAAGCCTCCACACGGGCGCCCACATGGCTGAACAGGCTCGCGGCGAGCACCGCGCCCGCGGCGAACGCGATGAAGCCGATGACGATCCAGCTCAGACGGCCGGTCGCCACGTACAGCATCGCGACGAACATCGCGAAGAACATCAGCGAGGTGCCGAGATCGTGCTGCATGATGAGCACGCCCATCGCGGCCACCCACACGATGATGATCGGGCCGAGGTCCTTGATGCGCGGCAGCTGCAGGCCGAGCACCTTCTTGCCGCCGACGGCCAGCTGGTCGCGGTGGTCGAACAGGTACGCGGCGAAGAAGAACGCGAGGAACAGCTTGGCGAACTCGCCCGGCTGGATTTGCCCGAGACCGGGGATGCGGATCCAGATGCGCGCGCCGTTGATCTCCTGGCCGAGGCCGGGCAGCATCGGGGAGAGCAGCAATACGAGGCCCACCACCATGCTCACGTACGAGAAGCGGCGCAGCACGCGGTAGTCGCGCAGGCCGATGACGAGCGCCGCGCACAGCACGATCGCCACGCACACGAACATGATCTGGCGCAGCGCCACCGCGGACTCGTTCTCATGGTCGATACGCGCGATCATCACGACGCCGATGCCGGTGAGCAACAGCACGCACGGCTGGATCACCTGGCTCGCATACGGCTGGAACCGGTCCACGAGAATCCAGAACACGAGCGACAGCACGCCGGCCGCGCCCAACGCCATCAGATACTCGGACGGGAACGAGCCGTCGACGCGCATGAACATCTGGTAGAACGCGATGCCGCAGATCGCGAACGACGCGAGCAGCAGCGCGATCTGACGGAGACGGAGGACGATCATCACTGGTCCCCGCCTTCCTTCTCCATCGTCTTCAACTCGTCACGGATCAGCTTGACATGGTCCTGCGCCTCGCTCAGGCTGTCGCGCACGATGCCCTGCTGCAACTCGGTGCGCCACGTGGCGGGCAGCTTGCTCACCTGGATCGACGTGCGCTCCACCTCATGCGACAGTTCGAGGCCGGCGAGGTTCGTGGGCACGCCCTGATAGATCGCGACGACGCCGTCCGCCTCGCCGACGTAGTACTTCGACTGGCTGTAGCGGTACGCGCCGTACACGCCGCCTGCGATCGCGGCGAGCAGCGCGACGATCGCCACGACGAGCGCGACGCGGCGCCGCCGGCGGCGGTCGTGCTCGGTCCTGCGCTGTTCGACCTTCTCCTCGCGGATCGCCTGCTTGACGGCCGGATCGTTCGGATCGGTGGTGACTTCGCCATCGCTTTTCTTGACGACCGGGATCTCGCCCGTGTCCGGATTGCGGCGTTCGCCCGCCTCCTCGCGCACGATGGACGGCTGGGCGACGCGCGGCGCCTCCTCGCGCTGGCCCGCGCCGGAGGCCGCGTCGTGCGCCTCCTGCGTGAGCGCGGCCGCGCGACGGGCCGGAGAGCCGTCGTCGCGCAGCGCGGGGGCCGTCGCGACCGGCTCGTTGACGATGTCGGCGAGCGGCTCGAGGCTGGCGCTCGCGGCACCGCCGACGAGCGGCGTCTGCTGGGGGAGCGCGAACGCGTGCGCGTCGAGCGCGAGCGTCGCGTCGCCGATCACGGCGGTCACATTGTCGGTGCTGCCGGCGCGCAACGCCATCGAGACGAGACGCTGGGCACATTCGGCCGGATCGGACAGTTCCGTCATCGTCTCGGCGATCGTGGAGTCCTCGAGCACGCCGCACAGACCATCGGAGCACAGCATCCAGCGGTCGGCCGGATGCGCCTTGAGAATCGCGATGTCCGGATGCGGGTCGATATCGAAGTCGCCGAGCACGCGCATCACCACGTTGCGCTGCGGATGGTTCTTCGCCTCCGAGGCGGTGATGCGGCCCGTGTCGATGAGGTGCTGGACGTAGCTGTGGTCCTGCGTGGCGCGGCTCAGCACGCCGTCGCGCAGCAGGTAGGCGCGGGAATCGCCGATGTGCGCGAGCACCCACCAGCCGTCGACGAGCGCGACGGTGGTCACGGTGGTGCCCATGCCGGCGAGCTTGCGTTCGCGGCGGGCCTTGCCGACGATCGCGTCGTGCGCGGCCATCACCGAGGTCTCCATCATCGAGGCGACGGAGGCGACGTCGTCGGTCACGTCGTCGCGTTCGATGTGCGCGAGCGAGCGGATGGCGATCGTCGAGGCGGTGTCGCCGCCTGCGTGGCCGCCCATGCCGTCGCAGATCGCGATGAGATGCTCGCCGGCGAACGAGGAATCCTGGTTGTTCGCGCGCACGGTGCCCACGTCGGAGACGGTGGTCGAGCACAGGAAGAGCTTCTGGTCGGCGGCGTCGGCGTCGGTCGCGGCGGAGACGGAGGTGTCGGTGCCGACGGTGTCGGGGTCGCCGGAGCCGTCGGCGTCGCCGATCATGTCGTCCATGTCGTCGCCGGCGGGGGCCGCATAGCCGTCGTCGGCGACGACCGCGTCCGGGGTCGGTTCCGGATTCGGGTTCACGACGATCGGCGTGGTGGTCTGCGTATCCCGTGCGCTGACGGGCATCGCCTGGGTGGCCTGCTCGTCCTGCTCGGGCGCGCGCCCGGCGGACTGCTGCGGCAACGGCGTGGTGGGCGACTGGTCGGCGGATCCTGTCATGGATGCATCACCTCAGCTCGAAAGTAGTGGCGCCGATGCGCACGGGCACACGGGCGGGAAGTACGGTTGGCACGGTCAGACGCTGGCCGTTGACGACGGTTCCGTTGGTGGAGCCGAGATCCTCGATCGCCCACTGGCCGGACAGCGGATCGGCGTACACGCGGGCGTGATGCGAGGAGACGAATTCGTCGTCGAGCACCACGGTGTTCGACGCGGCGCGGCCGAGGGTGATCGCCTCGCCGGTCAACGGCACCGAGGAACCGGCCAACGGGCCGTCGATGATGACCAGCAGCGTCGGCCCCTGGGACGTGCCGCCGGCGGCGGAGGGGGTGGTGGCACGCGGCGCGGCGGGCTTGGGCGCGCTCGTGCGCGGCGTCTCGCCGGAGGGCGCCACGACGGGCGCGCCGCCCGTCACCGGGACGGCGGGCGCGGCGGCCTTGCGCGCGGCATGGCGCTCCTTGCGACGACGCGAACGCGAGGGACGCGGACTGAAGGACTCGATGTCCTTGTGCAAAGAACGCACGGCGAACCACGCGAACACCCACAGCAGAATCAGGAATCCATACTTGAGCAGTGCGAATGTCAGTTCGGTCATGCGGTTTCGACCTTAATCTCTACGGAGACCCCTGCGGGGCCTCCACGGATCTTCACGCCGTGGGGCGCGTCACTCCTGCTCCTGGGAGGACGCCCAGTAGAGGATGCGCGTGCGGCCGATCGTGATGGTGTTGCCGTCCAGCAGCGTGGCGGCGGGCACCTGATGGCCCTCGACGTACGTGCCGTTCGTGGAGCCGAGATCGCGGGCGATCACGCCGTTCGGGGTGATGTCGATCTCGAGATGCTTGCGGGAGATGCCCGGGTCGTCGATGACGATGTCGCAGCCGGAGCCGCGGCCCAGGATCGTCTTGTCCTTGGTGAGCAGGTACTGGCTGCCGTTGATCTCCAGCAGCGGGCTGTCTTGGTTCTGGTCGGTGGTGGTGACCGGCACCGCGTTGCCCTGCACCGAGGCGGAGGTCAGCTTGAAGCTGCCCTTGCTCAGGTCGAGGTCCTCCTCGAAGATCACGACCACCGGGCCGACGAACGCGTAGTGCTGGGTGCGCGCGTAGTTCGTCAGGTTGTCGGCCAGTTCGTCGGCGAGGGTCTCGCTGCCCCACTGCTCGATGCGGTCGAAGTCGGGCGTGCTCAGCTTGAAGCGGTATTCGTTCGGGGCGACCGTGCGGTCGCGGCCCACAGGCATGGCCTCGTTGTCGATCTCGCGCTCAAGTGCGCTGGACAGGTCGACGGGCTGCAGATCCTTGGAGCCGAACTTCGAGAACACTCCGTTCACTGCGCCTTCCACGCTTTTCTCAAAACGGTCGAGAACGCTCATAGTCATCCCTTTCTATCCTTGACTAGTGTACGCAGGGGTTGGAACGGGCCATATTTCACGCGTCGATACTTGCAAAAGCAACAAATCACGGCGTGTTCCGGGCTCGACGCCATGCCATTTTAGGGCTGATTCCCCACTTGGTCGCCTGCTGGGGCCTCCGCGCGAAGACGGGTATCGTGGGCGGCATGAGTGTTATCGATGATTTCCCCCGCGCGAAGGCGCGCACCCTGCGGTTCACCTGCGGCGCTCCGCGTTCCGCCACGGCGATCGGCGACGGTTCCGAAGCCCTGTTCCTGCGTTCCGACGGCCCCGAGGATCTGGTGACCGCCCTGTGGCTCAGCTGGTTCGACGCGGACGGCCGCCATCACGAGACGAAGCTCGCCGACCCGCGCGACCTGCTCGGTGCCGGCGCGGACAGCGAGAACGTCCCGGCCGAGGAGAAGGCCCGCCGCGAGCGCGCCCGCGAAGGCGGCGCCGGCATCGTCTCCTATTCGGTGTGCGCCGACGGCGACCGCGTCGTGTTCACGATCAACGGCCGTCTGTATCTCACCGAAATCGACTGGGACGACGATGCGGAGGAAGGCGACGCGGAGGGGGCCGACGGCCACGCCGCCGCGCCGGACGTCGCCACGCGTGAGCTCGCCGGCGCATGGCTCGACGAGGACCCGGCGCTGTATACGCCGGTCCTCAACCCGCGCATCAGCCCGGACGGCGAGCACGTGCTGTACACCACCGGCGAACGGCTCATGCTCGTCGACATCGGCGACTGGCCGGATGACGCTGACGCCGTCGACGCCGCCGAAGTCGCCGACGAAGACGACGACTACGAGCCGCTCGACGACCGCGTGACCGCGATCTACGGCGTCTCCGTCGAGGACGAGGACGGCAATCCGGCCGAGAACACGTGGCGGATCGGCCTCGCCGAATTCGTCGCCGGCGAGGAGATGAACCGCTACGACGGCTTCTGGTGGGCGCCCGATTCGCGCCACGTGCTTTTCGAATCCTTCGACACCGCCGACGAACCCACCTGGTACATCGCCGATCCGGCCGACCCGGAACAGCCGGCCGCGGGTCGCCGCTACCCGCGCGCGCTCACCCGCAACGCCGACGTCTACCTGACCGCGCTCGCGCTCGACTTCGACGCGGACGGACGCTACACGGGCATCCTCGCGAACGCCGACGTCGACTGGGACAACGAATCTTACGAATACGTGGCCGCCGTGCGCTGGACGCGCGGCCACGACCCGATCGTGCTCGTCCAGAACCGCCGTCAGACGCGCGACCAGGTGCTCCAGGTCACAGTCGCGCGCCCGACCGCCGACCATCCGTTCGGCTCCACCCACGTGATGGAGGAGCACGCGAACGACCAGTGGATTGACCTCGTCGCCGGCACGCCCGCGCTCACGCCCGACGGACGGCTCGTCAGCGCGTGGAACGACATGGCCGGCGACACGAACCGGCTCACCGTCGACGGCCACGCGTTCACGCCGCTCGGCTGGAACGTGCGCACCGTGCTCGACGTGACCGACGACGACGTGCTTGCCGTCGTCCAGCACGACGCCCGCAGCTTCGACGTGGTGAGCCTCGGCTACGACGGTTCGACGACGCCGGTCACGACGACGGCCGGCGTGTGGGCCGCGTCGCGCGCCGGCCGCGGCATCGTCGTCACCGGCCGTTCGATGGCCGCCCCCGGCGTCACGATGGAACACGCGCTGACCGCCGGGCTCCCCCTGACGAGGGAGCTGTCGGCGAAGCCGACTGAGGGAGAGACCACGGTCGGAGCCGCCTCCGCCCGCCTCGCCGCGACCATCGCGAACCACGCCGCCGAACCCGGATTCACGCCGAACGTGACGTTCACGCGGCTCGGCGAGCATCGCCTGTACACGGCGATCGTCGCGCCGTCCGCCGGAAGCCCGTACGCGCACGCCGCGCAACTGCCCGTGCTGATGAAGCCGTACGGCGGCCCCGGATTCCAGCAGGTCGTCGCCGCGCAGTCCTTCTACTGGGACGCGCAATGGTGGGCCGACCAGGGCTTCCTCGTCGTCACCGCGGACGGCCGCGGCACCACCGGCCGCGGCCCGCGCTGGGACCGCGAGATCTTCGAGGACATGAAGGACGTGACCCTCGCCGACCAGATCGAAGCCGTGCACGCCCTGCCCGACGCCGTCGCCGCGCTCAACGCGGCGCAGCAGGTGGATGCCGCGGCGCCGATCCCCGCGCCGGACCTCGACAAGGTCGCGATGATCGGATGGTCGTACGGCGGATTCCTCTCCGCACTCGCCGTGCTTGACGCCCCCGACGTGTTCGCCGCCGCCTGCGCCGGCGCGCCGCCCACCGACTGGACGCTCTACGACACCCACTACACCGAGCGCTACCTCGGCCTCGACCCGGCCGTGTACGAACGCAACTCGATCATCGCGGACGCGCCGAAACTGCGCCGTCCGCTCATGATCATCCACGGATTCGCCGACGACAACGTGACCATCGCGCACAGTCTGCGCCTCTCCCAGGCGCTGATGGCCGCCGGCCGCCCGCACACGTTCCTCCCGCTCACCGGCATCACCCACATGACCAACGACGAGACCGTCGCCGAGAACCTGCTCACCCTCCAACGCGACTTCCTCAGGAACGCCCTCGCGTAGGTTCGCAGGCACCCCCTCAGCCGCGCTTCGCGCGACAGCTCGTCCGCAATTACGGACAGCCCATGGCTGACCTCCTGTCGGCTTGCCTGTCGGCTCGCACGTCGCCTACAAACGCCGCCGGCGTTTGCTCTACGGCGACGTCCCATCAGGGGGAGCTGGCCGGCCATGGGCCGAACTGAGGGGGTGGGCGACGGACCGGACCGCGCTATCACGTCGCCGCTCGCGTAGGATGGGCGGCATGACGCAGCTGAACATGATCGACGAACGCCGGTACGCCGAGACGATGCGCGGGACCGTGATCCCCGCGCTCGCCGCCTGCCGCGACGAAGGCTGGTTCGACCCGTCGGCCGCCGAGCGGGCCGCCGGGCTCGAACCGCTGCCCGGCAACATGGACACCGGCGGTCGCGGCGGGCAGCTGCACTACCTGTGCTACGACGCGGCCAAGTTCGACGCCCAGCGCGAGGCCGGCGCCACCGCGGCCTTCCGCGGCGCGATCGTCATCAGCCACGGGTTCACCGAGTTCGCCGAGAAATACGACGAACTCGTCTGGTACTTCCTGCTCGCCGGCTATTCCGTGTGCGTGCTCGACCATCGTGGGCACGGCAAGTCCGCGCGCGACGTCGACAATCCGTCGCTCGTCTGGATCGACGATTGGCGGCGCTACGTCGCCGACCTCGCCGGGTTCGCCGAGACGATCGGACAGTCGTACGCGGATGGCCGTCCGCTCAACCTGTTCTGTCATTCGATGGGCGGCGGCATCGGCGCAGCCGTGCTGGAACGCTACCCCTCGCTGTTCGACCGGGCCGTGCTGTCCGCGCCGATGATCGCGCCGCAGACCGGCATGCCGATGTGGCTGACGCGCGCGCTCGTCGGCGTGCTGTGCGCGTGCGGATTGGGTCGCCACCGCGTGTTCGGCCAGAAGGATTTCGACGGCGTGCTCGACCTGAGCTCCTACCAGCTGTCGAGCGAGCCGCGCGAACGCTGGTACCACGAACTACGTTGCGCCAATCCCGAATATCAGACGTACTGCGCCTCGTTCGAATGGGTGCGGCAGGCGATGCGCATGAACCGGGCCGTGCTCGCCCCGGCCGCATGCGCCGAGATCGAGACGCCGATTCTGCTGTTCCAATGCGGGCGCGACATCTGGGTGCGCAACCAGCCGCAGACCGAGTTCGTGCGCCGTGTCAAGGACGGCTCCGGCCAGGCCACGCTCGTGCGCATCCCCGAATCCGAGCACGAGGTCTTCTCGATGCCGAACAAGGTCGCCGGGCCTTATCTGGAACGCATCCTCGCCTTCTATGGCGACAAGATGCTCGCCGAAGAGTAGCGGACGGGCTTCGTGTGGCTCGGTCCTTGACCCCCTCAGTCCGGCCTACGGCCGGCCAGCTCCCCCTGAAGGGGGGCGCAGAGTCATGGCCGTCGCTTTCGCGGATGTCGGTTTTCCTTGCTCCCCCTTTCAGGGGGAGCTGTCCGCGAAGCGGACTGAGGGGGTTGGACGAGCGGAGGCGAAGCGGACTCCCTACGTAGGCGGGTGTTGTTTTTCATGCATTGTTCACTTTGATGTCGCTTGGCGGTATCGGCGGCGCAAGAAGTGCGTTCGACAATGGAATCATGGATAGGAAAGTTGGGTTTCGCCGTCGAATCGCCGCAGCGGCGGCAGTGATTTGCGCCGCCGCCATGATGCTCACCGGATGCGCGTCGGGCGGCAACGGATCGAATGGTTCCGGCAACGGGTCGAACGGCGCGAACGGCAACGCCTCCGCCCCCGCCGGCACCTCGTCGACGAGCAATAACGGCACCACGCAGACGTTCAAGCCGGGCTCCGGCTCCGCCGGCGACATCCGCATCGCCTCCGGCTCCGAGAACAAGGAGGTGGCCGGCGCGATCCAGAAGGCCGCCGACGCGTCCGGCGTGACCGTGACCGTCGACTACATGGGTTCGCTCGACATCATGAACGTGCTCGAATCCGGCGCCGCCGAGTACGACGCCGTCTGGCCCGCCTCCTCGATGTGGATCTCGATGGGCGACACCAAGCACCTCGTCAAGGACGCGCAGAGCACGTCCACCACGCCGATCGTGTTCGGCATCGCGAAGAAGAAGGCCGAACAGCTCGGCTGGGCGGACTCCTCCGGCAAGACGAAGGCCGTCTCCACCGCCGACGTGCTCGCCAAGGTGAAAAGCGACGACCTCAAGTTCTCGATGACCTCCGCCACGCAGTCCAACTCGGGCGCCTCCGCGTACCTCGCGTTCATGACCGCGCTGCGCGGCGGCACCGGCCCGCTCACCGACAGCGACCTCGCCGACGCCTCGCTCACCTCGTCGGTCGCGCAGCTGCTCAAGGGCGTGGACCGCTCCTCCGGCTCCTCCGACTGGCTGAAGGACATGGTCGTGGCCAATCCCGACCGCTTCGACTCGATGGTCAACTACGAGTCGCTCGTCATCCAGGCCGACAAGACGCTCACGAAGAACGGCCATGACCCGCTGCTCACCATCTACCCGTCCGACGGCATCGCCGTATCCGATTCGCCGCTCGGCTACGTGGACCGCGGCCAGGCCTCCGGCAAGCGCAAGGCGTACGACGCGTTCGCGAAGGCGCTGCGCTCCAAGGACTCCAAGCTCGAATTCGAGCGCGCGGGCCGCCGTACCGGACTCGGCGGCGCGCTCACCTACGCCTCCGACAGCCAGGTCAAGCAGTCGTTCCGCGCCGCCTGGGGCATCGACACGAACGCGAGCACGCTGAAGGCGATCCCGCTGCCCACCGCGAAGACCATCACCAAGGCACTCGACGTGTACCAGAACGGACTGCGCAAGCCCAGCTGGACCGTGTGGGTCGTCGACTACTCCGGTTCGATGGACGGCGACGGCAAGAACGGCGTCGTCAAGGGCCTCAAGGCGGCGCTCGACCCGACCGAATCGGCGGCGGCGCACATCCAGCCTTCCGGCAACGACGTCAACATCCTCATCCCGTTCGAAAGCATCCCGCACGATCCGATCCGCGCCAACGGCACCGACACCGGCAACCTGCTCAACACGGCCGAAGTCACCGCGGCCGACGGCGGCACCGACATCTACGCGGGACTCGAAGCCGCGTACCAGCAGCTGCCGGGCGCCGACCAGAAGAACGACTACACGACCGCGATCGTGCTGATGACCGACGGCCAGTCGCAGGTCAACAACCGTGACGCCGCGCTCGCCCAGTACAAGGACGACAGCCTCGACGTCCCGATCTTCTCGATCATGTTCGGCGACGCCGACTCCTCGCAGCTCGACCCGATCGCGCAGATGTCCAACGCGAAGGTGTTCGACGGCCGCACCGGCGACCTCGCCGACGTGTTCCGCACCGTCAAGGGATTCAACTGATGCTCCAGATCATCTGCGGAATCATCGCCGGCGGCGTGCTCGCCGTGCTCGGATTCGCCGTCTCCGGCGGCGGTGTCATCGGCCTCGGCGTCTCGCTCGCGCTCGCCGCGCTCGGCTACGTCGCCGGGTCGTCGCTCACCGATCCGGAACGCCGCATCGGCCACATGCTCGCCAGCGCGCTGCCGAACGGGCAGAAGGCGGCCGACGCGATCGACGCCGCCAACTCGCGCCTCAACGCGATCGCCATGCTCGCCCGGCAGGTGCATGACGAGCAGGTGAAGGCCGAGGCGGACGATTTCGTCGCCGCGACCCGCAGTCTCGTCGAC
The DNA here is from genome assembly GCF_056356875.1 of Bifidobacterium sp. LH_426. NCBI lineage: Bacteria > Bacillati > Actinomycetota > Actinomycetes > Bifidobacteriales > Bifidobacteriaceae > Bifidobacterium > Bifidobacterium sp. LH_426. The sequence goes on from NZ_JBKEVB010000003.1 coordinate 196,363, forward strand.
TACGTCGCCAAGGACACGTCCGCGTATCAGATCCTGCGCCACTACATCACCGTGTACGGCGAACAGACGCAGAAACTGCTGCGCGCCTACGTGGACGTCGAATCGTCCGGCGCGCATGACCAGGCCGAGAAGGCGAGAGTCGAGACCATCGAGGCGCTGCAGGTGCTGGAACGCACCGCCGCCGGCGAACTGAGCCGCGCCGTCAGCTCGAAGACGCTCGGCATCGCCGCCGACTCCGACGCGATTCAACGCCTCGCCAGCATGGACGGCTACCAGACGGAAACGGAGTCGAAGGAATGAAACTGTCGAAATCGAAGATCATCGGATTGGTGGCGCTGCTCGCCATCGTCGCCATCATCGGAGGCACGCTCGTCTGGCGGCAGGCGCAGCCCAAGCCGGCCGCGCCCGTCGAGACGGTGAAGGTGAACGGCTACCTCGGCGGCGAGAAGATCGGACTGTTCGACGATCCGGACTTCCAGAAGGCCGCCGCCGCGCAGGGTCTCAACGTCGACTACCGCAAGGCCGGCAGCCTCGCGATGATGACCGCGGACACGAAGGGCATGGACTACCTGTTCCCCTCCTCCCGCGCCGCCGTCGAATACGGCGCGGACAAGGGGGTGAAGGCCACGCAGAGCGACATCGTGTTCAACTCGCCGATCGTGCTGTACACGCACAAGGCCGTCGCCGACGGACTCGTCTCCGGCGGGCTGATGAGCAAAAGCAAGGACGGCGTCTACTCGATGGACATGGCCAAGGCCGTCGACGCGATGGTGCACGACAAGACGTGGGCGGACGTCGGCTATGCGGCCGGCTACGGACAGTTCCGCATCGACTCCACCGACCCGGTCCAGTCGAACTCCGGCAACGAGTACGCGGCGCTCATCGCCAACGTGCTCAACGGCGGGCAGCCCGCCACCACCGACTCGCTCGCACGTGACAAGGAGACCATCAAGTCGATCTTCGCGAAGTCCGGATGGATGGAGAACTCGTCCGAGGATTCGTTCAACCAGTTCCTCACGCTCGGCGTCGGCTCCAAGCCGATGATGGTCGGCTACGAAGCGCAGATCCTCGACCTCGCCGTCAACCAGCCGGACGCGTTCAAGCAGATCAAGGACGACGTCGTCATCGTCTACCCGACGCCCACCGTGTGGAGCACGCACACGCTGATGGCGCTCGACAAGAAGGGGGAGAAGCTGCTCACCGTGCTCAAATCGCCCGCGATCCAGAAGCTCGCCTGGGAGCAGCACGGGTTCCGCGCCGCCAACTTCACCGGCACCGACTCGATCAAACGCTTCAAGGTGAACGGCACGCTCGACCAGATCCCCGCCGTCTCCGAACTGCCCCGCAACAGCGCCATGCAGGAGCTCATCGAAGCCCTCAAAGGACTGACGCCGCAGCCGCAGTGACGCTGCACCGGACTCCCGCGAAGCGGGTGGGGGAGAGACCTGCGCCCCCTTCAGGGGGAGCTGTCGCCGAAGGCGACTGAGGGGGCAAAAACCGTTTATCGAAAGGAACACAATCATCATGGCAAAACAGATCTCACTCGCCGACCTCGCCGGCGGCAACACGGTCACGAATCCCGCACTCGCCGGGCTGAACGGCGCCGGAACGGGCGCCGCAGCCGGCGAACTCGTCCCCACCGCCGCACAGGCCGTCGCCGACGCGACCCAACTCACACCCGACCAGCAGATCGCGAAACTTCCCGCCGCCGACCAGCAGACCGTCGCGCAGATGGCCGACCAGATCGACTTCACCCGCGACGGCATCGAATCCAGCTACGGCAAGGACGCGCAACGCGCCACCAGCACGTTCGCCGACGAAATCCTTTCCGAAACCCGCTCGAAGGACACCGGCGAGGCGGGCGAACTGCTCGGCACGATGCTCGTCACCATCGACGAGGCCGAACTCAGCGGATTCCGCAAGATCCCGATCCTCGGCCAGGTGGCCGTCTCGATCGACAAACTGCGCCGCCGCTACCAGAAGGTCGACGCGCAGATCGACGAGATTATCACCAAGCTGGAGGCCGCGCAGTCGCGCCTCGTCGCCGACATCTCCATGTACAACACGATGTACGAGCAGAACGCGCAGCAGTACCGCGAACTCAAGATCACCGTGCTCGCCGGCAAGAAGGCGCTCGCCGACTTCCGCGCCACGCAGCTGCCCGCGCTCGAGGCGGAGGCGACGAAGAGCGGCGACCCGATGCAGGCGCAGCTGCTCAAGGACTTCAAGGCGAAGCTCGACCGGTTCGAGAAGCGCCTCGACGACCTCGACCGTATCTCCGTCGTCACGCTGCAGACCGCGCCGCAGATCAAGATCATCCAGAACGCGGACCAGACCATCGTCGACAAGATCGACACGACCATCTCCACGACGATCCCGGTGTGGAAGTCGCAGATGGTGATCGCGCTCGGCCTGTCCAACCAGCGCAAGGCGCTCGACCTGCAGAACAAGGCCGACGACGTGACCAACAAGCTGCTGCAACGCAACGCATCCGCCCTGCACAAGGGCGCGGTGGACGCGGAGAAGGCGAACCAGCGGTCCGTGGTGGAGATCGAGACGCTGGAGAAGATCAACTCGGAGCTCATCGCCACGCTGAAGGAGACCGTGCAGATCCAGAAGCAGGGCAAGGCGAACCGTGAGGCCGCCCAGGTCAAGATGCGTCAGATCGAATCCGACCTCAGGAACGCCCTCATCGAAAACGCCCGGGCCATGTGACTCGTTTCATGCCTCCCTCTGACGGGACGCCGCCGTGAAGCAAACGCCAGAGGCGTTTGTAGGCGACGTGCGAGCCGACAGGCGAGCCGATATGAGGTCAGCCGCAGGCTGTCCGTAATTGCGGGGGAGCTGTCGCCAAAGGCGACTGAGGGGGTGTAAGGAGAGCCCTACTTCCGCTTCCCCGTGAACGGTTCGAGCAGCGTGTTCGGATTCGAGACGCCGAGCATGCTGCGCCCGCCCGTCTTCTCCGGGTGACGCGCGACGATCGCCATCGAGATCGCGCCCGGCACCATGATGATCGCGAAGATCGCCGCGAGCCCCCAATGCACGAAGAAACCCAACGCGAGGAACACGACGACCAGGCCGATCACGGTCGCGACGATGGTGACGGTGCGCGTCTTCGCGTTCACCGGCTTGAGACCGTCCTCGTCTTCGCCGGACCGCGGCCGGCTCTGTGACTGCTTCTCGGATTCATGTGCTTCGCTCATACGCCCCAGCATAGTGCCGCTCGGCCGTGGTTCTGCCGCGGTTCGGGAATCGTCCGGTGCCATACTGGTAGCCATGAGTGAAGAGCAACGGGCCCCGCGCGAACAAGTCGGGAACGGGGAATCATCGCGCGGGAAATCCGGGAACGCGCGCGTCGCCACATTCGAACGCACGCCGCGCGACATCCTGATCGGCGCAGGGCTCGTCCTGTTCGGCGGACTGCTGTGGGGCTGCAACGCCACCGTATCGAAGGTGCTGATGGGGCCGTACCACGTCGATCCGCTGTGGCTCGCCTGCATGCGCGAACTGTTCGCCGGCGTCCTGTTCCTCGCCGCGGCGGGCATCCGCACGCCGAAACTCGTCGCTGGCGCGGTGCGCGACCGGAAATCGTATCTGTCGTTCTTCGTGTGCTCGCTCGTATGCGTGCTCGCCGTGCAGGTCGCCTACCTCTCCTCGATCGACTGGACGAATGCCGGAACCGCCACCGTATTGCAGTCGCTGAACCTGCTGTTCGTGCTGCTGTTCGTCTGCATCCGCGGGCGGCGCTTGCCTGGACTGCGAGAAAGCGCGGGCGTTGCGCTCGCGTTCGCCGGCACCGTACTCATCGCCACCGGTGGCGACCTGTCCACGCTGAAACTGCCGGCCATGGGCCTCGTGTGGGGGCTCATCAACGCGGCGGCGACCGGCGCGATGTCGATTCTGCCGATGAAGCTCGTGCAGCGGTGGGGCAACATGGTGGTCAACGGCGTGATGTTCGTCATCTCGGGGCTGGTGCTGCTGCCGATCGTGCGGCCGTGGGCCGGGTCGCCCTCGTTCGACGGGCTCGGCTGGGCGCTGATGGCGTTCACCGTGGTGCTGGGCACGTTCGGGGCGTTCGGGCTGTTCCTCGCGGGCGTGGTGCGGGTCGGCGCGATGCGCGCCACGATGCTCGGCACGGTCGAGCCGGTCGCCGCCACGGTCTCCTCGGTGCTGTTCCTCGGAGCTGTGTTCACGCCCACCGACCTGGTGGGCTTCGTGCTCATCCTCGCCATGGTGTTCCTGGTGCGGTGACGGGCACATGCCTAAGGGCCTGCCCCCTGGCCCTTTCCCCTTACTTTCTCGCAGTCTCTCCCGGTCCCTGTCTTCTTTGCCTTCCCGTTCCCGTCCTTGCGAAGGGGACGCCGACCTATCGAACGATTGGAATGAGTAATGATGAGTGATGAGATCATCCGTGTGCATGCCGTGGTGACGGGCATGGTGCAGGGCGTGGGATTCCGCTACTTCGTGGTGACGAAGGTGCGCGCGATCGGCGGACTGTCCGGATGGGTGCGCAACCGCTATGACGGCTCGGTGGAGGTCGAGGCGCAGGGGTCGCGCGCCGCGGTCGCGCAGCTGATCAGCGCGCTGAAGGTCGGCCCCCGCTGGTCGCAGGTCGAGCATGTGGAAGTGCGCGAGATCCCGGCGGAAGACGGTGCCGGGATGCGTGCCGGCATTGGCTCCAAGCGAGGTTCCCGTGTCGGGGACGGTTCTCGCCGTGCGGCGGAACGGGCCGATTCCTTCCGCGTCTATCCCGATGCCTGAATGGCGTTGATCGCGCGGTGGCTCCGCTTCGTTGCCCTTTGGGCCGCGTTATATCCCGTATGCGGTAGGCGCATAGGCTGGCCGTATGGCGAATGTGTATGGTTTGCGGGGCGTTGTGTAGGGTTTCTGACTGGTTGTGTATGGTTCCGGGGCGAACGTGCATGATTGCGGAACGAACGTGTAGTCCATCTGAGCGAACCTGTGGGGTGGCGGCGTGAAGAGCCGCCTGTTCGCTCTGTCGGCCGGTAGGACGTTTGGCGGAATTCCAGGCTTTTGCGCAGGCGCTTGTGCCTGTGCCAGGGCGTTCTTCGGCACCACACCGTACACGTTCGGTCCGGAGGACTACACATTGCCCCGGGAATCGTGCAGGTTGCTCCGGAAACCATGCAGGTTGCGTTCTGAACCATGCACACCGCCCTCCAAACCATGCGCATTCGCGGGTTCGCGTCCGTATTCGCTGATTCCCGGGCATGTTCACTGTGGGTAAAACCGTGGAATGATTCGGGCTCTCGGGAATTGAGTGAAGTGAAAGGCGAAGGTGAGAGCCCCGGAAGGGGTTCCGGAACCGGCCACGATATCCGTTTCCGTTCGCCGCCTATGGCAGGGCGGCGGGCGGGACGGTAGCCAAGCCGTGTTCTCTCCTTGTTGAAGGAGTACCGATTATGGCGATGTTTCCGGCTTTGATGAATGACACGATGTTCTCCGATCTGTTCGATGACCCGTTCTTCGAGGGTTGGCGCAACATGGACTCTCAGATGGGCTCCATGATGCCGGCGAACACGATGGCGAACATGATGACCACGGATGTGCGTGAGACCGACAAGGGCTACGACGTGGACATCGATATGCCGGGCTTCAAGAAGGACGACATCAAGCTCGAGCTGAACAACGGCTACCTGACCGTGTCCGCCTCGCGTTCCAGCGAGCATGAGGACAAGGCTCCGGAGTCCGCGAACGCCTCCGACGCCCAGGGCAAGGGCGAGCAGTGCGCCTGCGGTTCCGACGAGTCCGGTCGTTGGCTGCGTCGCGAACGCTACATGGGCTCCTGCTCTCGTAGCTTCTACGTGGGCGACGAGGTGAAGGAATCCGACACCCACGCCAGCTACAACAATGGCACGCTGTGCATTCAGGTTCCGAAGATGCAGGCCCAGCCGCAAGTCGAGTCCAAGCACCAGATCGCGATTGAAGGCTGAGCCGTTAAGCAGACAGTCCGGTGGGCTGTCTGTAGGCTCAGCCTGAGCGAGGCGAAAGCCGAGCGAAGGCAGGTCTGAGCCCGGCCGTAGGCCGGTCCGTAATTGCAGGGCCGGAGGAGACGCCGTTAAGCAGGCAGCCCGGTGGCTGTCTGTAGGCTCAGACTGAGCACGTCTGACGGTACGCCGTCCGCCCCATACGTCCCCCTTCCTTGGGATTGAGTAGACGGGCGACGCGGAAACAATGCCAGCCAACAAGAGGCCGGCGCATCGAGAATCATCCCCGATGCGCCGGCCTCTTTTGTCGTTGTGCAGGGGTTGCCGCCTTCCTTATGGCTCCCTCTGACGAGGGAGCTGTCAGCCGCAGGCTGACTGAGGGAGAGATAGCTGGAACGTGACGTTTGCAACTATCTCTCCCCCACCCGGCTTCGCCGGGAGCCGACACCCCGCCCGCAATCAAGGACGGGGCCTGTGGCCCAACCTGAGTGAATCATGGGAATCGTCGGGGAGAATCTTGGGTTTTCTCGGCTCTTCCTGAATCGCGCGTTAGGCTTACGTGCGCATTGTGAAGCGCATGGTGAAGTATGTCATGGGGATGATCGAGATGGGTTCTGCTTCGGTCTCAACATTGGATATGGCGTCATCGGCATGGTTGATGCAGGTGTCGCTGGTCCGGGGCGTATTGCCGCGGACCGTGTTCATAGTCACCGCATGCGCCGCGGTCGCACTCGTCATATCGCTCGCCGTCGCGCTCGTCCGCCCGACTCAGGTTTCCAGCCAGGCTCCCAGCCAAGCTTCCAGCCCGGCTCCCGGCAAGCCCGCGGATTCCGCCGTCACACCAGCCTCCGCAACCCCGTCCGCAGCCTTCCTTCCCGCGCTCGCCATCCTCGCCGCCGCGCTCGCCGCCGGCCTCATCGGCCTGCTCCTCGCATGGTTCATCTCCGACGGCATCATGGTGTTCGGCGTCTCGCTCGGCTGGCCGGTCATCATCGCCGTCGCCTGCGGGTTCGCCGGTCTCGGCGCGATCGCCGCCGTAATCGTCGTCGCGAACCGTCGCCGCGCGCCCCGCGCCGTCGCTCGCCGCATCACCCGCGCGATTGCGGTCATCCTCATCCCGCTCACGCTGCTCGCCACCGCGCTGCGCGTTGACGCGATCTTCGGCGAATACCAGACCGTCGGCAGCGTCGTCGGGTACACGCCGTACGCGTCGATTGACTCGGTGACCATCCACCGCGCGGCGATGACGGTCGCGCAGTGGCGCGCCGCAGCCGAGCGCCACGACGCGCCGGACCATCCCGCGCACGGCCGCATACTGTCCGTGACCATCCCGAACACGAAATCCCATTTCGCGGCGCGCAAGGCGATGGTGTACCTGCCGCCGGCCGCGCTCGCGAAGCGGCCGCCGCGGCTGCCGGTCATGGAACTGCTCGCCGGGCAGCCGGGCAGTCCGGGGCGGCTGGTCGCGGCCGCCGGCCTCGCGCGCATGATGAACGCGTACGCCGACGCGCATGACGGTCTCGCGCCGGTCGTCGTCGTGCCGGACCAGAACGGCGCCGACACGCACAACAGCCTGTGTGCCGACACCAGCCAGGGCGACGCGGAAACGTATCTCACGCGCGACGTCGTCGCGTGGGCGAAACGCACGCTGCCCGTCGCGACCGACCCGCGCATGTGGGCGATCGGCGGATTCTCGCAGGGCGGCACGTGCACGACGCAGATCGCGCCGCGCCACCCGGAACTGTACGGCGCGATGCTGCCCGTCGACGGCGAACTCAAGCCGACCAACGGGTCCGTCGCCGACATGACGAAGAACTACTTCCGCGGCCGTCGCGCCGACTACGACGCGCAGGTGCCGGTCAACGCGCTCGCCGCGCTCGACCCCGGCGAGGCGCGCGGCCTCGCGCTGTTCGCCGGCGCGGGGGAACGCGACAAGGATTCGGTGCGCAACATGCGCACGATCGCCGCGGCCGCGCGCAAGGCCGGCGTGGGCGACGTGACCGAGATCGTCGTGCCCGGCCACGGCCACGACTGGCATGCGGTGCAGGCCGTGTGGAAGCCCGGCGTCGACTGGTTCAGCGCGCGCACCGGGCTCGGCGCGATGACGAAGGCCGTCAAGGATTACCCGCAAGTGGAGGTGCAGGAATGATGGAGGTGCAGGAATGAGCGGAGAGAAAGCACAACGGAACGGGACGGCCGGACAGGCGCAGCCCCGGCAGTCGGGCAAGACCCGGCAAGCTCAGCCCCGGCAGGCCGGCAAACCCCGGCCGACCACCCAGGCGTGGCAGGCGCTCGCCGGCGACGCACGCCGATGGGCGGACGCGCACCGGTTCGCCGTCGGCGCGACGCTCGCGTTCACGGCGGTGAATCTCGTCGCGTGGATCGCGGCGGCCGTCACCGGATTCGACTTCCCGCTGCGCCTGCACACCAGCATGGCCGAATTCAGCTTCGGCAAGCTCCTGTGCTCGCTGTTCCTCGCACGCGGCGTCATCCAATTGGTCTTCGACGCGTTGCTGTGGCTCGTCATGCTGTCCATCGCCGAACGATGGCTGGGCCGCGCGCGCACCGTGCGCATCGCCGTCGCATGCGCACTCGGCGGCGTGATCGTCGGACTGACGCTATGCGCCGCGACCGGGTCGCTGCTGCATGACACCCGCATCATCGAGCGCATCTCGTTCGTGCTGAGCCCGCTCACGCTGCCGGTCGGCGCGCTGATGGCCGCCAGCGCGTACTGCACGCACCTGTGGCGGCAGCGCATCCGTCTCGTCGGCTACGTGGCGATTCTGGTCACGCTGCTGTACAGCGGCAATCCCGGCGGCTACTGCATCCTCGCCGCCGCGATCATCGGCCATGTCGCCGGCGTGGTGATGCGGCAGCGCGAACGTCGCGTCGGCGCGCTCGACGCGACGCACGACGCGACGCGCGCCGAAACCGACGCCTCGGCCGGAACCGAATCCGCCGAAACCCGCTGGCACTGGCTGCGCGGCACCTCGTACGAAATCCGCCGCCTCTATGCCGCGATCGCCGTCGTGCTCGCGCTCGGCCCGGTGCTCGCCATCACCGCGCACACGCACGCCGGGCCGTTGAGCACGCTGGGACTCATCATGAGCCCCGCTGCGGCCGACGACGGCACGCTCGCCCGCTGCATCGCCGGCTCCACGCGCACCGACTGCTTCCTCCAGTTTGACCTGCTGCGCACGTCGATGCCCGGCGCGGTGCTGCGCTCGCTGCTGCCCACCGCCGTCACGCTCGTGCTCGCGTGGGGCCTGTACCGCGGCCGCCGGTTCGCCGCAGTCGCCTCCATCGCCGTCAATCTCGTCACAGCGGGCGTCGCGGTCGCCTACTATCTCGTCGTGCCGCTGCGGTTCGCGCCGGACGGCGTCTACTCGCTCGTCGACCATGGCGCGTTCGCCGCGTGCGTCGCGAACGCGCTGCCGCCGTTCGCGTTCGCCGTGGCGCTGCTCGTCGGTCTGCGCCGGTTCCCGGTGCGCGTCGGATGGCGGCGTCTCGCCGGCGGCGTCACGGCGTGCGTGCTCGCGCTGCTCGCATGCACGGCCGTGTACCTGCTGTACGGTCTCGCGCTTCCGGGCGAGTTCGCGCCGCGTGCCACGGCCGCGACGCTGCTCGCCGAGCTGCCGGGACGGTTCCTGCCGATTGGTTTCCTCAGTCACGTGCGACTCGCGTTCGTGCCGGTCACGCCGCTCGCGTCGATCGTGTACCAGGGCGTGGGACTCGTGTTCTGGATCGTCGTGCTGGTGGTCGTCGTGCGGTGGATGGGCGACGTGACGGCGGTCGACGAGCGTGCGCGCGCCCGCGCGGAACGGCTCGTCGAGGCCGGCGGCGAGTCGATGAGCTTCATGACCACGTGGGAGGGCAACGAGTATTGGATGTCCGATTCCGGGCGGTCCGCGGTCGCGTATCGTGTGTGGGACGGCGTGGCGCTCACCTGCACCGGGCCGTTCGGCGATCCGTCCGAGTGGGATGATGATCTGATCGCGTTCTCGAAGTATTGCGCGTCGCGGTCGCTGACGCCCGCGTTCTACGCGGTGCATCGCGAACAGCGCGACCGGCTGCTCGCGATGGGATGGCAGTCGATCGAAGTGGGCGGCGAGATGGTCGTCGACCCGCGGCAGTGGAAGACGACCGGCAAGAAATGGCAGGACATCCGCACCGCGATCAACAAGGCGAAGCGGCAGGGCGTTGTGGACGTGTACTCCACATTCCTCGACGCGTCGCTCGACGTGCGCGAGCAGATCGAGGACATCTCCGAGGAGTGGGCGCAGGGCAAGGCGCTGCCGGAGATGAAGTTCACGCTGGGTGGCGTCGAGGAGCTGCGCGACCCGCGCGTGCGGCTGCTGTACGCGATGGACGCGGACGGCCGCGTGCTCGGCGTGACCAGCTGGCTGCCCACGTGGCGCGATGGGAGGATCGTCGGATGGACGCTCGACTTCATGCGGCATCGTCCGGACAGCCCGAACGGCGTGATGGAGTTCCTGATCGCGCGTATGGCGGAACGGTTGCGGGATGAGGGGGCTTCGGCTGGTTCGGATGGGGCTGGCTCGGCTGGGGCTGGGTCGGCCGTCGAGTTCATGAGCCTGTCCGCCGCGCCGCTTGCCGGCATGAATCCGGAGCGGGACAACACGCTGCCGGGCGGCGCCGGTGACGGCATCGAGGTGCTGCAGCATGCGCTCCAGCTCGTGGCCGACTGGATGGAACCCGCGTACGGATTCCACTCGTTGTTCAACTTCAAACGCAAGTTCCAACCGAGCGAAGAGCCCGTGTACGTGTGCTACCCGGATGCGGCGAAGCTCGCGCAGATCGGCCTGGCCGTCACCCACGCCTACGTGCCGTCCGTCACGCCCGGCGAGATAGCCGGCATGCTCAGGACCCTGCGCAAGTAGTCTTGGGGACATGACTGATACGAACGAGAACAAGAGCAATGCGACGGATGTGACGGGCGTGACGGGCGGGGCTTCCGCGCCCGCGACGAACGTCGCCTATTTCGCGGGCGGCTGCTTCTGGGGGCTGGAACGCTACTTCCAGAACGTGGACGGCGTGACCGACACGACTGTCGGCTACGCGCAGTCCACCGTCGAGAACCCGACCTACGAGCAGGTGTGCGCGGGGCAGACCGACGCCGCCGAAACCGTGAAGGTGACGTTCGACCCGTCGCGCGTGACGTTGCGCACGCTTTCGCTGCTGTTCCTCGAGGTCATCGACCCGTTCTCCGTGGACCGTCAGGGCGAGGATTCCGGCCGCCAGTACCGCACTGGCATGTTCTTCACGTCCGATGCGCAGCGGTCGACCTATATCGCCGCGATCGAGCAGCTGATCGACCGCCAGCCGCAGCGTCCGGCCGTGCTCATCGAGCCGCTGCGCAACTTCTACCCGGCTGAGGCGCATCATCAGGATTATCTGGTGAACAATCCCGGCGGCTACTGCCATATCCCGCTCGCCGCGATCGCGAACGTGAAGCGCCGCCAGAAGTACGTGGAGAAGATCTGGGGCCTGACGCTCGAACAGTTCGCGGTGACGCAGAACGCCGCCACCGAGCGCCCGTTCGTCAACGAGTACGACCACACGTTCGAGCCGGGCATCTACGTGGACATCGTGAGCGGCGAGCCGTTGTTCTCGTCGCGCGACAAGTTCGATTCCGGTTGCGGCTGGCCCGCGTTCTCGAAGCCTCTGGAAGCCTCCTCGTTGACCGAGCAAGCCGACGACCGCGTGCCCGGCCGCCCGCGCATCGAGATCCGCACCGCGGACACGCAGATCCATCTCGGCCACGTGTTCGAGGACGGCCCCGCCGACCGCGGCGGCCTGCGCTACTGCATGAATTCGGCCTCGCTGCGGTTCGTGCCTCGCTCCCGCATGGAGGCCGAAGGCTACGCCAAGTGGATCCCGGCGGTCGACGGCGATGCCGACGGTGACGGTGTGGATGGTGCCGGTGCGGCTGGTGTGGCCGGTGTGGCCGGCGAGTGACGGCGCGGCTCGGCCAGCATCCGTTCTACCAAATCAATCATCACGTCCTTTTCGTCAGGGTCGCTTACCGCTACGAGTAACGTGATGGCCGCAAGATCGTTGTTGGTGATTTCCGGCGTATGGCCGCCGGCGAAGGCGTCGGCGTTTCCCTCAAGGAATCGCACGAACAGTGCGGCGGCCATACGTTTGTTGCCGTCGGCGAACGGATGGTCCTTGACCATGAAATACAGCAGATGCGCGGCTTTCTCCTCGACTGTCGGGTACAGGTCCTGGCCGTCGAAGCTCTGATAGATGGCGCCGATGATGCGTTCCACGGATTCGCCCCGTTCCCGTCCGAGCAACGAATCGGCGGGGTACGCCTGTCGCAGGCGCATCGCCAGAGCATGGACGTCATCGGCTCCGAGTTTCCAGACCGGATGTGTTTGCGGTTCAGGAGATAGTTCGCGCGCATCGTAGTCGCGCAGCATGTCCAATCCCGGCAGGTAGCTTGATACCACATCCGCGATGCCGGCCGCCAGCTGGTTGTCGCTGCGGGCAAGCACGTTGACGATTCTTCCCAGTTGTTCCAGACGTCGCTTGTTGGCCGCATAGCCATCGATGAGGTATCGCCTCAGCACGGTGGTGGCCCAGCGGCGGAATTGCACGCCGCGTTGCGATTTCACACGATAGCCCACGGAAATAATGACGTCGAGATCGTAGTAGGTGACGGGCTTGTCGGAGTGGGCAATTTGCACTTTTTGCAAATTGCTTTCTCCGTTGATTTCTCCTTCCGCGATGGCGTTGGCGATATGTCGAGAAATCGACGCTACGGAACGGTCGAACAGTTCCGCCATCTGGGCCTGAGTCAGCCATACCGTGTCGCCGTTCACATTGACTTCCAGTTGTATGGTGCCGTCCTCGGAACGGTACAGTTCAATGTTCTTGGCTGATTCGTGGGGCGGCGTGTTCGTGACGATGTCTGATGATGCGGCCACGTCGGGCTCATCATCGGCATCGGGCAAGATGATGCCGGTGAGGCTCGCCGTGGCCGGTGTGAGCGGGCTGGCGAGGGCGTCGAGCGCCTGCTCGTACCGCTGCAGGAAATCCTGCGTCGGATTTCCCTCGCGTTCCGCGCGCGACAGCGCCGACTGGGTGGTCCCCATGGCCTTCGCCACCGCGCCCTGCGTGACGTGCAGTCGCCGGCGCTCCCCGCGCAGCTCCTCAATGCTTTTCATATCCCCAATATAGCATATGTGCTATATGCAACACGGCGGATATGGCTTCGTCGTCCTCTCGGAATCGTACGTCGCCGATCGGCGCGAATCGGCGCGAATCGGTGTGATTCAGCGCAAAATCAGCGCAAAATCAGCGTGAATCAGTACGAATAGGCGTAACGCTGGTATGAGTCGACCGGTCCGTCCGCCGGAGCATCATCGTGGCCGTACGCGTTCTCGGACATGGACGCGGAGGTCCTTACTTCGGTCTTCAGCAGATAACGTTCGGCGAAATCCAGTGTGGTGAACACCATCATGACCTCCTTCTTTCGGTAACCATCATTGCGACAATCGTCGCGGGATCGTTGACCGCCGTACCCCGCTACGAATGTGAGCACCATGAAACCACGCCGTTCCGTGCGCCACAAGACGCGATGCATACGAAGATGCTATGACCCGTTCAAAATGCGTGGGATGACGGTCCTCCTGATGCGCTCCGTCGAAGTTGCATCACCGCACGCGTGGCATGACACTCCATGCGCCACCGCTGGCACAGTCGTACAGCAGGAGCGAGCCGTCGCCGATCGGTCGTCCGCTGCGGTATAGCGAATGTGTGTCGCAATACCACAACTCTGCACGGCTGCGTTTCGACGGGCGTCCAGCTGTGGTGAGTGTTCCCGTGCCGACACCGCACCGGCGGTACAGCACCGTATTGATCGGCGAGTGGCCGACGATCTGCCGGTAGCCGACGAGCGGGTCGAACGCCAGCTCCTCCATGCCCGCCCAGACCGGCGACGGAATCGTCCCGGGGAAACCGCCGCGTTCGGCCCCGACCATCACGCCGAACGGCCGGATGCCGCCGCCGATATGCCCCTGCGCGAACGTGTTGATGGCATCTGCCGCCTGCTCCGCGTTGGGTGTGAAGAGGTTCCTGGCGGGCTCTCCATCGGAATCGTCGCCCGGCAGCGGCTCGCCTGCGTCGGCGAGTTTGCCGATCACCCATTCCCACCATGTCTGCGTGACTCCGGCATGCGAGGCGAGTACCTGATTCCCGCGCGCGTCCGTGAGGCCATAGGCGAGCTGCGGGTACATCATGTGCAGCAGATAATGCACGTCTCGGTAGGCGCCGTCGTTGTAGCCGGGGCAGGTGTCGCGGAACGCACGATGGTCGGCCGTTCCTGGATCCACCCAGTAGGTGAGGTCGTGATTGCCAAGCAGTACGATGACCTCGCGCCGGTCGCGCTGTCGGTTCACCCAGTCCGCGAGCCGCTCGAACGCGGCGACCTCGCCGGCGACACTGGCGTCCCACTCATTGAGCAGATCGCCAAGCAGCACAATCACGCCGGCGTCGGTACGCTCCGCAGCCTCCTCGATGATCGGGCAGATCTTCGCGCCTTTGCAATGAATGTCGCCGGAGAAGAGGATACGGTCGGTGCGCGAGCCATTTTGGCCGAGACCGCGCCGCCATCGTTTCGCACGTTGCGGAGGTTCGGGCAGTACGCGCGCTCTGGCGATGGCCGCAGACCCGTCTTGGTCGTCGGCGTCGTACGTGCCGAATATGAGATCATCAATCCGCATGATTCTGTTCCTTCCGTCTGGACTTTGCCGGCCCCGCCAGTTCACCGAGGCTCCTTCCTGAGCCTGCCAAGGGCATACTGTGACTGCACTACGGCCGCGCCGCCGCTGTTCGTCTTGATTATCCCACTCTCTTGCCGCTTGCCTATGGTGGTCCGATGAGTCGACGCATATGCCGATGTTGCGTCTTCCGTAGGTGGTTTGTCGTTTCCGTAGGTTTCCGTCCGGGGAAATCCTTATGGCCAGGTCAACGAAAACGGCGTCATTGCAACGAAGTTGGCTATGGCGTTCTCTGCGAAATTGTCTTCAGTTATCTACGGAAGCCCCGAAGGACCTATGGAAGCCGTTTCGATGCTATCCCGAAGACAAAGCCGATGGAAAATCGAGCTTTGCCTTCGGGAGCCGTTGGAATCGGTGGTGAATTACCAGTCGTTGTGTTTGCTGCGTCAACCCCTGTCCTCGGCTGGTCGGTTCAGCTGGTCAGATGGCGGTAGAGTTCCGGGTCGAGTGGTTTGGCGAGTCGCAGCGTGGAGAGCGTCACGTTCACGCGGCCCTCGCCGGACGCGGTGGGTTTCGTCGTGAGCGTCGGATGGTCGAACGCGGCGACATGGCCGACGTAGTAGTACCGGCCATCCGCCTCCTCCGCCTTGCGCATGACGAACAGTGGCACGAAGTGCGTGCGGTCCCACTCCGCCGAGCCGACGCCATCCCGCACCCACCGGAATTCCGGCGACTGCGGCGTGCGTCCGTTCTTGCTGTAGTACCGCATCTCCTGTGCGTTGAGGAATTCGTCTTCGTACTGGCTGGCTGCGTATTTCACGAAGATCGGCATCGTGCCCGTCTCCTTGTCGAGCAGATACCCGCCTACGTTCTGCGGCGTGTTCTCCTTGCGCCATCCGCACAGCCGCATGACGTCCGCCATCGAGTATTTGCGTTCGTACAGGAACGCGCGGTCGAACGTGCGCCGATTCTCGCGCGCCTCCCGGAACAGGTCGCGGCAGTTGGCGAGTCCGGTGCGCAGCGTGTCCGCGAAGAAGATGCGGAACGTCCGGTTCCGGGCGAGCATCGCGGCGAACGTCGCGTTCAGTCGGTACGCGGGTTCGCCGCTGTCGCCGGCGACGTCCGTCGCGTCGATCAGCGGCTGCCCGCCGAAGCGTTTGCTGTTCGGCCCGGTGAAGTACGAGTAGTCGAGCACGCCGATCGCCGAGTCGAATTGCACGCTGGACAGGTCGGCTTGCGGGAAGTCCGCGCGGATCGCGTCGATGAGTGTGCTACGGGAGATTGGTGCCGATGGTGCCCACTCTGCTTCAGCGGCGGCGTCGCCGCCCGGCCGTTCGTCCGCGAACCGGCACAGCCGATCGAGGATGACGAGCTCGTGCGGTCGGATACCCGGCAGCAGCAGTTCCGTCGCCATTTTGAGGATCGCGTCCTCGACCTCGTTCACCGGTTCCAACTGGTCTGCGAATGACGTCTCCTTGGCTTTGCTGGCTTTGGCCGTTTTCCCACCGCCGAGACTCTTCTCGCGTGACCGCACGAAGTCGAGATAGTTGCTGCGCTTCGACGCCAGCGTGTACGGCAGCGAGGAGTCGTAGGCGTAGATATCCATGAGCATCGGGATGCGACCGAGCTCGTACCTCACCTGACGATACTGTTCCGACAGCTTCTTCATCTCGGACCAGTCGGCGGTGTCCAACGACTTCAGCACGCGTTCCTTAGCGATTCTGTCGAAGCTGATCGACGACAATCCGATCGACTTGCGTTGCAGGTTCCTGCGCGCCCGATCGCGGTCGCCGGTATTGCCGTACAAGGCGACCGGAATCAGGTAGTTGTTGGTGTAGTTGCCGATGAAGTCGATGACGACGACGCTTTCCTTATGCGGGAACTTGCGCAGACCACGACCCAGCTGCTGGGTGAAGATGATGCTGGATTCCGTGCTGCGCAACATCACGATCTGGTTGACCGCGGGAATATCGACGCCTTCGTTGAACATGTCGACGGTGAACAGATAATCGAGTTCGCCCTTGGTGAGTTGCCGCACGTACTCGTCGCGCTGCGCTTGCGAGACTTGCTTGCCGTCGGCGTCCGTGCTGGTCACGGCGGCCGTCCGGTAGAGGCGCTCCGCCTGCTGGTTCCACTGCTGGTTGAACAGGCGCGACAATTCGTGCGCCTCCTCCTGACGGCTGCAGAACACGAGCCCGGTGACGGGCACGTTGAACTGCCCGTACTCCTGCAGTTTGTCGATGATGTAGCGCACGCGCTTTTCCGATGCGAGCTGTCTGATCTCGTACTTGAGCTGCTTCGATTGTTTCGCGTCAAGGCCTTGCGTGACGTCCAGGCGATGCGCGGCCTGATCTGGATCATCGTCGGAACCGAGGTATTCGGCGACGCCGTAATAGTGGAACGGACAGAGCATGTTCTCGTCCAGCGCCTTCTGCAACCGGATTTCGTAGGCGATATTGTGGCCGAACAATTCGAAGATGTTGATGCCGTCGGTGCGTTCCGGAGTGGCCGTCATGCCGAGCATGAAATCGGCGTCCTTGAAATGGTCGATGACGTCCTGATACCCCTTGGCACCGGCATGATGCACCTCATCGACCAGCACATAGTCGAATTCGTCGGAAGCGAACTGCGACAATACTTCCGGCTGTCGCATCGTCTGCACGGTGGCGAACACGTATTTGCGATCCTGCTGCTTGCTGGTGCCCGAATAGATGCCCAGTTCCGATTCGTCGCAGCCGAGCACTTTTTGATAGGACTTCTTCGCCGCTTCGAGGATCATCTGCTGCTGCGCGATGTACAGCATGCGCTTCGGCTTGTACGCGCGCACGTCGAACGCGGACAGATAGGTCTTGCCGGTGCCGGTGGCCGACACGATGATCGCGCGATGCTCACCTTGCTCACGGAGCTTCCTGAGGTTCTCCAGCGCCTCCTTCTGCATGGTGTTCGGCTGGATGTCGCGGCCTTCGAGGGATTCGAGGATGTCGCGACGTGGCGGCGCGTACTTCTTGAAATCCTCCTCGTACTGTTTGATCCATTCCTCGGTGAGCGGCACCGAATCGGCCACCTGCGAGTCGATTTCGTCACGCACCTGTTGGACCAGTTCGCCATCGGCGAGGGAGGAGACCTTCAGGTTCCATTCGCGTTGCGTGCTCAGCGCCGCGCCCGTGAGATTCGAGCTGCCGATGAACAGGTCGTAATACGGGGTGCCGTTATGCATACGTCGTGCGAAAATGTAGCCCTTCGGATGGAACGGTTGGCCTTGCGATTCGGTGGCCGAATCGTTGTCGGAACCTTCCCAGACGCGCACGTCGATGTCGGCGGTGCGCTTCAGATGCAGCAGTTCCCAGAAGGCGCGGGGATCGTTGAAATGATTCTTCGTTGAAGTGATCAGACGGCTAGGGTGCCGAGGCTCGCTGTCGTGATGATCGACGAAGGATTGCAGCAGACTCTGAACGGCGCTGGCCGAGACGAACGCGACGGAGATGTCGAAGGAATCGCTGTTCGCGAGGGCATCGCTGAGCTGATCGTGCATGGTGAGTCCGCCGGGACGATTGGAGATGAGCGCGGGCTTATAGGTGACGGGGGCATCCGGCCGTGGTTCGATGAGACCGGCGATGGCGCCTTCGATCACGGAGTGTCTGGCGTCATTGTCAGATTCCATTGCGGTCGTGGTTGCGGTTGCGGTCGTGGCCGAATGGCCGAGGCGCAGGTTGATGTCGAAATCCGCGTTCGTCATGTCGTCTCCTGATTACTTGATTACTGCCGATTGATTGTGCGACTGGTTACTGGTGGCTGTGGATGGTCGTGTCCGGTCGCACCCGGTCGCGTCTGGCTACTTCGCCAGCGATTGCTTCTTCGCGATGATGCCGACCGCTTCCCGGTCGACCGGTGCCCAATCCAGCTGTGGCATTTCCGCCGGTTCCAACCAACGAATATCCGTGTGCTCGGTGAGATGCGGTGTGCCCGCGGTCAGGTGGCAGATGAACGTGGTGAGGCGCACGGTGCCGAACTCATAGGCGTATTCGCTGGTGCATACTTCCTCCGCCACGTCGACCTCGCACAGCAGCTCCTCTTCGATCTCGCGGTGCAGCGCCTGACGCGCGGTCTCGTGTGGTTCGATCTTGCCGCCGGGAAACTCCCAATACCCGGCGAGCGATTTGCCCGGTCCGCGCCGCGCGCACAACACCGCACCCTCGCGGACGATCGCCGCGCCAACGACATTGATGACCTTGGTCTTGGAACTGCCTGCTTCCATGCGGCCAGGATACAACGGCTACGCTGGAATCGTGGAGGACACGCAGCGGTGCGGATACGCGGATCGTAGATCACTCGTGGATCTGTCACGGTTCACCTTTGGAAGCGCGCGCTCATCGATCACGATGAATGGCATCCGACAACGATTCGTAAGGAGACTGATGATGAGTGTGCATATCCCCGCATGCGTGACGTTCGTGATGCCGAACGGCGAACGAATCCGCTGGTACAGCAATATCGTGAACGCCTTGGAAGCGGACGGCGAAACCGAAATCACCACGCGCGAGCGCTTGGCGGATGTTCTGGCCGACGCTGTTCCGTTGGCGGTCTCAGTGATGCTGCTGTCCGATGATTGGCTGAGCGGTGATGGCGTTGACGATGGTGATGATGATGGCAATGGCGTCGAATGACGTCGAAGCCGATAACGGAGACGAGACTATTTCCGGAACATGGCCCTGAGGCGTTTCATGCCCTGTTCGTGGCTCGTACCTTCCTCGGATTGATAGAGGCGCAACGCCTGTTCGGGGTCCATCTCGAATACTGCGATGGACCAAGGAACATCCTTGTCGTATATGCTCTGCAAGCGTTGCTGCATAAATGGGAAGTAGGTGGCACCGCGACGTGTCAGGAGTTTGCGATCCACGCGTGTTGGGAAGTTCTCATTTGTGTTCAGGGACCTCGTGGATTTCCCGGCCTTGGCGTCGCCGTCTTCGGAATCGGGAATCAACGGAATCTGGCCGGGCATGACGAACGCGTTGCCGGAGACTCGTACCGAGTCCTTCGCTGTTTTCTCCGGATCGGGCTTCGTCTCTTGCGGCATCAGGGCCAACAGATAGAAATACTGTTTGACGATGTCCTTCAGGCTAGGAGTGCGCGTGACATTTCCCTTCGGCTTCTTTTGTCCCGTTGATGCTGTGGCGCGCTTGTAGTTCGGAACGTAATACTTCGCATCGATGATGTAGCGCTTGCCGCCATCCTTGTCGAGAGCGACCACGTCCGGCTCCAATGGTGAACTTTCGGCGCTCTGCGTATCGGTATCATCCTCACTGGTTTCCTCGGCGTCGATGAAGGTCTTCTCCGAAGGTTCCGGGGCGGTCGCAGCCCATGCCAACGGTTCCACGTACCTCCAAATCGGGTTATCGGTCTTGTGGAGTTCTTCCTCGTCGTTGAACAGTTTCTTGCAGACATCCTCCCACACCAGATTGAACGAGCATGTCCCCTGAGCGAGCAACGGCATCGACCGCCCGCTGCTCCGCACCTCCAGATATTGGATCAACGCGCGTAGCAGCAGACATTTGCGTGTGACGAACTGGACACGCAGCTCCTTCCACAACAGACGCAACAGCTGGTCGCTGTCACCGATTTCGGCGAGTGTTTTCGGGGACGGTTCCGCGGTCGGCAGCCGGAACAACGCGTTCAATCCTGATGATTCCAGATAGTGCGAGATGTCCGTGATGACGGCGGCTTGGATAGAACGGATGATGGTCGTCGTATCGACGGTGGAACGGGTGCTGACGACGTCGACGTAGACCGGTTTGCGCGAGGACGTGCGCATCGGCATGATCTGATTGACGGTGCGGTTCCAGTCGATTTCGCCGTAGCCGTTCAACTCGGTGATGCGGCGGGTGGACTGGTAGAGGCCGTTCTCCGCGTAGTCGTTGAGCAGGAACCGATACAGGTCGATGAGATTGCCGTCACTGTTGTCGACGGCAGCTTCGTAATCGAATCCGATGGTGTTGTGCTTGTGGGCTGGGTCGGTGTTGTACCGACGGATGGCGCCCATGATGGTCGCGAATTCATCGAGTACTGCCGGTTCGTGGCCGGTGATGTTCTCCGGTGTGACTTCCCGATAATACTTGGGAAGAACGGCGAACATGTAGGGGCCGATTGCCAGTATTCCCACATAGTTGAACTGGTAGGTGTTCGATTCGGATATCGTTTCCGATGAGCCTTTGCTGATCGTGAAGATTGAGGTTCTGTTGATTTGCAAGTGCAATAGGCGACGAATCAATTGTTCGATATCGGCGGCCGAAGTCTCCGGTTTCTCTTCGCTGTCGTCAGTCGTCACGGCATCGCTTTGACTGAGGGTAGTCAAAGCGACATCGGCGCGCATCAAGTCATCCGCGGAGTACTCTTGCTGCTCGCGGAAGAAGAAGTTGGCGATATCGGACGGCTGGGGATTCATGGAGATTCCGTTCGTTTACATCACTTGAAAATGGCGAATTGCTTCTTATCCCATGCGGTAAATAGAGCGCTTAAGGTCAAGGGGCTGCCGTTGGCGTCCCCGACTCCCTTTTCGTCAAATACCTCAGTGCGCTTATACCGGGCGGCATCCTCGAACAGGTACATGATGACCTTGTTCTTGAACGCTTCGTTGAACTCGTCAGTGCCGGTAGTGAGGTTGGGTGAACCAAGGAAGAACGGGCCAAGCAGTTTGTCCTCGGACACCTTGGCTTTGGTGAGCAGTAGCATATTAATCTTGTTGCGCCAGTCTCGCCACTTGGTGTCTTTGATTTTTTCGGCGCCATCGTTGATACCTACATAGCGGAAATTCCAGCGGCGCTTGAACGCCGTGTCCATCGGGTACACACCTTGGTCGGCCGAATTCATCGTGGCCCAAATGAGCATGTTGCTGGGCAGGGCGATGGAGAGGGACTTGGGCGCTTCGCCGGTCGCGTCGTAATGCTGTCCGGTGATTTCCGCCAGCCGTTTCCTCCCCTGTTCATTAAGACCGTCCTTTGACCAGAGGTAAGCCTTCATGTCCTCACTGACAGTGATGGGGTAGGTGCTGTTTCCGGCGTCGTTCCGATCCAGCAGCTGGAAGATGTCGCCGAACACCGAGGCTGGATCGGCGCGATTGATCTCCTCGATAACCAGTACATGATCCTGTTCAGAGTCTTGATCGTTGAGGGCGTCGATCAGCACACGAGTGAACGGTCCCGGTGTGAACGCATATGTGAAGTCGGCTTTGCCCTGCTCCTTGGTGATGGCCTTCGGCCGGAACGAGCCGACGAACTGCGCGTGCAGATAATCCGAATAGAACGTCACACGTTCGTATCGTCCCTCGAACTGCCTCAGATCCTCGTTGAGCCTATAGCTCTTACCAGTTCCCGGCGCTCCGAAGTAGATGAGATTGCGGTTGAGGTCGTTAATTGGTGAAGATTTAAGGAATTCGGCATAGAGTTCAAGATCCCGTGCTGCGTATCCAGCAGTTACTTCTGGGGATTTCTCTTCTGGCGATTTGTATAGGGTGCGTGTTCCAATCCAATCAGACCGTATTTGTAGAAGTGTGTCGGAATCTATTAAGTCAAAGATTGTATCAAACTTGGGAAGATTATATGATGAAATGGGCTTCTTGTTAGTTCCTATCAAAGATGTGTATTTTATATCTTTTGCAGCATTGATATAGCTAGTTTTTGAGTTTGGATAAAGCTGTTCCAATTTAATGCCAAACAGCTTTTCCCTGATCTTGCTATTGTTGTAGCTGCTTGTAGATCTTCCTTTCGGATTGCATTCAGCATAGAATATATCCGAGTGGTTTTGCAATGATAGATAGGGTTCAATATTGGGCTTGTGTATCGAGATGGTTAAGCGGTTTTGATAATCAGAGAATAGTTTTTCTAATTGAATGGTTTTATTTGCAAAACTTATGTGGCCGGATCGTTCGGTCTTCTTATTATTTGAAGTTGTAGTGTTGCTAATATCAATAGTTGGCTCCTTGGCCGAGTGAACATCTACCAGCAGATACTCGCCGTCTTGTTCGAGTTTGGCGAAGGTGAGCACCACGTCGGTATCGCGGTATGCGTCGGAGTCGAACATGCCTTTCGGCAGATCAAAGGTCTGGCCTGCTGCGCAGTAGTCCAGCGCGAGACGGCCGCGGCTGTCGAAGTGTCCGCGTCCATCGGTGGAGATCAGCAAGGCGAAGATGCGACCATTGGTTTGTGCGAACAGTTCGTGGAATTCTTTCTGTTCCGGCATAGTCCCCGCTCCCATCATCATCGAGTTGCCGTCATCCTATCGCAATATCGGGTATCGGCCATGGATAGCCACTCCGGCGTGACGCGATTCGATGATCGTAGATCACTGGTGGATCTCCTGTCACGCGCCTACTGAAGCGCGTGCTTGTCGATCACGATGGGTGTCGGTTCATTTGTCACTTGACTTGCGGAAAGGTCGCCATGCCGTATTCGCATCACCATAGATATTCATCACCTGTCTCCGCTCTCCCTACGCTCTCCGACATCGAATCTCGGATGAGTGAGTTGGACGCTGCGCTTTACGTCAAAGCCGCGGAGCAGTATCGAAACCGTGAGATTCATCCGGAATGGGAGTGCTACCAGCTGGACGGGAACACATTCGTCACACAGGAGGAGTTCGAATCAATCGTCGGTGACGAATGCGATCACTATATGGCGTGGAAGAACGGGGCATCGACGAGTCATCGTTCCCATACTGGAACGAGCCGGCGGTCATGTCGTATCTCGTCAGTCGCAGCATCGACGAAGGTGACGGCGGCGAATGTTGCTGGACGGACGCGCAGCCCATCGACTACGCGCGATCATGCACCGTCGCACCATCCTCCGTACTGCAACGTCGCGGACTTGACTGGCGCATCGCGGGCACGGCGGACGACGGACTCACCTACGCGCTGTTCCGCCATCCCAACGTCGACATCATCGAAAACCCGCACGGCCTGCTGGCCATCGTCTCCTCACACCATCCTGAACGCACCGTCACCGCCGACTATCGCGACGACGCATGGCACATGCAGGCGCTCCTGCGTGACCATACCGACCGCGTCGCGCCGACGGTACTGTCCTCGACCGTCCGTGCGCCACGCCCGTCGTCTTCGACTGGCGTGGCGTGCCGCGAACCGGAGAATACGACGAAGGCCGCCGCCGCTTCCATGCGGCGAAAGCGGCCTTCGGCTACGCGATTGAGTGGGTGGACGGCGACGCTTGGTAGGCGGTGTCGATATCCACGCCGTTGCGCACGAACGACATCAGGCGGTTTTGTCGTTTGCTCTGCTTATTCCACCAATTCGTGTAGCTGCCGCACACTGATGACCCGCCCATGCCGTGTCATGAACGAATCATCACCGCCGTAGACCAGCACTTTTTGATTGGCATCACATCCCATCAATTCTCCTAGGGAATCCAACGTGGCGAACGCGTGGGGATCATAAGTGGAGGACGCCTTGATTTCCACGAGATACCGTATACGCCCCGCCTTTTCGACAATCAGGTCGGCTTCCTTCTGGTTGGAGTCGCGCCAATAGTAGACGTGCGGTGTCTTGCCGCGCGAGTAGTGCTCCTTGACGATTTCCGAAACGACCATGTTCTCGAATAGGTGCCCACGGAACGCATTGTTCGAACGCAGGTCTTCCACACTCTCCAGTCCAAGCAGGTGCGCGGCCAGACCGGAATCGTAGAAGTACAGTTTCGGCGTCTTGGTCAGGCGTTTGCCGAAGTTGCGGTAATACGGTTGAAGACGGAACGTAACGAAGCTCGCTTCGAGAATCGACATCCAATCACTGGAGGTATTTGTGCTGATGCGAGCGTCGGTGGCAAGGGAACTGTCGGAGGTGAGTTCTCCGATGCGGTAGGCGCACAATCCGAGGAATCGCCTGAAATCGGCGAGCTTGCGCACTCCCAGTTCGCCGCGCACATCGCGTTCCACATAAGTGCTGACATAGGTGTCGAAGAAGCGGTTCGGGGACAGGCGGCTGGAATATAGACGGGGGTATCCGCCTCGGAGCAGCCATTCGTCGAGATTGCCGGGCTGAAGCCCGGCCGCCAGGATTTCGGAATAGGTCAAAGGAAGCAGATACGTGAGCCCCACTCGTCCGGCCAGTGATTGCGAGATGGACTTCAGCAGCAGGAAGTTCTGGGAACCGGTGAGGATGAACTGCCCCGGTTCGTTGGTGGCATCGACGATGCCTTGGAGATACGAGAACAGCTCAGGAACGCGTTGTGCTTCATCGATGATCGTGTGCTTCGGGTACATGGTGAAGAACAGGCGCGGATCATCCTCGGCGAGATGCCGAGTGTCCGTATCTTCCAGGCTGACGTATCGGAATTCCGGATGTAGCTCTCTTGCCAGCGTGGTCTTGCCGCTTTGCCTTGGGCCTGTGATGGAAACCACGGGGAACCCAGCGAGCAGTTCATCGATATCCGTGGCCAATGTCCTAGGTATCATTATCTTCCCGTCATTTCAACGATTATCGACTCCTACTGAGAGTTTAACATAACTTCTACTGACAGTTTTGCATAGGAGCTACTGGCAGTTTGACATAATGCCTACTGAGAATTCTGCATGGAATCGTGACTGGTTGCTTCGCGCATGGCGCGGGTGTCACGGGAGGCACCGTCGCTGCCGTCAGGCGTGGTTCCAGCGCTCTCGATGACAGCGCCGCTGCTACCTGCTGCCGCCGACGATCTCGTCGTAGAGGCGGGCGAGGCGGTCCTCGCGCTTGGACTTCACGAGCTCGCACTCCCACACGTCGATCACGCGCCAGCCGGCCGCCCGGAGCTCCGCATGCTGGCGACGGTCGCGCTCGCGATTGCGCAGCAGCTTCGCCGTCCAGAACTCCACGTTCGACTTCGGCGTGCTATGCCGCGCGCACCCCTCATGCGCATGCCAGAAGCAGCCGTTCACGAACACGATCGTGCGCCACTTCGGCAGCACCACATCCGGGTGCCCGGGGTAGCGCTTGTCGTTCTTGCGGAACCGCAGTCCGCGGCGGAACAGGTAGCTGCGCACCAGCATCTCGATCGACGTGTCCTTGCCGCGGATATGCGACATCGTGTACGACCGTGTGCCGCGCGTGTATTTCTCCGGGTGCTTCGGGGTCACCACGGGATCTGCGCCTCGTCGCCCGAGAACGGGCTGTTGTTCGAGAACGTGTTGCCGCCCGAACCCGAGGCGGAGGGGCGTGCGCCTGCGCCGCTGCCTGCCGTTGTGCCGTCCGTCGTCACGCCGTGGGCGAGCTCGTCCAGGAACCCATCCACCTCGGCGACGTCGTATCCCTCTTTGAAACGCACCGTTTGGAACGTCCGGGCTGCGAGTTCGGCCGCGGTCATCGGGTTGCCGGCCTTCAGGCGGGCGATGACCTCGTCGAGAAAATCATCGACCTCGTCGACGTCGTACCCCTCCCTGAAACGCACGGTCTGGAACGTCTTGTTGCGGATATCATCCACGCTGACCATCGTCATCCTCCCGTCTGGCGACCGGTGGCCGGCGGCCGGCGGCCGGGCTCATGCTTCGGGCGGGGCCGGCTGCGGCTGGTCGTCTTATAGCCCTTCAGCTTAGCCTGGGTCGTTGAGACCCGGCGGCGCCGCAGGGAACGAGCCATCGGGCATCGAAGGGTGGGGAGCGGCGACGAATGTGCGGAGCGTAGGGGCGAACCTGTAGGGTTTGGTCGGCAACCTGCGGAGTTTCGGCACGAACCTGCAGGGTTTCCGCGCAGATGTGCAGTCCCTGACGGCGAATGTGCAGGGTGTCCCCTTGAAGAACTTCCGGCCGTTGGTTTTCCCGTTCCGGCGAATCCGCATGATTCTGCCGATTCCGGATGCCGCCATCGGCGGGTAGAGGCTCTTCTTCACGGGATGGCCCTGCAGGTTGCTGGTCGAATCATGCAGGTTGCTGTGGGAACCGTGCAGGTCGCCTTCCGAACCGTGCAGGTCGCCGCCCAAACCCTACAGGTTCCGCGCCAAATCCGGCGCCTAGGGCTCAGACGGTCTCACGCAGGCTCAGGTAGTTGTCGATGTCCTGCTGTCGTACCGCGCGGTCGGCGTAGATTCTGCGCGACGCGGCGTCGGCGGTGAAGTCGACGTCACGCCGCACCACGACGAAGCCGAGCTTGTCGGCGATCATGCAGGAGGCGTAGTTGCGCGCCAATGCCGCGAGGAATATGGGCAGTGCCGCATCGTATTGCGCGGCGATCTTCTGTCCGCTCGCCGCAAGGTATGAGCCGTACCGGAGATGCCAGAGCCGTGGCGGTATGTAGTAGCGCATGTTCAGAATGTCGCCGGCGCGACGGATGCCGCCCGTGCCGAGGAAGTGCCCGCTGTGGTCGCGCATGACCCAGTAGCCGATGCCATAGCGTTGCCAGTCGTGAATCCAGTGCTCCAGCATCGTCTGCGTCTGGTCGATGCTGGTGTGGCGATGGTTCGGCATGTTCCACCATATGCGCGGGTCGGCGAACAGCGTGTGCAGGTCGTCGAGGTCGTCCATCGTCGGCTTGGACAGGTGCGGCGCCGGCCCGCGACGTCCGCGGCGTCTGGCTCCGGTGTGTTTCCTTCTGGGGCGGCGTGGCTTGACGATGACGGCTTCGTCGTCGGCGCTGGGATCGGTCGCCGGTTCGTCCGTCGTATAGAAGTCGCCGCTGCGGATGTCCTGACGGACGGCGACCTGCGGGATCGACACGATGTGGATGGGCGCGCCCGGTGAGGGCGCGGTCGTGGCGGTGTCTTTGATGACATGGCGTCGCCCGGCGGTGGAACGTCCTTGGACCGGTGTGGCGATGTGCTGGTTGAAGGTGATTGCGTTGCTGGCATCCGAGCCGGTATCGCATGGCATGGTGCAGAATCCTTCTTTCCTTCTTGTTCCTTCCTTGATCCCACCCCCGAAAACTAGGTAGTTGGGCCCCTCGTATACACCCCCTATTCAATATGTGGCCGCGGGGGATGAGGATTGTGGTCTTGTTCACAACTACGTTCCGGCAGGGAGGGGGCTTGGTGTATCGGCGGAGTTCTACCGGCGGAGTTCCGCCGAGGGCACGCGGCCGGGGTGCGGGAATGTGCGACGAGGCAGGGTGAGATAGGGGGTATATGGGGGGCTGGAGGAGTGTGTAAGGGGGTGTGTGATGGGTATGGGCGCAGCGGCGCGCGCACGTCGACTCGGTCGCCGCCGGGCGCGCACGCCGCGGACCATGTGCCGGTCCTCGTCGCTATGATGGTCATAACGCGCGTGCGCGAAGCGGCGTATGCGGGTTCGAATGGAACCGAAAGCGGAATCGGATATGGAAGGCCAAGGAGGGCATCATGATTCTCGTCACCACTACGCCAACGGTCGAAGGATACGTGATTACGAATTATCAGGGCATCGTGTTCGGCGAGGTCGTCGCCGGCGTGAACATGTTCAAGGACATCGGCGCCAGTTTCCGCAACATGTTCGGCGGACGCAGCCAAGGCTATGAGGAGGAGCTGATGAAGGCGCGCAACGAGGCGATCGCCGAGATGCAGCAGCGTGCGGAGGCGCTCGGAGCCCATGCCGTCGTCGGCGTGGACGTCGATTACGAAGTGCTCGGCACCGACGGCTCCATGCTCATGGTCACCACCTCCGGCACCGCCGTCCAGCTCGCCCGCGCCCGGTGAGAGGAGTTGCCGGGCCAAGTCAAAGCAAAAGGGCAGGAACCTTTCGGTTCCAGCCCTTTCTTGCTGGTGCGAGTGGGGGGAGTTGAACCCCCACGAGCATACACTCACTGCCACCTGAAGACAGCGCGTCTACCATTCCGCCACACTCGCAGACAAGTGGATAACTTAGCACCACCTCGTCGAGAGACGCAAATCGAGCGTGTCTTCGGCGTGTCGCGCCGAGGATGCCGCGTTTCGACGCACCTAGGCTACGCGCCACTCCACCGTGTGCGGGGCGGCACCGATCTCGAAGTGGTATTCGGCACAGCCGAGACCCACGTGCGCGAACAGGCCGTCCAACGCCTCCGCGGTCACCGAGCCATCCTCGTTGAGCGTGAAGTGGAACGGCTGCTGGCTGAGCGACGTGGGCGCGGCCATCGCCGCTTCCATGCCGCGCACGAACCAGTCCGGCCAAGTCCCGGCGTCTCCGCCTTCCGTTGTGCCTTCCGTCGCACCGTTCGTCGCACCGTTCGCCACGCTCGCCAGTTCCTCGATCGGCTTCGTGCGGCGCCGCCCGCCCGGGCGTGCGCCATGGCCGAACGCGATCACCCACACCACGGATTCGCCATCGTCCAGCGTCCACCATGCATCGGCCGCCGGCACGGTTTCGGTGCCGTCCAGCACCGCCCAGGACGTCGCCAATCCCAGCTGCACGGCGCGCAGCACGAGACGTTCGCCGTAGTATCCGACCCGCTCTTGCAGCGCGGCGGCAGCCGGCGAGACCGGCGTGCCGTCCGCGTCCTTGAACGCTTGCAGCGTGGCACCACCCGCGTTGCCCGTGCCATTCACGTCGCCGGCGTCACCCGCACGCCCGATCAGCGCGATTGCGTTGTGTACGCCCTTGAACCGGCCGTAGTGCGTCTTCAGCCCGAGGAACGCGTCGTCCAGTCCGGTGGTCATCTGTATGTGCAGGCCGCTCGCCGCGTTGCACGCGTCGATTTCGGCCTGCAACGCGGCGAGCACGTCGGCCGCGACCGGTTCGTCCGTGTAGGCGCGGATCGCGTGGCGCGCGTCGATTGCTTCGAGAAGATTCATCATGATGCCTTTGCGGTGATTGATTGAGGTGATGGGTGGGGTGACGGGGTGATGGTGCGGATGGGACCCCCTCAGTCCGCTTCGCGGACAGCTCCCCCTGACAGGGGGAGCCAAGTCGGGTCAGGGATTCGCTGCTAAAAATCGTTGGCTGCTCCCCTGTCAGGGGGGCCAAGGATGGGCGGGGTCTACTTGCCGTAGAAATGGGCCAGGGATTCGTCGCGGAACTCTTCGAAGTAGCCGCCGTCGATCGAGGCGCGGATGTCGTCGAGGAGCTTCACGAAGAACCGCTCGTTGTGGATCGTGGCGAGCGTGAACCCGGTGAACTCGTGCGCGCGCAGCAGATGGTCCACGTAGGCGCGCGAGTAATGCGCGCACGTGTAGCAGTCGCAGCCCTCCTCCAACGGCCCGAAATCGAACTTGTGTTGCGCGCGCTTGATGTTGTAGCGGCCGTGGCGCGTGAAGATCGCGCCGTTGCGGGCGCATCGCGCGGGTGCCACGCAGTCGAATGTGTCGCCGCCGTTCTCCACGCACGCGAAGATGTCGTCCACGGACGCGATGCCGAGCACGTGACGCGGCCGGTTCTCCGGCATCGCGTCGCAGATCCACGCGCACGTCTCGCCGATGATGCGCTTCTCGATCGCGCCGCCGATGCCCACGCCGTCGAAGTCGAGCGAGGCGATCTGCTCGGCCGCGTGCCGGCGTAGATCCTCATAATTCGCGCCCTGCACCACGCCGTACAGCGCCTGGTACGGCTTGCCGAGGCGGGCTTCGGTGAGCCGCTGGTGCTCGGCCACGCACCGCTGCGCCCAGCGGTACGTGCGCTCCACCGACTCCTCTTGGTAGGAGCGCGTGTTCATCAGCGTGGTGAGCTCGTCGAACGCGAACATGATGTCGGCGCCGATCTTGTGTTGGATG
Source organism: Bifidobacterium sp. LH_426 (assembly GCF_056356875.1). Taxonomy (NCBI): domain Bacteria; kingdom Bacillati; phylum Actinomycetota; class Actinomycetes; order Bifidobacteriales; family Bifidobacteriaceae; genus Bifidobacterium; species Bifidobacterium sp. LH_426. The sequence continues at coordinate 226,678 of NZ_JBKEVB010000003.1, forward strand.
CCCATCGAGATCTCGGCGGAGAAGCGGTGCTCGTCGCCGTTGAGCGGCGATTTGAACGTCACGCCGTCCTCGTCCACCCAGGCGAGGCGCTCCTTGCCTTCCGCGATGATGTCGTCCGATTTCATGCCGGTCACGTCCATCGCGAGCGTCTTCTTGAAGCCGACGCCCAGCGACATGACCTGGAATCCGCCGGAATCGGTGAACGTCGGGCCGTGCCAGTTCATGAACTTCGCGAGGCCGCCGGCCGCGTCGAGCACGTCCTCGCCGGGGCGTTCGAACAGGTGGAACGCGTTGGCGAGCAGGCATTGCGCGCCGAGATCCCGCATCGATTCGGGCAGGACCGCCTTCATCGCGGCCTGCGTGCCCACCGGCACGAACGCGGGCGTGCGGATGTCGCCGTGCGGCGTGTGGATGATGCCGGTGCGGCCGTAGCGCGCGCCGTCCTTGCCCTTGCCGTCGGCCGCGTCCGGCAGGCGCGTGATGGTCTCGAATGAGAACGCGGCACGGTCGCCGGGTTTGCCGGGGGCGGCACCGCGCGGATGCTCGTTGAGGTCGACTACGGCGGTTGCGTCGGTGTTCGCCGTGGCGTCGGCTGTAGTGTTCGTGGGGTTGTCGGTCATAGCTTCACTTTAGGCGGACAAGCGGATTGCGGGAAGGTCGATGGGGCGGGCGGAACCGCTGGAGATGCGTGCGGCGGAGCGGATGGAAGGACGACGTAGGGCTGTCTCGCTTATGAGGGGTACTTCGGAACGTACGTCGATGTGTATCTCCGTTGGGAGGGGTGCCGGAGACGGTGTACCCGGGAGGTTTTGGAGGAATTCCGACGCCCGGCGCAGGTTTCCCGTCGGCGGAGTACCCCTTGCAACGGGGATAGCGGTTCGAGGCCCGTCGCATCCACCCCTTGCAAGCGAGATAGGCGGTGGCGTCGGACGAGTGCGCGCAAAAGGCTCGGCCGGGCGACCCCGCCTAGGCGAACCGGGCGGGCATCCCGGATGGGCGCATGCGGGAAGTCGGTAGAAGATTCACTCGGCACTTCCAACGAACATTCAGGAAACATCCAGAGCTACTGCCTTTACTCTTAGGTAGCAATACGAACCGGCGGCGAGATTGCTGAAGTGCAGACAACGATATGAAGCCGCCGTTCCTATGAAGGAGCAGACGATTATGGCTGATGAGCAGAACAGCTGGAACCCGCAGGGTGACCAGAACACGCAGCCGCAGGAGGAGCAGACCTCGGCCACGCAACCGCTGACGCCGCAGACCGGTGCCGATACCTCCGACCAGCGGGATGCGCAGGCCACGCAGAGCTTCGCCCCCGCATACGGCGGCGAGCCCGCGGACAACGAGCAGCCCACCGAGACCATCGATCCGTCGGCCGTGCAAGGCGCGCAGGCGGCCGCCGCATCCGGCTCCGCCGCGACCCGGACGTTCCCGACCGCGCCTGTGGCCCCGATCGCCTCCACGCCCGCCACGGCGTCGAACACGCCTGAAGCGGTTCCCGACTACGCCGCCGCCAAGGGTGAGCAGACCGTGGTCTCCTCGGCGCCGACCGGCTCCACCGAGCCGACGGCCCCGGCCTCCCAGCCGTCCCAGCCCGCATACGGCCAGTACCGTCCGGCCCCCGAATACGGCGCCTACGGCCCGGTGCCCACGCAGCCCGGCACCGGCGCCCAGCCCGGCGCATCCGCCGGCCAGACGCAGCCCGCGCCGGACCGCAACCCGTACGCCGGCGCGCCGGGAACCTCCAACAATCCGTTCGCGCCGCAGGGCGTGCAGAATCCGCAGAACCCGCAGAACCCGCAGCAGAACCCGTTCGGCCCCAACCCGTCCGCCCCGGGCGCCCCGGGAACCCCGAACAACGGCAACCCGTTCGGTCTCAACCCGAACAACCCGAACGATCCGAATACCCCGAACCTCAACGCCCGCCCGAAGGCCGCCAACGGCACGGTGCGCGGCGTGGTCATCGGCGTGGTCGCCGCGCTCCTGTCCGCCGGCCTGTGCCTCGGCGTCGGTTACGCGGCCATCACGAGCGGCGCGGTCAGGGTGCCGACCACCAGCTCGCTGGCCAACGTCAACTCCGGTTCCTCCGGCTCCGGCTCCGCCACCGCGAAGTCCGGCGAGGCCCCCGACTGGAAGGCCGTCGCCAAGGAGGTCTCCAACTCCGTGGTCTCCATCCAGACCCAGCTGTCCGACGGCTCCGCCCAAGGCTCCGGCGCGATCCTCGACACCAAGGGCCACATCGTGACCAACAACCACGTGATCTCCGGCGCCCAGAAGATCCAGGTGACGCTCTCCAACGGCCAGATGTACTCCGCGCAGGTCGTCGGCACCGACACCACCACCGATCTCGCGGTCATCAAGCTCGACAATCCGCCGAGCGACCTCAAGGCCGTCGAATTCGCCGATTCCGACAAGCTCGCCGTCGGCGAGAACATCATGGCCGTCGGCAACCCGCTCGGCTACGACGACACCGCCACCTCCGGCATCGTCTCCGCGCTCAACCGCCCGGTCACGGTGATGGACGACAACAACAACGACATCGTCACCAACGCGGTCCAGATCGACGCGGCCATCAACCCGGGCAACTCCGGCGGCCCGACCTTCAACGCGGCCGGCCAGGTGATCGGCATCAACTCGTCGATCGCCTCCACCTCCAGCTCGTCGTCCTCCAGCACCGCCGGCTCGATCGGCATCGGCTTCGCGATCCCGTCGAACCTCGTCAAGCGCGTCGCCAACGAGATCATCGAGAACGGCTCCGTCAAGCACGTGGCGCTCGGTATCACGATCACCTCCGACACGGTCGAGGCCGACGGCGTGACCCGCGCCGGCGCGAAGATCACCAAGGGCTCGTCCGGCTCCGCGGTCGTCTCCGGTTCCCCGGCCGCCAAGGCCGGCCTGAAGGAAGGCGATACGATCGTCGCCTTCAACGGCAACGCGGTCGGCAGCAACGCCTCCCTGCTCGGCTTCGTGCGCGCCTCTGCCCTCGGCGACAAGGCGACGCTCACCATCGTGCGCGACGGCAAGACCATGGACGTCGATGTGACGCTCGACCAGCAGGAGGAGAAGGTCAACGGCTCCAACCGCTCCGACTCCAACAGCCAGAACGGCAACGGCTCCGACGGCTCCGGTTCGGATGGTTCCGGTTCCGGCTCCGACGGTTCGGACGGTTCCGGCAGCAACGGATTCCCATTCAACATGTGGTGATTGGCAGCGTCCGGCCCCGGCATTCGCTTCGCGCGAGTGCCGGGGCTTTCCCGTTTCCGGGCCGACCGCAGGTGGGGGACGCGGGTGCGCCGTTGTGCTCCTGCTCCCCCTCAGTCGGCTGCGCCGACAGCTCCCCCTGAAGGGGGCGCATAATGCGTGCGACCCACGCCGTGGGTTGCGGCGCTCGCGGGCCGCTGTTAGAGTGGCAGCGCAATAACCGAATATCGATTCTTTACGCCGTGTATCGAGCGATGCATCATGTGGAAGCGCAGGGTCCGGCCCCGCTCCCGCCCCGATGCCGCCGATGGGTTAACAAGGCGTGACCGAACCAGCCGTGCGTCACGTTTTGCATACCGTCAAGGCCAAGCGATTGCAAAGCGGCACGCCCGGCCCGTACCAGCGTAAGGAGCATCAGATGAGCCAGCTCATCCCATCCCTCACCGCCGATCCAGTCGACCAGGCCACCCCATCGAAACACCGCGGCATCATCCCCGCGCTCGCCGACCTGTGCCGTCGCCTGCCGATGCTGCCGGTCGTCGTCCTCTCCGCGATTCCCGTCGCCCTGCTGTGGAACATCCGCCTGTGGGGCGCGCTCCCGTCGCACGCGTCCGTGCTCGCCGCACTGAGTCATCTCTCGCTCGGCCAGTGGATCGTCGTCGCGCTCGTCGCATACACCGTGACCGACACCGTCATCGGCATGATCGACGACATCCGCCACGGCCAGGTCGGCATCGACCTGCTCGCCGTCCTCGCCATGCTGTCCACACTCGTCGTGGGCGAATACTGGGCGTCGTGGGCGGTCGTGCTCATGGTCACGTCCGGCGAGGCGATCGAGGAATACGCGCAATCGAAGGCGGAACACAGCCTCACCGCGTTGCTCGACGCCGCGCCGCGCACCGCACACGTCGCGAACCTGCCCGGCGTGGGCAGGGGAGCGGCGCGCAACATCGCGCCGATCCGCGACGATGGCTTCCGTCGCGCCACGCGGCCGACGGACGACGTGTGCGCGATCACCGGCCGTGACCCGGAATCCTGCGATCCGGCCGTCGCGCGCGCCGACGCGCGCGTGCGGCCGGGCGCGGACGCGCGATTCGACACCGTGCCCGTCGACCAGGTGCGGCTCGGCGACGTGATCATCGTGCTTCCCGGCGAAACCGTGCCGGTCGACGGCGAACTGCTGTCCGGCGCGGCCACGCTCGACCTGAGCGCGATCAACGGCGAGCCTGTGCCGCGTGAAGTGTACGCTGGCGCGCGCGTCATGTCCGGCGCGGTCAACGGCTCGACGACGCTCGCCATGCGCGCCGTCGAAGTCGCCGCCGACTCGCAGTACCAGCGGATTCTCACGATGGTGAGCCAGGCGCAGGAGTCGCGGCCGGCGGTCGTGCGGACCGCGGACCAGCTCGCCGTGCCGTTCACGCTGCTCTCGCTGCTCATCGCCGGCGTCGCGTGGGCGGTGGCCGGCACGCCGCTGCGGTTCGCGCAGGTGCTCGTGCTCGCGACGCCCTGCCCGCTGCTCATCGCCGCGCCGGTCGCGTACATCGCCGGCACGTCGCGCCTCGCCGCCGCCGGCGTGCTCATCAAGACGCAGGATGTGATCGAACAGTTGGGGCGCGTCACGCAGGTGTTCTTCGACAAGACCGGCACGCTGACCGTCAAGCAGCCGCAGGTCGTGCGCGTGGAGATGGTGGATGACGGCGATGCCGTGGGCGCCGGTGTTGCGGGTGCGCGCGTGCCGAGACTCGACGAGGACCATGTGCTCATGTTCGCGGGCGTGGTCGAAAGCTATTCGGTGCATGTGCTCGCCAAAGGCATCGCGGCGGCTGGGCGCGAGGCGCTCGGACGGCTGCATGCGCGGTACGCGGCCGGGCGGCGCGAGTGCCCGGAGAACGCGGCGGCCGTTGCGGGCGGCGGTGCGGCGGGCGACAGCGCGGCGGCCGTCGCGTCCCATGGCGGATACGGGCGTGACTATCCAGTCGTGACGAACGTAAAGGAGGAATCCGGCAAGGGAATCTCCGCCGAAGTCAACGGTCATGCGGTGCGCGTCGGGCGGCTGGCGTTCGCGGCCGCGGGCGAGGACGGATTCGTGACGGTGGCTGGTGCCGGACGGACGGGCCGGGGCACGGGAGACCCCCTCAGTCCGCTGCGCGGACAGCTCCCCCTGGAAGGGGGCGCAAAGGGGAGGCAGGGACGTGACGAGCTGGAGCGGCTTCCCTTGGAAGGGGGCGCAAAGGCGAGGCAGGGACGCGAACGCGAGCTGAAGCCGAGGGGCGCAAAGAGTGGGGCCCGGTTCGGGATGCTGGCGGCGGACGAGATGGCGTCGTATGTGGCGGTGGACGGGCGGCTGGTCGCGCGCATCGTGCTGCGCGACGTGCCTCGCGCGAACGCGAAGGCCGCCCTCGCGAAGCTGCACCAGCTGGGTGTCGCCAAGCTCACGATGCTCACCGGCGACAAGCGGGCCTCGGCCGAGATCATCGCGCGCGAGGTCGGTATCGACGAGGTGCACGCCGAGCTGTTCCCCGAAGACAAGGTGGCGGCGGTGCGTGCGGTCGCCGGCGGCGACAGGGAACGCGGGAACGGAGGAGCCGGCGAGATCGTCCGTTCCCATGCGGCGGTCGAGCCCGTCACGATGATGGTGGGGGACGGGGTGAACGATGCTCCGGTGCTGGCGGCTGCGGGCATCGGCGTCGCGATGACCGACGGCACGTCCACCGCCGCCTCCGAATCGGCGCAGGTCGTCGTGATGAACGACGACATCGCCGCCGTGCCGCGCGCCATCGCCATCGCGCGGCGTACGAAGCGGGTGATGCTCCAGGCCGTGATCGTGGGTCTCGCGCTCGCCGTCGTCGGCATGGTCGCGGCCGCGTTCAATTTGATCCCGGTGGTCGTCGGCGCGTTCCTGCAGGAGGGCATCGACGTGGTGAGCATCCTGTGGGCGCTCACCGCCGTGTTGGACCGGGACTAGTGGCATCGCTGTTCGCGCTGCGCCGGTACTGTGATGGTGACGCGTCGGTGCTGCGTTGCGGTGTGCGGGTTTCACGCGGTCGCAGTGCTTGCCCATGGCGCTTTCTCGTTCGGGAGGGGTACCTCGTCGTCCTTGCGCGGAGGCAACTGGCCTACGAGGGGTATCTGACAGAGGGCATAACGGGCTTGAGTGGCTCCATGCCGCTCTCCGTGCCCGGAATGACCGTGATTGAGTACCCCTCGTAACGCGGATACGCCTCCGGAACGGTCAAAACGTACCCCTCCCAAGCGAGATGCCGTTAAGAAACGGGGTGGACGCCGTAATACGCGGCATCCACCCTGTTGCGTCGCCTGCGCGGCGGCCAGCAGACTCACACGGTGATCTCGCCGGCGATGGATCGGGGGATCCAGGCGGCGAGATCCTTGCCGGTCAGGCCCTGCGAGAGCAGGAACACGATCTTCGCATAGGCGGCCTCGAGCGTCATGTCGCCCGTGCCGACCGCGCCCGCGCGCGCGATCGCGTCGCCGGCCTCGTAATGGCCGAGCAGCACGTTCGCCTGCTGGCACTGCGAGGCCACCACGACGGGCACGCCCTCGTCCAGCACCTTCGCGAGCACGTCGGTCAGGCCGGGTTCGGTGCACGGCACGTTGCCCACGCCGTACGCGCGGATCAGCACCGCCTCGGGACGCGGGGTGAGCATGGCGTCGAGTCGCGCGGCCGTGATGCCGGGCGCCATGTCGATTACCGCCACGTCATGCCGCGCGTACGGCAGCGGGTCGTACCAGCCTTCGCCGCGGCCCTCGTAGGATTCCCAGTGCCAGGGCGCGCCGGTCTGCGCGAGCAGTCCGGCCGACGGCGCGTCGAAGCCCTCGAACGCCCACGACGACACCTTGCTCACGCGGTTGCCGGCGATCAGATGATGGCCGAAGAACAGCGAGACGCCGTGCGCCCGGCCGCTGATGACCGCGTTGAGCGCGCCGGTCACGTTGGCCGTGGCGTCGGTTTCGACCATGCCCAGCGGATACTGCGATCCGGTGAACACGATCGGCTTGCCGAAGCCGGTGAGCGCATACGACACCGCGGCCGACGAGTAGCTCATCGTGTCGGTGCCGTGCAGCACGACGAACGCGTCGGCGTCGTTGCGGTGCGCCCGCAGGTCGTCGATGATCGCCTGCCAGCTGTCCGGCGTGGCGCACGACGAGTCGATCAGCGGGTCGAGTTCGGTGTACGAGACCTCGTCGGTGCCGATCTGCGTGCCGTCGAGCAGCCCGCGCAGCCAGCCGAGCATGTCGGCGCCGGGGGCGAGCCCGTGCGGCGAGTTGACCATGCCGATCGTGCCGCCCGTATACGTGATGTGAATGCGCATGATGATTGCCTCCTGTCCGGTATTCGGTCTAGTCGGTCCTGTCCGTTCCGTCCGTTCGCGCCGCCCGCTACTTGGCGGCTTCGACCTCGTCCACCGCGTCGGCGTCGAGCATCTCGTCCAGCAGGTTGCCGTCGATGCGCCCGCGCACGTAGTACCAGCCGATGACCATGGCAATCACGACGACGACGAACAGGGCCAGCGTCCAGCGGCCGGAGGCGCTCGTCAGGTTCGAGATCACGACGATCGCGAAGAACACCAGCGACACGTAGTTCGTGTACGGGGCGCCCGGCATGCGGTATTCGGGGCGCGTCTCCTCGCCGGCCTTCACCTTCTTGAGGAACGCGAGGTGCGTGACGAGGATGGAGGCCCACGTGCCGGCGATGCCGATGCCGGCGAGGTTCATGATGATGTCGAACGCGTCGGACGGCAGCACCGCGTTGAGCACCACGCCGATCAGGCCCAGCGCGGACGTGATGATGATGCCGCCGTACGGGATGTGGTGCTTGTTCATGCGGGCCGCGAACTTCGGGCCGGAGCCGGCGATGGCCATCGAGCGCAGCGTGCGGCCGGTGGCGTACAGGCCGGCGTTCAGCGACGAGAGGGCGGCGGTGAGCACGACCACCTGGATCACATCGCCCGCGTGCGGGATGCCGATGCCGGAGAAGAACGTGACGAACGGGGACTCGTTCGACGAGTACGCGGTGTACGGCAGCACGAGCGCCATCAGGATCACGGAGCCCACGTAGAACACGAAGATGCGGATGATCATCGAGTTGATGGCCTTCGGCAGGACCTCCTTGGCCTCCTGCGCCTCGCCGGCCGCGACGCCCACCATCTCGGTGCCGCCGAACGCGAACACGACGCCCAGGGTCAGCGCGAACACGGGCGCGATGCCCATCGGGAAGAAGCCGCCGTGCTCGGTGATGTTGGCGATGCCGGCGTGCGTGTCTCCGACCGGGGCGCCGGTGACGATCGCCCAGATGGCGATGACCATGAACGCGATGATCGTGAACACCTTGATTGCGGCGAACCAGAACTCGGCCTCGCCGAACATCTTCACGCTCATCATGTTGAGCACGAACACGAGGGCCAGCGCGCCGAGCGCGAGCAGCCACTGCGGCACGTCGGCGAACGCCTTCCAGTAGTGGAAGTACACGGCGACGGCGGTGATGTCCGCCATGACGGTGGTGGACCAGTCGAGGAAGAACATCCATCCGGTGATGTACGCGCCCTTCTCGCCCAGGAACTCGCGGGCGTAGGAGACGAACGCGCCCGACGACGGGCGGCGGATCGCCAGCTCGCCCAGCGCACGCACCATCAGGAACGCGAAGATGCCGCAGATCGCGTAGGCGATGGTCAGGCCGGCGCCGCCCTGCGCGAGACGTCCGCCCGCGCCGAGGAACAGGCCGGTGCCGATCGAGCCGCCGATGGCGATCATCTGGATGTGGCGGGGCTTGAGCTCCTTCGCATAGCCGGCGTCGCCCTTGTCCTGCACGACGGTGGCGGTTTCCTTGGCGGTATCCTTGCCGGTTTCCTTTCCGGCGTTCGCGGGTGCGGCCTCCGGCGTGGTCGTCTTCTCTCTCTCACTCATGATTCCGTCCTTTTGTTCGGTGGATTCTCCGATATCGCGGCATCGTGGCGCGCGATCGGTGAACATGATATGACGCTCGATAACCAATCAGGTGAACGGATTCCGCATTGGTGCCTCCATAGGTGCCGGGAGACCGACACGCCGTTGCCGACAAGGTTGTTCGCTGATTTGACTTAATGGTTGTTAAGTGTAAAGTAAGAATCGTCCAACACAGGAGGGACGCGCAGCCGGACCGCAGTGATGATGCTGGTTCATGGAGGAATCCCGTCGGCCGCCAAGCGCTCCCATAGTGAATGCAAGGCAAGGAGAAACGATGTCCGTTTCAATGCAAGCCGCACAATCGCCCCAATCGGTGCGGTCCTCCCAGACGGAGCAGTCCGCGCGCCCGTGGTCCGGTTCCGTCAGTGACGAGGAACAGCCCAAGGCTCCTATTCTGATCGGCATCGCCACGGCGCTCGGCGCGATGCTGTGGCTTGGCCCGTACCTCGGCGTCAACGCCGTGCTGCTGCCGGCCAAGGTGCAGGTCATCGATCCGGCGAACAAGGCCAGCATCATCGCGTTGCTGTCCGGTTCGGCCATGGTGTTCGCCACGCTCGCGAACATCATCATCGGCGGCCTGTCCGACTTGACCCGCAGCCGCTGGGGCCGCCGCACCCCGTGGCTGTTCGTCGGTTCGATCGGCTGCTTCGTGATGCTGCTCGCGTTCAACGCGGTGACGACCGTCCCGCTGCTGGTGGTCTCGTGGTGTCTCTACCAGGTCTTCCTCAACGCCCTCGTCGCCCCGATCGTCGCCGTCATCGCCGACCGCGTGGCGCCCCGGCACCGCGGCCTGGTCTCCTCCATCTACGCGTTCGGCTACGTGATCGGCCAGTATGGCGGTCAGCTCGTCGGCGCGCAGTTCCTCGGCCCGAAGATCGGCACCGGCATCATCGTGATGAGCGTGCTCACCCTGCTGTGCGGTCCGCTCACCGCGAGCCTGATGCGCGAGAAGTCCAGCCTCGGCATGGAGAGGAAGCGCTTCACGTGGGACATGTTCGTCCAGCACTTCATCTTCCCGGTCAAGGATTGCCGCGACTTCTACCTCGCCCTGTTCGGCAAGATGCTCGTCAACACCGCGACCACCGCGATCATGGCCTACCAGCTCTACATCCTGTCCGACTACATCGGCCTCGGCACCTCCGGCCAGCAGAAGTACGTGTCGATCATCTCGATGCTGCTCATGGTCACCGCTATCGCGATGTCCATCGTCGCTGGCCCGATCTCCGACAAGATTCACAGCCGCAAGCTGCCGGTCGCCTTCGCCGCCCTGCTCGTCGCCATCGGCGTGGCGATGCCGATGGTCTCCAACGCCGCGTGGACCATGGTCGTCTACGGCGCCGTCGCTGGTCTGGGCATGGGCATTTTCTTCGCCGTGGACCAGGCGCTCAACATCGAGGTGCTGCCGAACGCGGAGAACGCCGCCAAGGACCTCGGCATCCTCAACCTCGCCAACACCGGCTCCCAGCTGCTCGGCCCGCTGGTCGCGGCCGCGATCGTCGGCGTCACCGGCGGCAGCTACTACGGCCTGTTCCCGGTCTGCGCCGTGGTCTCGCTCGTCGGTGCCGTGCTCATCATGATGATCAAGCGCGTGAAGTGATTACGCACCCCAATCCGCACGCACCCCACCACGCCCAATTAGACTGAACACCGATTAACCAATAAGGAGAAGACATCACCATGGTCACATGGATCGAAACCACCGACGACGCCCGCTGGGTCGCCAAGCCCGCCCCGAAGGCCGGCGCGACGAGCGAGCTCGGCATCGCCCTGACCGGCGGCAAGGAGCAGGAGGTCGAAGGCTTCGGCGGCTGCTTCAACGAACTCGGCTGGCTGCCGCTGCAGTCCCTCACGGCCGAGGACCGCGAACAGATCCTCAAGGAGCTGTTCAGCCCCGACGAACTCGATTTCCGCCTCAACCGCGCCCCGATCGGAGCGAACGACTTCGCCGCCGGCTGGTACAGCTACGACGAGACCCCCGGCGACTACGAGCTCAAGGACTTCTCGGTGAAGGGCGACGAACGCGCTGTGCTGCCGTACATCCGCGCCGCCAAGAAGTACCAGCCGCAGCTGTCCGTCCACTCCAGCCCGTGGAGCCCGCCCACCTGGATGAAGAACCCGCCGGTCTACAACTACGGCAAGCTCGTCATGACCTCCGAGAACCTGCAGGCGTACGCAAACTACTTCGTCAAGTACGTGCGCGCCTACCGCGCCCTCGGCGTGAACGTGACCCGCATCTTCCCGCAGAACGAGCCGTGGTCCGACGCCAAGTACCCCACCTGCACGTGGACGAGCGAGCAGCTGCGCACGTTCATCCGCGACTACCTCGGCCCCACCTTCGAACGCGAGGGTCTGCTCGGCAAGGCCGAGGAGGGCGGCGTCGAGATCTGGCTCGGCACGCTCAACGGTCCGCGCGACATGCAGTTCGTGAGCTTGTACGGCATGGTGCTGGAGAACTACAACCGCTACGTCGACAACATCCTCATGGACGACGAGGCGCGCAAGTACATCACCGGCGTTGGCTATCAGTGGGAGGGCCGCGACTGCATCGAACGCACGCACAAGGCGTGGCCGGAACTCAAGCTCATGCAGACCGAATCCGAATGCGGCATGGGCGACAACTCGTGGGAGTACGCCGAATACATCTTCCACCTCGTCAACCACTATCTGACCCACGGCGCACTCGGCTACACCTACTGGAACATGGTGCTCGCCGGCACCGAAAGCACGTGGGGATGGCGCCAGAACTCGCTGTTCTCCGTCGACACCGAGGCGAAGACCTTCACCCGCAACCCGGAATACTACGTGATGCGCCACTACGCGCACTTCGTCAAGCCGGGCGCGCGCGTGCTCGACGTGGAGGGCCGTTTCTCGTCGATGGCCTCCGCCTACGAGAATCCGGACGGTACGCTGGCCGTCGTCGTGCAGAACGCGCTGGAACGTGAGGTGGAGTTCAGTTTCACCGATCCCGCGGACGCCTCCCGCGCCTTCACCGCGACGCTCGCCCCGCGCTCGTTCAGCACGTTCACGCTCGACTGAGCGGGAACGTGCGCGATGGCGGTCGCCGGCCCGGCGGCTCGGCGTTCTGCCGTCGCGCCGCCGGGACCGTGCGATTCCGCGAATCGTATAGGATGGTCGCGTCAACGACAATACGATTCAAAGGAAACGCAGGTACCCGGTGGGCGGAACGAAGACCGCGATGACAGCGCGCGAGCGCAGGATCAGCATCATCAACACGGCGACGCAGTTCGTGGCCCAGCACGGGTTCTGGGGATTGCGCCTGCGTGAGATCGCGGTGGCCGAAGGCGTGACGGAAGCGGGACTCCTCTACCATTTCGGGTCCAAGGAAGGCCTGCTGCTGGCGATACTCGACTACCGCGACCGCACCGACCGCGTGGCGCTGTACGGCGAGCTCGGCGTGCCGATGCCGCCGGACGACGCCCCCATCGGCGAACAGGACGATTTCCCCGTCGGGCTGCGCGATTTGACCGCGGCGACCGTGCGGCGCAACGCCACGCAGCCGGAGATCGTGCGACTGTACACCGTGCTGCAGGGCGAGGCTCTGTCGGAAAGCCACCCGGCCTTCCAGTACTTCCGCGACCGCGAACAGTGGGTGATGCGCGAATACACGAAGGCCGCGGCCAACGACGGCTGCCACGACCCGCATCGGACCGCGATGCAGACGCTGGCCGCCATGGACGGCCTGCAGATGCGATGGCTCCACGACCGCGAGCACATCGATCTGGTGGGCGAGTGGCAGGCGCTCATCGACCGCATCATCGGCTGACGCCCGTCCCCGAACACCCGTCTCCGGCACCCAATCCATCCCCGATTGGTCCCGATACCGACGATCATCCCCGCATCCGCAAGGCCGCGGGGCCGGCTTCGCACACCTTGAACGCCGGCTCCGGGGAAACCGCGCCATGGCATGGACGCCACGGCGTAATCATCGAACACACCGAAACGCATCGAAAAGGAAAGAGAACATGACCACCCATCCCATCCTGAGCAGAGCGGTAGGCGGACTGCTGGCCGCGGCGACGCTGCTCGGCGGCGTAGGCCTGGCGGCCCCGGCCGCACAGGCCTACCAGCCGACCGTGAAGACGCTCTACGCGGCGTCCGCGCAGGATAAGGTGAACTTCAACAAGAAGAACCCGATCCTGTACCCCAAGTCGGCGCAACTGGAGGACGGCGCGCTCGTGGCGACCTTCGAACGCAGCGTCGGCGACCCGGTCGGGCAGACGCTGCCCATCTACCGCAGCACCGACTATGGCACCACCTGGGAGGCGCTCTCGGAAGTCCAGTCGCCCGCCGCGCTCACCAAAGGCACCGACCGCGAGGCCGAATACGCGCAATATACGAGCGCGTGGACCAACCCGTACCTGTACGTGATGCCCGAAACCGTGGGCGGACTGGCCAAGGGCACGCTGGTGCTCGCCGCCATCGTCTCCGGCGACGACCCCTACCTCAAGGAGCACCTCGCCGCCGACTCGAACTTCAACCGCACGTCCGACGACTTCGACCGCAAGGACGTGGCGCTCGCGCTGTACTCGAGCGCCGACGGCGGCAAGGACTGGGACTTCCTCAACATCGTGGCCAAAGGCGGCTGGCAGGGCTCCTACGGCGGGCCGTTCGCCACCGAGAACGCCACGCACCAGAACGATCCGGTCTGGGAGCCGTTCCTCATGGTCTACGACGGCAAGCTCGTGTGCTACTACTCCGACGAGAACGACTTCGACTGGAACTCCTACGACAAGGAGACCGGCGCCATCGCGCTCGCGGCCGACAACGACACCGCGAAAGAGGACGGCGGCAGCGGGCAGATCCTCGCGCACCGCACCTGGGACGGCAATCTTGCCGATGATTGGAGCGCCATCGTCGTCGACGAGGCCGGCAACAAGTTCAAGAACAAGTACGCGGGCGGCGGCCGCCCGGGCATGACCACCGTCGCGCCCACCACCGACGGCAAGTGGATGATGACCTTCGAATGGTGGAACGGCCGCGACGCCAACATCCAGTACAAGATCGCCGACGATCCGCTGGAGTTCCACAAGGTCGACCGCCAGCCCATCACGAAGCTCGCCGGCGGACTGACCACCGGCGGCAGCCCGGTGCTCGTGCACCTGCCCGACGGGCGGATCCTCTACAACGCAGCCGGCAGCGCCGACATCTGGGTGAACGAATCCGGTGCCAGCGACGGTGCGTGGACGCGCTTCCGGACCGCGGTCGGCGCAGGCTACAGCCGCAACATGCAGTACGTGCCGCAGACCGGGCGCGTAGCGCTGCTGCGGGCCACGTTCGGCGGATTCAACGTCTCCTACGGCGAGGTCGATCTGGGCCGTTCGCAGGGCGCGTACTACCGGCTGGTGAACAAGAAGACCGGTGACGTGCTGAGCGTCGGCGACCAGGCGAACGACGGTGCGAAGATCGTCGCCGAGAAGGCGGGGGATTCGGGTGCTGGTGACGTGCGTGACGCGCAGCTGTGGCACATCGTTCGTCACGCCGACGACACGGCGACCCTGTTGAACAAGGCCGGCGGCCGCGCGATGGCGATCGACGGCGGCACGATCGCGGCCGGCGGCAGGCTGCTCTCCTGGGTGGACGACGGCGGCGCCGACAAGCAGTGGACGCTGGAACCGGCGGGCGACGGCGCGTACCGATTGGGCATCGGCAGCGGGCTGTTCGCCGCGGTCGGTGGCTTGGGAGCAAGTTCCGGCTCGGTTGCCGGCACGCAGGCGACAATCGGCGCGAAGGCGTCCGACGGCTCCGACGAGTGGACGCTCCAGCGTGATCCGGAACAGGTCAAGGCGGCCGCCGTCGAGCCGCTGGCCGGGGTCTCGACCGAGATCGGCACCGCGCCGTCGCTGCCCGGGACGGTGAAGGTCACGGTGCCCGGCGGACTGGCCGAGTTCGGTGACGACGCGACGGCGGTCGCGCCGGTCGAAGCGCCGGTCGCTTGGGATGCGATTGATTCGTCCGCATATGCGAAGGCCGGTTCGTTCACGGTCAAGGGCACGGCGCACGTCACGGCGGTCGGCGTGGATACGACGCTGCCGGTGCAGGTCGAGGTCGCCGTCACGACGGCGGACGGCGGCTCCGGTGACGGTTCCGGTGACGGCCAGAACGGTGGTTCTGGGAACGATTCCGGGAACGGGCAGAACGGTGATGGACACCACGGGTCCGGTGCCGCCGGCTCGCATCATGACGTCGCGGCCGATCGGCGGGACGGCACACAGGATTCCGCCCGTCGCGACGGTTCCATCTTGTCCGCCACCGGCTCGTCCGTCGTGGCCGTCATGACGCTCGCCGGTGCGGCGCTTCTGCTGGGCGCGGCAGGACTGGTGATGGTCCAGCGCCGCCGCGACTGAGCGTCCCGCTGACATTGCTCTGGCATTACCGAGGCGCCTAGGAAGCGCGAGGGAGCGGCTCCGGTCGCTCCCGAACGTGACGCCGAGGCGAGCGGGAATGTGCGGGCGAATGTGCGGAATGTGCGAAAAGCGTTGCAATGCATGGAAAATGGGGGTACCGCGATTCGGTGGCTTGCGATAACCTGTTACGCGTGACTGAATCTTCGAATACTGCAAACGAACTCCGCATCGCCGTGATCGGCGCGGGCCCCGCCGGCGTCTACTCCTCCGACATCTTCCTGCGCCAGCTCAAGAAGCTGGGCGAGGAGCTGGGCCTCGGCACCAAGGCCCGCATCGACCTGTTCGAAAAGCTGCCCGTGCCGTTCGGCCTGGTCCGCTACGGCGTGGCCCCCGACCACCCGTCCATCAAGTTCATCGCCTCCGCGCTCGAGAAGACGCTCGACAACCCGGACATCCACCTGTACTGCGACGTGGAGTTCGGCAAGGACGTCACCCTCGACGACCTGCTCGCCCGCTACGACGCCGTGCTGTTCGCCACCGGCGCCGTCAAGGACAAGCCGCTGCGCATCCCCGGCGCCGACCTCGACGGCGTGTACGGCGCCGCCAAGTTCGTCGAATGGTACGACGGCTACCCCACGGGCGCCCGCGAATGGCCGCTCGAGGCCGAGAACGTCGCCGTGATCGGCGGCGGCAACGTGGCGATGGACGTCGCGCGCGAGCTCATGCGCAACGCCGACGACCTCAAGGCCAAGACCGACATTCCGGACAATGTCTACGAGGGCATCCAGAACAACAAGGCCAAGGTGCTCCACCTGTTCATCCGCCGCGGCGTCGCCCAGGCGAAGTTCAGCGTGCAGGAGCTGCGCGAGATGGAGAAGCTGCCCGGCGTGCAGCTCATCATCAACGAGGACGACTTCGAACTGGACGACGACACCATCGAGGTCGCCGGCAAGGACAAGCTCACCCGCCAGATGGTCGAGGAGCTGTTCGCCATCCGCGAGATGGCCGAGGACATGGAGGACGACGGCGACGTCGACTACGAGGGCAACCCGGCCGACCGCAAGTACTACGTCCACTTCAACTCCGCGCCCACCGAGATCGTCGGTGAGGATGGCAAGGTGAAGGCCATCCGCGTCGAGCGCACCGAGACCGGCGCCGATGGCGTGATGCACCGCACCGGCGAGTTCACCGACTACCCGGTCGAGGCCGTCTACCACGCGATCGGTTACCAGCCGGCCGAAGCCCCCGGCATCGCCTACGACAGCCACGGCGCCCACCTCGCCAACGCGAACGGTGACGGCCGCATCACCACCGAGGCCGAAGGCGGCGAGGTGCGCGAACGCCTGTACGCCACCGGTTGGGCCAAGCGCGGCCCGGTCGGCTTGATCGGTTCGACCAAGTCGGACGCGCTCGCCATCGTCACCAACATGCTCGAGGACCTCGCCAAGGCCGCCGAGGGTGGCCGCGTGGCCGCCGACCGCGACCCCGAGTCCATCGACCGCCTGCTGGAAAGCCGCGGCGTCAAGCCGATCGACTTCGCCGGCTGGAAGAAGGTCGACGCCTTCGAACGCGCCGAGGGCGCGAAAGAGGGCCGTGAGCACAAGAAGGTCATCGAGCCCGCCCAGATGCGCGAGCTTGCCCACGCCGAGTGAGTCGCGAGTCGGTCGGTCACATTCCGGCCAGGTGTTTCACGCCGCGTTTCACGTGACACGTCGTAGCATGGCGTGAAACACCCGCCGGGAGTGCTCGGCCGCGCGCCACATCCGTGCGTCACACAGAAGCCGCGATCGGCGGAATCGGATCCGGGTCCCACCGGAATCCCTGCCGATCGCGGCTTCGTCATATGCTTCGTCCTATTCTCATACGTACACGTGCGCGCGTCGGCATACGCGGGCCCGTGCGCAGTCATCATCATGCGGTTCGATATCACGTTCGTGATATCCCGTGACCGTGATATCGCAGACGTGATATCGCGTATCCGCATAATCGGAAGGTGGTCCGTCATGAAGCAGTCGCGTGGCTCCTCGCATAGGGGGAGGGGAGCGCATGGCGGCGGACGGCCGTCGCGCAACGGCCAGGCGCGCCGCCATCACACGACGCAATACCAGCATGCGTCACGGCGGATGCGCGCCGTCTACCGCCGCCGGCGCATCGTCGTCGGCATGGCGGCGCTCGCCGTGGTCTGTCTCGTCGTCGGCGTGATCGTGCACGTGCCCGGCTGGGTGGCGGGCGCGGGCGACGTGGTGGAGGCCGCGTCCGGCCATCCCGCGCTGCACCGCGCGTCGACGGCCAAGCCGCGCGCGCTCACCGCCGCGGAGCGCGCGGTGAACGCGATCGGCGGCCTCGACGGCGCGGCCGACGTTTCCACGGAAGGTTTCACGCTGTCCGACGACGACCGTGCGGTGCTCGACCGAGCCGTCGCGACCGTCACGTCGGCCGGATACGGCGTATCCGCGACGATGGTCGACATGACGACCGACCGCGCGCTCGCCGTGCACGGCGGCGACGCGCGCTACTCGGCGTCCGCGATCAAAGGCCCCTACATCATCTCCCTCGCCGCGACCGGCACAATCGACCTCGACGCGGTCCAGCAGTCGTCGGACGCGAACCCGACCGGCGTCGGCGCCGACGGGCAGCCGGTCTCCTCCGCCGACGGCGACGCGACGGGCGCGTCGGCCGCGTCGGAGGAGGACGAGTCGGCGATTGCGTCGGACATGGCGCTCACCTCGACCGGTGCGGGCGTGAACCAGCTCATCGCGCAGACGATTTCCGTATCCGACAACAGCAGTTTCGCTGCGCTCCACCGCACGTACGGTTCGGGGGCGTTCGCCGCGTGGGCGACGCGCGCGCATGTGGGCGTCGACGTGACGGGCGGCGCGTACCTCAACATCTCGTCGATGGACATGGCGCGCATGTGGGCGATGGGGTACGGCTACCTGTTCGATGGCGATTCGGCGCTCGCCGTGCGCGGGTCGAAGCCGGCCACGTCCGATGCGGCGCGGCAATGGCTCGCGGGCGAGTTCACCGATACGCTCAACTCGAGCATCCACAACGCGCTCGGTGATCAGGACGGCTATGCGGTGTACACGAAGGCGGGATGGATTGACGAGGACGACTATCACGCGTTGAACGACGCCGGCATCGTCACGAACGCTTCCGGCGGGTACGTACTCGCGGTGATGACCGACGCGGTCGAACAGTACGACTTGGTGGCCGGGTTGGTCTCCGCGCTGGACGGCATCCACTCGTCGGCGATGGCGCAGTAAGCGGATCGTCTTTTCGGACCTGCCGGTGTGGCGTCGGGGTCTCTCCCTCCGTCACGGCTTCGCCGTGCCACCTCCCTCGTCAGAGGGAGGCGAGGCTGGTGTCGTCTTTGGTGGTGGCATGTTGGCTCCTCTGATGAGGGGGCTGTCGGCGGAGCCGACTGGGGGAGAGATTTCGGGATGCATGCAGGCGGTGTTTCACGTGAAACATCGCACGGTCCGCTCGGCTGCCGTCCAGCGAAATTTCAGATAGCCCCGTTAGCGTGAGCCGTATGGACGGCAAAATGCGTGTGCACGGCCATTGCAATGGCCTGAAGACAGCCCTGCTTTTCGGAGTGATGTGGGCCGTCGTCATGCTGGTCTGGTGGGCCACGGGCGGCAGTAGGGGAACCCTCGGCATCTTCATTCTCATCGGACTTGGTTCCACGTTCTTCTCCTACTGGTTCTCCGACAAGCTCGCTATCGCGTCGATGGGGGCGCAGGAGGTCAGCGAGGCGGAGGCGCCCACGCTGTACCGGATCGTCCGCGAGCTGTCCGCCAAGGCCGGCAAGCCGATGCCGCGCATCTACGTAGCGCCGACGATGAGTCCGAACGCGTTCGCCACTGGGCGCAACGAACGCCATGCCGCCGTCTGCTGCACGCAGGGCATCCTCAGGATTCTCAACGAACGTGAGATCCGTGGCGTGCTCGGCCACGAGCTGATGCACGTGTACAACCGCGACATCCTCACCTCGGCGGTCGCCTCCGCGATGGCGACCGTCATCACGTATCTCGGCTATTCGCTCATGTACTTCGGCGGCGGTACGTCGCGCGACGAACGCGACAACGCGTCCGGCGGGCTCGGCCTGATCGGCGTGCTGCTCAGCGCGATCCTCGCGCCGATCGCCGCGTCGCTGTTGCAGCTGGCGATCTCCCGCACGCGCGAATACGACGCGGACGAGGACGGCAGCATGCTCACCGGCGATCCGGAAGCGCTCGCCTCCGCGCTCAATAAGATCTCGTACGGCGCGCAGACCACGCCGATGCGCAAGACCGCCGGCACGCAGTCCGTCTCCGCGATGATGATCGCCAACCCGTTCTCCTCGGTGGGATTCTCGAAGCTGTTCTCCACCCATCCTCCGACCGAGGACCGCATCAAGCGCCTCATGCAGATGGCCCAGGAGATGCGCGCCGCCCAGGTGTACGGCGGTGCCGGTGGGGTCGGCGGTCCTGCGCAGGTGCGCTGGTAGCGTCTCGCCGTCCGCCGATTCGGCCGATGTGAGTCCCCGATGATTGAGGTCATCGGGGACTCACTTGTTATGAGGCGGGGAAAACGTTGGAATCATTGGGGACACGCCGTATGCGGCCTATTAAGTTCATTCGTTTGACAAACATTGTTCGACCATTTAACATATTGAATCGTCAATCGGAAACGGATGGCGGCGCACAGTGATGGGACGCCACGCGGATTCGACGAAGAACGCAGTGAACACGAACATCAAAGGAGACTGCAATGGGTCTGTGGGATATCGACAAGATCGAGTACGTCGGTCGCAAGGGCGAGAAGGAAGGCCTCGGCTTCCGCTACTACGACGCCGACAAGGTCGTCGCCGGCAAGAAGATGAAGGACTGGCTGCGCTTCGCGGTCGCCTACTGGCACACCTTCGACCAGCGCCTCGTCGACCCGTTCGGCGACGGCACCGCCGAGCGTCCGTACGACAAGTACACGAACCCGATGGACCTCGCCCTCGCCAAGGTCGACTACGCGTTCGAGTTCTACACCAAGCTGGGCGTCGAGTACTTCTGCTTCCACGACCGCGACATCGCGCCGGAAGGTGACACCCTGCGCGAGACCAACGCCAACCTCGACAAGGTCGTCGACAAGATCGAGGAGAACATGAAGTCCACTGGCGTCAAGCTGCTGTGGAACACCCAGAACCTCTTCACCAACCCGCGCTTCGTCTCCGGTGCCGCCACCTCGCCGTTCGCCGACATCTTCGCCTACTCGGGCGCGCAGGTCAAGAAGAGCCTCGAGATCGCCAAGCGCCTCGGTGCCGAGAACTATGTGTTCTGGGGCGGCCGTGAAGGCTACGAGAACCTGTGGAACACGCAGATGCACCGCGAGCAGGCCCACATGGCCAAGCTTTTCCACCTGGCCGCCGACTACGCCAAGGAAATCGGCTTCGAGGGCCAGTTCCTCATCGAGCCGAAGCCGAAGGAGCCGACCTCGCACCAGTACGACTTCGATGCCGCCGCCGCGCTCGCCTTCCTCAAGACCTTCGATCTGGACGACGTGTTCAAGCTGAACCTCGAGGGCAACCACGCCAACTTGGCCGGCCACTCCTACCAGCACGAGGTCCGCTTCGCCCGCGAGAACGGCATCCTGGGCTCCCTCGACGCCAACCAAGGCGACAAGCTCATCGGCTGGGACATGGACGAGTTCCCGTCCGACCTGTACGACTGCGTCGCCGTGATGTGGGAGGTCCTGGCTAACGGTTCCATCGGCCCCCACGGCGGTCTGAACTTCGACGCCAAGCCGCGCCGCACCTCCTTCGCCGCCGACGACCTGTTCCGTGCGCACATCGTGGGCATGGACTCCTACGCCGCCGGCCTGCTGGTCGCCGCCAAGATGCACGAGGACCACTACATCGAGGATCTGCAGGCCGACCGCTACAGCTCCTACGAGTCCGGCATCGGCAAGGACATCGAGGACGGCAACGTCACGCTCGCCTCCCTCGAGGAGTACAGCCTCGACAAGACCCAGGCCGAGCTGCGCGCCGCCACCAAGTCCGACCACCTCGAGCAGGTCAAGGCCACCATCAACAACTACATCATCGACGCACTGGCCGAAGCGTGAGCCGAAAGCCCGGTGGGCTTTCGGGTAGCCTCAGGCGAGGTTGAGGCGGGACGGCCGGCGACGGGGCTTTATTCGGATCGCAATCGCCCCATTGGGTAACTGGAGGCGATATATGGCAAACCCCCGGAATGAAGAACGGCTTCATTCCGGGGGTTTGCCATATGCGATGGCGGCTGATGCCGGCGGTGATTGCCACCGAACAGGAACCACATGAAGGCAAGTTCCTGCTCCCGCTGGCGGGAGCTGGCCGCCGTAGGCGGTCTGAGGGTGGTTCGGCGCCGAACCGCGACCACCCCCAGTCGGCTTCGCCGACAGCCCCCGCCGGCGGGGGCGTGAACATCGGTATCCGGTGGGAGGTCCATCGTGATGCGACAGCCCCTCGCCGGCGGGGCGGCGGCTCCTTCTTCAGCCGCGGGCCTTCACGTAGGCCTCGTATACGGCCTCGGTCGGCTCTCCGGTCTCCACGCCGTCGATGGTGAGCGGCCACTCCGGCGGCTCGGCCTCACCGGACAGCACCCACGCGGCCTGACGCGCCGCGCCGATCGCCACGTACTCGTCGGTGGCCGGGCGCGTCACGTCCATGCCGAGGATCGATGGGGCCAGTGTGCGGATCGCCACCGACTTCGCGCCGCCGCCGATCAGCAGGATGCGGTCGATCCGCGCGCCCAGCGAACGGATCAGCTCCAGGCAGTCGCGCTGTGAGCACAGTAGACCCTCGACGAACGCGCGCGCAAGATTCTCCTTCGTGGTGTTGTGCAGGGTCAGACCGGTGAGCGACGCGGTGGCGTCGGGGCGGTTCGGCGTGCGCTCGCCGTCGAAGTACGGCACGAGCGTGATGCCGCCGGCACCCGGCTCGGATCGGAAGGCCAGCTCGGCCAGTTCGTCGTAGTCGATACCGAGGGCCGCGCGGCCGGCATCGATGATGCGTGAGCCGTTGATTGTGCAGGCGAGCGGCAGGTAGTGGCCGGTGCAGTCCGCAAAGCCCGAGACCGCGCCGGTCAGGTCGTACACCGGGTTCTCGGCGATGGCCGCGGCCACGCCGGACGTGCCGAGCGAGATCGACACGTCGCCTACGCCCATACCGAGGCCGAGCGCGGCCATTGCGTTGTCGCCGCCGCCGGGGGCGAGGATGCAGCCGCCGTCGACGTTCTTGCCGGCGATGGCGGGGGAAGCGTTCACGGCGGCCGTCTCGCGCGGGCCGAGCACGGTGGGCAGGATGATGGATGCGGCGTGCGCCTTGGCGGCCTCCTCGCCTTCGGCGGCGGCCAGCACCATCGCGATGAGGTCGCGGCGGTACTCGCCGTGCGCGGCGTCGTAGTAGATGGTGCCGGACGCGTCGGAACGGTCGGTGAACAGCTTGTCGAGGTGCGCGTCCTCGCCTTCCGCGACAGGGCCGTAGCCGGCGATGCGCCAGCTCAGCCAGTCGTGCGGCAGGCAGATCGCGGCAATCCGCTTCGCGTTCTCCGGTTCGTTCTCGGCCACCCATGCGACCTTGGTGAGTGTGTAGGAGGCGACCGGCGAGGAGCCGACGGCCTTGACCCAGCGCTGCTTGCCGCGCGCGACGACGTCCTCCGGCTCGCCGTCCGCGGCCGGGGTGGCCTCGCCGAGCTTCTCGATGAGCGCGGCGGCCTGCGGCGCCGAGCTGGTGTCGTTCCACAGCATCGCGTCGCGGATCACATTGCCCTGCCTGTCCAGGATCACCATGCCGTGCTGCTGCCCGCCGACGGCCAGCGCGGCCACGTCGTCGAGTCCGCCGGCCTGTTCGGCGGCGGACCGGAACGCCTCCCACCAGTATTCGGGATTGGCCGACGTGCCGTCCGGGTGCTTGGCCTGGCCGAAACGCACCTGTTCGCCCGTGGTGGCGTCCGTGATGCGGACTTTAGTTGATTGGGTTGATGTATCGACTCCTGCGACCAATGTACGAGTCATGTTTCCTCCTCGATGAGGGCCGCGCGCAAGACTTTCGACGCGCCGCACCTAATAAGTTAGACGATTAAACTATACTGTATTCCGGCATGAAGATGCAAGTGAGGTCGCGTCGTACGCCATACGACATGCGACGGCCGGCCGGCACGCGTCGCGCGGCGTCTACTATGAAAGTCTACGTCGCCACACGGCCCGAAGCCCAAGACAAACAACAGAGAAGACGAAGACGACAGCATGAAGGGACAGGTACCATGGCCGCTTTGAGGAAGATCAATCAGGACGATCTGCGCAACCACAACCTGTCCGTGACGCTCGACGCGATGCTGTGCGCGAGCGACCCGCTGAGCCGCGCCGACCTCGCCAAAGAGACCGGACTCACCAAGGCGACCATGTCGCTGCTCGTCTCGATGCTGCTCGACTCCGGCGTGGTCGTGGAAGGGGAGCCGGTCGCCGCCGCATCCTACGGACGTCCCAGCACACCGCTGCGCATCCACGGCGGCCGCATCGCCGGCATCGGCCTACAGGTCAACACTGACGGCTACGGCTGCCTCGCACTCGACATCAACGGTGACACGCTCGGCCGCGAATGGGTGAACGACGACATGACCGACTGCGACCCGCAGGACGTGTTCACGAAACTCGACACCATGACGGCATCGCTGGAACAACAGCTCGCCCGCCGCGGCTGCACGGTGGCCGGCACCAGCCTCGCCCTGCCCGGCGTCATCACCGGCAACCGGCTGACGGTCGCCCGCAACCTCGGCTGGACCGACCTCGACCTCACGCGCTTCGACGTGGTGCGCCGCCTCGACGCCATCCCCGGCAACGAGGCGAAGATGGCCGCCATCGCGCAGATCCCGGGCTACGCCACAGAACGCGCCGACTTCCTGAACGTCGTCGACCGACGCGACTCCTTCATCTACGTCTCCACCGACGTCGGCATCGGCGGCGCCATCGTGCGCGACGGCGAAGTGGTCCGCGGCTCGCACGGATTCTCCGGCGAAATCGGCCACCTGTCCGTCGCGATGGACGGGCCGCGCTGCACGTGCGGCCGCCGCGGCTGCCTCGAAATGTACGCGGGCCGCCGCGCGATGGTCGAAGCCGCCGGACTCGCTGACGGCGGTCTCGCCACCCAATCGGATGCCGTCAGACGGCTCCTCGACGGCTGGCGTTCCGGCGACCCGCGGATCACCGCGGTGATCGACCAAGCCGTCGACGCGCTCGTCTCCGCCATCGCCTCCGCCGTCAACCTTATCGACGTGGACACCGTGCTGCTCGGCGGCCTCTGGACGCACTTCGGCGACGAACTCACCATCGTGCTCGAAAACCGCCTGCGCGGGGAGGTCGTCGGACCGGGCGGCATGACGGTGCGCGTCGCCACGCCGCCCGTCGCGGAACACCCCTCGCTATACGGCGCGGCCGAACGCGGCCTGCGCCGGTTCATCGACGACCCGCTGCGGTTCATCGGCGCGTGAACGTTCGGCGGCGACGGCGGGCGATGCGAGGACCGGTGCGGTGATTGGCGTGAGAACCGGTGGGATGGCCGGTGCGCCGGCCGCCCGAGTAGTGAGACGGCGGGGTATCACGTCGGGCGGCGCGTTTACACTGGTGGCTCGCGTCCAAAAGACGCACCCTTGCGGATGTAGTTCATCGGTAGAACGAAAGCTTCCCAAGCTTTAAAGGCGGGTTCGACTCCCGTCATCCGCTCCAGTCACGGGCCGGCGGAATCCCGCCGGCCCGTTGCGTTACGCCCCGTTTGCATGCCCCACTGCACCCATGGTGCGGTAACACATTTCCTCCACAACCCCGGAATCATGCGGTTTTTGAGCACCGCACCATGGGAAGTTTGCCGCACCATGGGAATGTTGGTTGGGGAGAGGTGGGGTTGTTGATGCGCAGCGGGGGTTATGCGCAGCGGGTGGCGCGGGAGATTGGCTCCCAGGGCTGCACGGGGACCGGCTCGGTCGTGAAGATCCGGCGCGTGGGCTCGTCGAGCACGCTCGTGTGGATCGTGGCCTCGTTCACGTATTCGTCGAACCAGGCGTCGGATGCGACGAAGTAGCCGTCGCGGCCCGCGTCCTTGCCCCAGCTGTTCTCGATCTTCCAGCGGTTCGGCTTGCCGTCCGCGTCGAGGTTCACGCCGAGCAGGGTCATCGCGTGGTTCGACGGGCTCACGCCGTACTCGAGACGATCGCCCTTGCCCATCGTGTACTCGATGCCGAACAGGTCCTCCACACGCACCACGTCGCGGCTGAACACGCCCTCGCCGCGCAGCGAGAACTGCTCGCAGTCGCACGCGAACCACACCGGACGCCCGCTCTTCAACTGGTCGATGATCGCCTTCTTGAACACGCTCATCTCCACGTTCGCGAACTCGATCGGGTGCCCGCCGACCACGTTGCCCGTGTGCGCGAGACGGTACAGGCGGCCGAACGGCGTGCGCGCCATCGGCGCGTTCACCACGCCCACGTAATCGTCGAGATCCTGCTTGACGTACTTCGCGTAGAAGTCGAGCGGCGTGATGCCGTGCTCGCTGATCAGTCTGCCCTTCACGAACCCGTCATCGGGCTTCTTGCCATCGGACTTCGTCGCGGCGTCGCCGGAATCCTTCTTCGCATCGTCCGCATCATCGTCGTCATCCTTCTGACGCGCCGTCCAATCGAACGTCTTCGGCGGCTCGCCGAGCGCGACGGCGACGATACGGTACACGTCGTCCATCTGCTCGCGCACGCGCGCACGCAACGCGGCGGCGGACTCGCCCGCCGCGTGACGTGTGCGCAGCTCGAGCGCGAACTCACGCAACTTCGCGTTGAGATATTGCGTGAACGCGTCCGAATCGCGGGAATTCGCGGTCTCCGGGTACGCGGACTTCGGCACCAGACCATACTTCGCGGCGAGCGAGGCGAACATCTGCCACCAGCCGCCGTCGTCCGCCGGATAGTCGTTGATCGCCTGGAACAGGCGCGAATCGGTCGGCTCGTCGAGCGTGGCCAGCACCTGATCCAGATAGAAGTTCGACTTCTCGATCTTGTCGTAGAAGAACAGGTAGGTCTCCGAGAACTCGAAATCGTCGAGGTTCCAGCGGCGGATCACATCGTGGCGGAGCGTGTTGAGGCTCGCGAACATCCAGCAACGGCCGGAATGCTCCTGCGCGGTGATCGAGCCCTGCTTGAGCTCGATCGAGAAATCGTCGCGGGGCAGCGCGCGCAGGCCGCGGTAGTCGGTCGCGGCCTTGAGCACGCCGGCGCTGGTCGCGGCGGTCGCGGCCACGCGGTTCGTGCGGGAGGCGTTGAAGTCGGCGGAGTAGGCGTCGAGCGCGGCGGGGGTGAGGGCGGAGGTTGCGGTTTCGGGTGTGGGTTGGGTAGTGGTATCGGTCATGGTTCCCTATTATCTCGCGGATTGGGGCGCGGGAGACCCCCTCAGTCGGCCTTCGGCCGCCAGCTCCCCCTGAAGGGGGCGCATGCACCGACTCCCAGTGCCACCGATTGAATACCAGCCAGCTCCCCCTAAGGGGGCACTTGTGCGGGGCATGTGGACGTGAGGCGACGGGGGCATGACTTGTGCGGGAATTCACAGCGGGGAATGATCACCCGGCGTGCGTGTTCCGGGCGGCGGCGCGATAATGGCCGTATGACTATCGCAACTCCCGAACGTTATGCTGAAATGCTCGACGCCGCACGTCGCGGCGGATACGCGTACCCCGCCATCAACGTGACGAGCACGCAGACCCTGAACGCCGCGTTGCAGGGCTTCGCCGAAGCCGAATCCGACGGCATCATCCAGGTGTCCGTCGGCGGCTCCGCCTACTTCTCCGGCCAGAGCGTGAACGATCGCGTCACCGGTTCGCTGGCGTTCGCCGCGTTCGCGCACGAGGTCGCGAAGAAGTACCCGAACATCACCGTCGCGCTCCACACCGACCACTGCGCCAAGCAGTACCTCGACGAGTGGGTGCGTCCGCTGCTCGCGCACGAGGCCGACGAGGTCGCGCACGGCAAGGAGCCGACCTTCCAGTCGCACATGTGGGACGGCTCCACCGTGCCGCTCGACGAGAACCTCGACATCGCCGAGGAACTGCTCGACAAGTCCGTCAAGGCGCATACCGTGCTCGAGATCGAGATCGGCGCGGTCGGCGGCGAGGAGGACGGCCACAGCCACGAGATCAACGACAAGCTGTACTCGACGCCGGCCGACGGTGTGAAGGTCGCGCAGCGACTGGGCCTCGGCGAGCGCGGCCGCTACATGGCCGCGTTCACGTTCGGCAACGTGCACGGCGCGTACAAGCCGGGATTCGTGAAGCTGCGCCCCGACCTGCTCGGCGACATCCAGCGCGAGGTCGCCACCGCCGTGGTCGACGGCCGCGTGGCCTCCGCCGCCGGCGCGGTCGACTTCCCGGCCGGCAAGCCGTTCGCGCTCGTGTTCCACGGTGGCTCCGGCTCCCGCCCGGAGGAGATCGCCGAGGCGGTCAGCCACGGCGTCGTCAAGATGAACGTCGACACCGACACCCAGTACGCGTTCACGCGTGCGGTGGCCGGCCACATGTTCGAGCACTACGATGCGGTGCTCAAAATCGACGGCGAGGTCGGCAACAAGAAGTTCTACGACCCGCGTTCGTGGGGCCGCGAGGCGGAGACCTCGATGGCCGCGCGCGTCGTCGAGGCCTGCCAGGAGCTCGGCTCCGCCGGCAAGGCGCTCAAGTAGCGCTCGAGTAGCGGTTTCGCGGGGAAAAGAGGAGGCCGATGCCGTCATGGCACCGGCCTCCCGCCGTTTGAGCTGTTTGATCCGTTTGGCCCGTTTGGCCCGCTTCGGTCTTGGCCCGTTTGCGGCCCGCTACATCACCTTCGTGCTTTCGAGGTTGCGGATGACCCAGTCGTTGAGGCGGATCACGGGCTTGCGCAGCACCAGGCCGAGCACGAGCGAGGGCACGAGGAACAGCGCGAGCTTGCCCATCGCCACCCAGTACTCCATGCCGTAGGCGCCGGCCATGGCCGAGTGCATCGCGTCCACCGCGTACGGGAACAGCAGCCAGTGCGAGACCACCTGGAAGAACGGCGGCAGCGTCTCGATGGGGAACGTGCCGCCCGAGCCGGCCACCTGCATGACGAGCAGCACCACGGCGATCGCCTTGCCGATGTCGCCGAACGAGACGGTCAGCGTGTACACGATGTTCGAGAACACGATCGCCGCCAGCCATCCGACCATCATGAACCGGATTGGATGCTCGCACTGCACGCCCAGATACAGCAGGTCGCCCAGGCAGACGAGCGTGCCCTGCATGAGCGCGAGCACGCCGAACAGCATGTAGCGCCCGAAATACTCCTGATGCATGCGCAATCCGAACCGTCGCGCGTTGCCGGGCGATTCCGAATGCGGCTTGCGCAGCACGTCGAGCATCGCGCCCGGGCCGGCCGTGCGCCCGATGATCACCGCGTCGCGCAGACCCACGTCCTCGCCGAGCGGCAGCACGTTGCCGAGTCCCAGGATCTTCGCCTTCTCATGGTCGGAGATTGCCACCTTGAGCATCGCGACGAGGATGATCGCGCCCACCCAAATCGCGAGGATCGTGTAGAACGGCGCCATCGCGGACCCGTAGTTCGCGATCGGGTAGATGGCCTCGCGGTCGAGGGAGACCGGCGCGGAGAGGATCGTGGCGATCGTGTCCGGATCGGAGGACGCGACCGCGGACAGGTCCGCCTTGGCGCCGGAACCGGAATCGCCGGAACCGGAATCGCTGCCGCCCCCGCTCACCGCGCTCGCGAACTTCGCGTTCAGATCGTCGAGCTTCGCCGCCGCCTTGTCGAGCGTCGAGGCGACGTCGCCCAACGCGGTGCGCACGTCCGCCAGACTGTTCGAGATGCCGCCGGACAGGCCACGCACGCTGGCCGTGGTCGCGGCGAGGCCGTCGACCACGCCGCTGGCCTGCGAGACCATGTCGTCCATCGACGAAGTGAGCGCGTCGATCTGCGGCTTCAGCGTGGACCGGTACGTGTCGGCCGCGTCGGTGACGGACTTGCGCGCGGCCGCGATCTGCGCCTGCAGATCGCGTCGCGTCGCGTCGAGTCCGGCCTTGCCGTCGGACGCCTGCTTCGCCGCCTCGCCGAGCGTGCCGGCGGCGGCGTTGAGCGCGTTCTGCGTGTCCACCGCCTGATCGGCCGCCGCGTTGAGCGCGTCCTGCAGCGCCTTGCCGTCGGCGTCGCCGCTTGCGCCGGCCGTGTCGGCCATGGCGCGCAGCGCGGTCGCGTAATCGCCGTACGCCGCGGCCTGCGCGCTCACCTGCTGCTGCAGTTTGGTGAGCGTGTCCGCGACCTTGCCGTTCTGCGTGTCCTCGTCGTCGAACGCCTTGTCGATCTGTTCGCTGATGGAGTCATAGGCGCCGCCGGCCTGCTTCAGCGCGTCGGCGACGCCGCCCGACGCGCCGTTCATCGCCTTGACGAGCGACTGCGCGCCCTGCGAACCCTGTTCGAGCGCCTGTTTCGCGGCGTCGCCCTGCGTGCCGGCGGAGCCGAGCATCCGGTCCGTCGAGTCGATGATGCCGTCGGCGGCGGCGAGCAGCTGCGCGTAGGAGTTCGCCTGCGCGGATGCGGTCTTCAGCCGCGCGGACATCGTGGTGATGTGCCCGGTCGCGTTCTCCACGTACTGCTGCATCTGCGGGCTGTCCGCGTAGCCGGCGACGTTGGAGGCGAGTCCCAGCGCCACCTGTCCGAGGGTCTTCGCGAAGGTCTGGTCGATGGTCGTGGCGACCGTGCCCGCGCCCTGATCGGTGATGTGCGGCGCGATCGGGTTGATCTTCGCGTTGAGGTAGTAGTCGAGCCGCGCGTGACGGATGGTCGGCGAGAACAGCGTCATCATGTCGGCGCTGAACGATTTCGGGATGACGAGCGCCGCATAGTATTCGCCGGAGTACACGCCGTCGATGGCCTTGTCCTTGTCGACGAACTGCCAGTCGAGCTGGTGGTTGGCCCTGAGTGCGCTCGTCACCGTCTCGCCCACGTTGATGCGCACCGGCATCAGATCGGACTTGTAGCCCTTGTCGGTGTTCGCGACGGCGACCTTGAGCGCCTTCGTGTTGCCGTACGGGTCCCAGCTCGCCGCGATGTTGTACCACGCGTACAGCGCGGGCACGATGACGAGGCCCACCGCCACGATGATCGCGATCACGTTGCGCGTGGCCTGCCGCACGTCGCGTGCGAAGATGCGCCAGATGTTCCTCATCGTTCGTCTCCCTTCGCGGAGTCGGAGTCGGTTGCGTCGGTTGCGTCGGTCGCGGCCGCGCCTGCGCCGCGTGCCGCGCGCTTGCGCCGCCACATGTAGCCGTCGAGCATCACGTCGCGGAACTGTTCGGACGTCATTGCGCCGACGCCCACCTGCTGCGCGTAGCTTTCGCGCGTGTATTCGACGACGATGAGATACACGTCGATGACGATGATCGACAGGATCCACGCCGACAGCATCGCGATCTTCGCCTGCGTGAAGAACAGCAGCATGAGGAACGCGATCGGCAGCACGGTGAGCAGCACGAGGCCGGCGACGATCATCCGCGGGTAGCGGTCGAAGAAGCGGTGCGCGCGGCGCTCGATCAGCTCGCGCATGCCCTGCGAGGAGTCGGAGGCGACGCGGAACGCGGAGGAGAGGCTCACCCGCTCGTTGACCATCGAATCATGTTCGGTGATCATCAGGTCGGTGTCGCCGAGACGACGGTCGAACAGCGCGTTGAGGTTCATCGCGTACCGGCGCACGACGAGTCCGACGAACAGCGCCGCCGGCACGTAGTAGAAGAGGTGCAGCATGTCGAGCCAGTAGTGGTTCGCGTACATGCCGCCGATCGGGCCGCGCATCGCGTTGATGCCGTAGGTGAACGGCAGCCAAGGGTGCAGTTCGCGGAAGAAGTTCGGCATCAGCTCGATCGGGTACAGGCCGGACGCGCCCGGGATCTGCACGATGACGAGGATCACCGCCACCGCCTTGCCGATGTGACGGAACGCGACCGCCAACGCGTAGATGATGTTCACGTACACGAACGAACACCAGACGCCGGCGAGGACGAACAGCAGCGGATGCGCGCATTGGATGCCGATCACCAGATTGCCGACGGTCACGATCAGCGCCTGCAGGAATCCGATCGCGACGAGCAGCAGCCACCGGCCCAGATACGCCTGCGTGGAAGTCATGCCGCGCAGCTCCTCGGCCGCGGCACCGGCCGCCGCGCCGGTCGCTTCTCCCGCCGCTTCTCCGGACTCGCGCGACTCGCGGTCCACCTCCAGCTTGTAGATCGCGATGAGCACGAAGCCGCCCACCCACAGGGCGAGGTTCGTGTAGAACGGCGTGACCGACGAGCCGTAGTTGTCCATCGGATACACGGTGCGCGTGTTGAGCGTGACCGGCGATCCCATGAACTTGCCGAACTCCTTGTCGTCCAGATGCAGCGCGTCCTTCACGGCCGTGTACGCGGCGGAGCTGTCGAGCGCCGCCACGTCGGTGCGGACGCCGGTCACGTCGCCGATGAGCTGGTCGAGCGAATCGTGCGTGCTCGTCACGGTCTGCTTGGTCTGCGTGAGCGTGCCGGACAGCTGGTCGAGCAGGCCCTGGGTCTGCGTGGCCGTGTCGGCGAGCGAGACGAGCGTGCCCGACATCGTGCCGTTGAGCGCGCCGAATGAGTTCAGCGATGTGTTGAGGTTCGGCATGACCGTGCCGGTGAGCGTGCCGCGCGCGTTGGACAGTCCGGTGATGCCGTCGCCCACGGCCTTGCCGGTCGTATCGGACAGGGAGCCGGCCGCCTTCTTGCCGCCGTCGATGAACGCGGTCGCGTCCTTCTGGAAGTCGTCGGCCTGCTGCTGTTGCTTGGCGACCGCGTCGCCCAGCGCGTTCACCTGCTGCCAGATGCGCTGCCCGTCCGGATCGCTGGTGTTCTCGTCGATGCCGTGGTCGCGCAGCGTCTTCTTGAGCGCGTCGACGGCGGCCGACGCCTGGTCGAGCGAGGCGGAGACCGAGGTGTGGATCTGGTTGACGGCCTCCTGCGTGCTGTTGAGCGTGCCGGTCGCGTCGCCGGCCGCCGTGTTCACCTTCACGCCGATGCCGCTCAGCCCGGCCGACCCTTGGTCGAGCGCGCCGACCATCGTCGTGGAGAGCTGCTGCGAGGAGGTCTGCGCCTGCGCGAGCAGCGTGCCCGACTGCGAGGACGTGCGTTGCGCGGCGGCGATCGACTGCTGGAGCGAGGCGAGCGTGTCGTTCGCGCTCGCGATCGTGCCGTCCGACTGGTCGAGCGTGGTCGCGATGTCGTCGAGCGCCGCGTTCACGTCGCGGATGTCGCCGGCCACGGTGTCGAGCGTCGCGATCACGTCGCGCTGCGTCGAGCCCGTCGCGTCGCTCAGGTCGCGCCCCGCGTCGGTCACGGCCTTCGCGACGGTGTTGCCGACGGTCGTGACGAACGTCTGATTAATCTGCTCGTCGATCGTGGTCGCGCCCGAATCGGTGATCTTCGGCGCGATCGCGTTCTTCTTCTCGTTCACGTAGTACGTGATCTTCGGACGCTGCTTCGGATTAGCGAGCGCGCCGACGAGCTTCGCGCTGAAGTCCTTCGGCAGGACGATGGCCGCGTAGTAGTCGCCCGTCTGCATGCCGTTGAACGCGTCCGTCTCGTCGACGAACCGCCAGCCGAGCTGGTGGTTGCGTTTGAGCTGCGTGACGACCTGCCTGCCCGCGTTCAGTTCGCCGACGAGCGGCGAGCTGGTGCCTTTGTCGTTGTTCACGATTGCGACCTGGATGTTGCCGGTGGCGGAGTATGGGTCCCAGTTCGCGAGGATGTTGAACCATGCGTACAGCGATGGGATGATCGCCACGCCCAAGGTGACCACCACGGCGACCGGGTTGCGCAGGATGCGCGTCAGGTCGCGGGTGAACACGCACCATATCGTTCGCACTTTCGACGGCTCTCTTTCTGTTCTTCGCTCTTCCGGCGTGTTTCGGTTCCGTGATGCACATTACTCAGGGCGGTGGCATTGGGCGGAGCATGCGTCCGAGGGGGTGGGGGATACTGGAGGCATGACCAATGCAGCGGATGTGAACGTGAACGAATCGACCGAGAGCGCAGGCACGGGCGCGGCGGACGCGGGTGCCGTCGCCGTCACCATCCCGGCCGGCACCGTGGTGCTCGCCGCCACCCCGATCGGCAACGTCGGCGACGCGTCCGCACGCCTGCGCGCGCTGCTCGAGCACGCCGACATCGTCGCCGCCGAGGACACGCGCCGCCTCTACGATCTCGCGAACCGTCTCGGCGTGCACGTGAACGGCCGCGTCGTCGCCTACCATGACCACAACGAGCGCGACAAGGCCGACGGCCTGCTCGACAACGTGGAGACCGGCGCGACCGTGCTCGTCGTCTCCGACGCGGGCATGCCCACGATCAACGACCCGGGCCTGGCGATCGTGCGCCGCGCCATCGAACGCGGCCTGCCGGTCACCTGCGCGCCCGGTCCGTCCGCCGTGCTCGACGCGCTCGCCCTGTCCGGCCTGCCCACCGACCGCTTCTGCTACGAGGGCTTCCTGCCGCGCAAACATTCCGAACGCGTGCAGCATCTGCGCATGCTGCAGGGCGAACGCCGCACGATCGTGTTCTATGAGACGCTGCACCGCATCGACGATTCGATGGACGATCTGCTCGATGCGTTCGGCCCGGACCGCCGCATGGCCCTGTGCCGTGAGCTCACCAAGGACTACGAGCAGATCCGCCGCGGCACGATCGCCGAAATCCGCGACAGCGTGCACGACGATCCGCCGCGCGGCGAGATGGTGCTCGTCGTCGCCGGCGCCTCCGACGAGGAGGCGGCCGCCGTCGCGCCGAGTACGCTGTCCGTCGAGGATTTGGCCGTGCTCGCCATCGACCGCGCGCTCGAGGACGGCCTGCGCATCAAGGAGGCGATCACGCAGGTCGTCGGCGAACATCCGCTGCCCGACGGCACGCTCGCCAACCGCAAGCAGGTCTACCAGGCCGTCCTCGCCATCAAGCAGTAACGTTCCGCGCCTCCAGCTCATCCAGCGATTCCAGCAGGACGGTGAGCGCGCGTTTGACGCCCGGCCCGCCGGCCTGCGAGACGTATTCGAGCAGCGCCGCGTCCGCTTTCGGATTCGCGACCAGCCATCGGCGCAGTTCCGGCGCGGTGCGCGCGATATGCCACAGCACGTCCATGTCCGTCGCCGGGTCGGCGGCCACCATCGGCGTGAGCACGAGTGGCGGTTCGGGCGGTTCCAGCGCCGTCGCGTGGGCGGCGTCGGCCGCCGCCCGCGCCAGGCGTCTGAGCCGGTCGGCGCGGTCGAGCGAGCGCAGTCGCCGCGACGGTCGCGCGCGGTTCATGGCGCGACCTTGACGCGGCGATGATCGTACGAATGACGCACGCCGGTGAAGAACGCGCGTGCGCGCGGCGTGGTGGACATGCACGGATTCTCGTCGAGGATCGTGATGCAGTCGTCGGGAGTGAAATCGTAGGCGTCCATGAAGTCGACGACCTTGTCCGCGTATTCGTTCGGATGCGTGGAGGTGACGAGCAATGACGCGACGTCGCAGGCGGTGCGCGTCGGATCGGTGACGCGCAGATTGCCGATCGTGACGAGATGGTTCGGCATGACCTTGCGCGTGAACGCGCGGATCCGGTGCCCGAAATGCCGCATGCGGAAATGCGACCGCGACAGCACGTCGAGCGTGCGCGGGAAGTCGCCGCCCATCCACACCCACATGGCGGTGAGCGCGCACGCCACCGTGGAATGCGGGATGAGCCGGTGCACGATCGAGGCGCGGCCGTAGAGGGTGGCCGCGTGCTCCGACCAGTAGCCGCTCTCCAGGTCGTCCAGCGTGGTGATCGTGCCGTCGGTGGCGAGCCGGCTGAGGCTCATCGGCCCGGGCAGGTCGCGTTCGCGCAGGATCGCCGGCACGAGCGGGGTGGTGCGCAGCGCGGGCGGCGGGGATGCGGATGATGGCGGTGTGGTCGTCGTTGAAGGTTCCATGACCATACGGTAGGGCGTGCGCGGCGTGCGCGCCAATCGTGCGCGACCGTACCCGCGCGAGGTGGATGATCCGGTGGATGGGCGAACGGTTATCCACATCCCGGCGTGTCCCCGGCGCGCCGGATAATTCGGTCTTATGAGTCATATTCTGGTGAATGTTGCATGGCCGTATGCGAACGGCCCCCGCCATATCGGTCACGTGGCCGGTTTCGGCGTCCCCTCCGACGTGTACGCCCGCTACGAACGCATGAAGGGCAACGACGTGCTGATGGTCTCCGGCACGGACGAGCACGGCACCCCGATCCTCGTCGAGGCGGAGAAGGAGGGCCTGACCGCGCAGGAGCTCGCGAACCGCTACAACCGCGTGATCGCCAAGGATCTGTGCGACCTGGGTCTGAGCTACGACCTGTTCACGCGTACCACCACCGGCAACCACGAGCACGTGGTGCAGGAGATGTTCACGCAGTGCCTGAAGAACGGCTACATCTACAAGGGCACGCAGCAGGTGGCGATCTCCCCGTCCACCGGCCGCACCCTGCCGGACCGTTACATCGAGGGCGAGTGCCCGATCTGCCATGCCGAGGGCGCGCGCGGCGACCAGTGCGACGCCTGCGGCAACGAGCTCGATCCGGACGAGCTCATCAACCCCGTCTCCAAGATCAACGGCGAGACGCCGCGCTTCGAGGAGACCGAACACTACTTCCTCGACCTGCCGGCGCTCGCCGAGGCGAACCTCGCCTGGCTGAACACGCGTGAAGGATGGCGCACCAACGTCATCAACTTCTCCAAGGGCCTGTTCAAGGAGGTCAAGCCGCGCGCCATCACCCGCGACATCGACTGGGGCATCCCGGTTCCGGTGAAGGGCTGGATCGACAACCCGAACAAGAAGCTGTACGTGTGGTTCGACGCGGTGATCGGCTACCTGTCCGCCTCGATCGAGTGGGCGCGCCGTCAGGGCGACCCGGAGCTGTGGCGCCAGTGGTGGAACGACCCGTCCTGCCCGGCCTACTACTTCATGGGCAAGGACAACATCACGTTCCACTCCCAGATCTGGCCCTCCGAGATGCTCGCCTACAACGGCCAGGGCTCCAAGGGCGGCGAGACCGGCAAGCTCGGCCCGCTGAACATGCCCGAGCAGGTCGTCGCCTCCGAGTTCATGACGATGGAAGGCAAGAAGTTCTCCTCCTCGCGCGGCATCGTCATCTACGTCAAGGACATCCTCTCCCGCTACCCGGTGGACGCGGTGCGCTACTACATCTCGATCGCCGGCCCGGAAAGCTCCGACTCCGACTTCACGTGGGCCGAGTTCGTGCGCCACAACAACGAGGAGCTCGCCTCCTCGTGGGGCAACCTGGTCAACCGCGTCGCCAACCTCATCGCCAAGAACTTCGGCGAGATCCCGGCGCTCGACGAGGATTCGATGACCGACGAGGACCGCGCCCTGCTCGACGAGACGCGCGGCGCGTTCGCCACGGTCGGCGGCTTCATCGAGAACCACCACCAGAAGGCGGGCCTCATCGAGGCGATGCGCGTGGTCGGCGACATCAACAAGTACATCTCCGCGACCGAGCCGTGGAAGATCAAGGACGACGAGAAGCGACTGGGCACCGTGCTGCACGTGGCCGCGCAGGCCGTTTCCGACGCGAACCACCTGCTCGCCCCGTTCCTGCCGCACGCCTCGCAGAAGGTGTGGGAGGCCCTGGGCGGCAAGGGCGTGTTCTCGCCGCTGCCGCGCCTTGAAGAGGTCGAGGACCTCGACAAGCCGGGCTTCAAGTACCCGATCATCACCGGCGACTACAAGCTCGGCGAGACCGTGCACCCGTGGGAGAGCGAGCCGATCGAGGTGGGCGCGCCCGTCGCCAAGCCGACGCCGATCTTCGCGAAGATCCCGAAGGAGGCCGTCGAGGAGGAGCTCGCCCGCTTCGACGAGGCGCTCGCCGCCCGTCGCGCCGCCGAGGCCGAGCGCCTCGCCGCCGAAAAGGCCAAGCTCGCCGCCGAAGAAAAGGCCGAGTAGCCCCGTTTTGCGTGGTCCCCTCGTCAGAGGGGGCCACGCGTCTGCGTGCCGGGCCGATGCTAAGCGGTTACAAAACCGTCACATAGTGCTCAGAGGTTTCTCAGGAACGCGCATCGTTCCTCCAAGGGAGGGACGGTTTACTAAAACATGTCAGCGGTTGGGAGTCCTTCCCGAAGTGAATATCACTGGCGAGGTTCTTCCCGAACCCCATAACTGAACCCTTCTTCTCTCTTCTCTCTCACCCGGCGGTTTCTCCCCGCCGGGTTTCTTTTTGCGTTGTGTCTTTGTGAGAGCGCACGGCCCGGCTGATGGCAAAAAGCGGCAAATCGTGGCAAGAACAAGGTTGGCAAAAACGGCAAACGGCGTGCGGGATTAGGTTGTGACTCGTCGTCCGGAACGGCGGCGGAGCCGAAGAATCGATGAAGCGAAGAATCGGCGCCGTCCCAACCGAGCCGGACATGGAACCCATGAGAAGGAACTAAGGAGTTCTCGATGAGCACTGCAACAGCGCAGCCGGCGAAGAAGACGCCGAAGAAACTGACCTGGCTCAACATCGTCGGCTACGGCTCGGGCGATTTCGCCAACAACATCGGCTGGCGCATGATGTCGATGTTCCTGGCCACCTACTACGTCTACATCGGCATCAACCCGCTGATCGTCGCCAACATCTTCCTGTTCGCCCGCTTCTTCCAAGCGGTCGTCTACCTGCTCGCCGGCAACTACGCCGACCGCGTCAAGGCCAACAAGAACGGCAAGTTCCGTCGTCTGGTCGTCTACTTCGGCGTTCCGATGATGGTCGCGGTCTGCCTCAT
The DNA here is from genome assembly GCF_056356875.1 of Bifidobacterium sp. LH_426. Taxonomy (NCBI): domain Bacteria; kingdom Bacillati; phylum Actinomycetota; class Actinomycetes; order Bifidobacteriales; family Bifidobacteriaceae; genus Bifidobacterium; species Bifidobacterium sp. LH_426. The sequence continues at coordinate 265,047 of NZ_JBKEVB010000003.1, forward strand.
GTACACGATCCCGACCGACATCGACATGGCCCTGAAGATCACGTGGGCCATCGTCACTTACCTGCTCTACCAGCTGTTCGGCGCCCTCGGCGGCGTGCCCTACGGCGCGCTCCTCGGTGCGATGACGCAGGACCAGAACGAGCGTCAGCGCCTCTCCTCCGCCCGCATGGTCGGCGGCGCCCTGTTCGGCCTGATCGTCACCTTCACCCTCGCCCCGGCCATCAACACCGTCAAGGACCAGTCCGAACTCGCCAAGCTGATGCTGCCGATCGTCTCGATCTTCTGCCTCGTCGGCGCGCTCATCTACGTGTTCCTGTACAAGACCACCATCGAGCAGATCGACGTGCCCGAGCAGCCGAAGAGCTCCTTCATCGACACCATCAAGGCCATCGTCCAGAACCCGGCGCTGCTCATCCTGTGCTTCGCCACCGGCTTCTACCTGATCGCCACCTGCGTCGGCTCCATCGGACCGATCATCGCCAAGGAGGTCCTCGCCAACGGAGTGGACGCCGGCACGCTCGCCCTCATCACCACGCTCGTCACCCTGATCAACGCCTCCATCGGCGTGGTCGCCTCCCCGTTCGGCCCGGTCATCGCCCGTCACCTCGGCAAGAAGGGCGGCTGGTACCTCGGCTGCGCGCTCGGTGTGATCGGCGGCGTGATGTTCATCTTCGTGAACAACGTGTGGCTGTCCCTCGTCGCCCTCGCGCTCAACGCGATCGGCGCCCAGTTCTGCGGCAACTACGTGTGGGGTATGGAAGGCGACACCGTCGAATACTACGAGTGGAAGACCGGCAAGCGCACCGACGGCGCCGCCATGGCCGGCCTGAGCTTCTTCCGCCAGATGTTCGGCGCCCTGACTTCCTGGCTTGGCCCGGCCATCCTCGCCTTCACCGGCTACAAGTCCGGCATGAACGTCGCCCAGGACCCGTCCGTCGCCGAGAACCTGCGTCTGGCCGCCGGCCTCGTGCCGCTCATCGGCTTCGTGATTTCCGCCGCGATCATGTACTTCTACCCGATCACCGAGGCGAAGTTCAAGCAGATCAAGGCCGACCTCGCCGAGCGTCGCGCTCAGGCGTGAGTCGTTCGTGAAGCCGATCGGGGGGGCCGCGCGGTACGTCGCGTGACCACCCCCGATCGGCTTCACGGGTTCCCGACCGCAAGCAAGCCATTGGGGCGAGGTCTGTACAATGAAACGGAATCGGATGGGAGGAACGATGGCGGCGCACGGATCGACCGAAAGCAAGGACGCGGCCGGCGGGAACGGGCCGGCGGTCGCGGCGACTTCATCGGCGGTCGCACCGAAGGCCACCAAACGTGTGCGGCTGGCCGACGTCGCGGCGGAGGCGGGCGTCGCGATCTCGACCGTGTCGCGCGTCTTCTCCGACCCCGATCGCATCAACTTCCAGACCGCCGAGCATGTGCGCGAGGTCGCGCAACGGCTTGGCTACCGGCGCAGACCCACCTCGCGCACGCGCGCCGGGAACGCGGGGGCCGCGGCGGGCGCCGGTTCCGGCGTCTCGCCGGCGTCCGCGCGCGGCGACGTCGCGACGCCCGGCACCGCCTCTGCGCCGTCCAATCGCGGCATGATCGCGATGATCGTCAAGGACACGGCGGACGGCGTCTCCTCGCAGATCCTCAAGGGCGCGCAGATCGCGGCGATGGAGTCGGACAGCGCGGTGAGCGTCATCGAGACCGGTGATTCCGCGCAACGCACGATGCAGATGCTCGACCATCTCGTCGGGAAGGTGGACGGCGTCATCCTCGCCTCCGACGCGCCGCGCACCGATTTCATCCGCGACTACGCCCGGCGCATGCCGCTGGTCGTGCTCAACCGTCCGGTCGAAGGCGTGGCCAGTGTGATCCCCGACCCGCGCATCGGCGTCGTGCGGGCACTGAGCCTGTTCAAGCGATACCATCATGCGGCCGTCACGTATGTGGCCGGGCCGTCCGCCTCATGGGCGGACCAGTCGCGGTGGCGGTTCCTGCACGACATCGGGCAGCGCATGGGATTCAAGGTCAACCGCATCGGACCGGTCCACGCGACCGTCGAAGGCGGGTATCAGGCGGCGCTCGCGTTGGAAGGCGGGTCGGCCACGGCCATCGTCACGTACAACGATCTGATTGCGGCCGGTATCGTATTGCGTCTGACCGCCGACGGCGTCGTCGTGCCGGATGACGTGTCCGTCATCGGATTCGACAACACGCTGATCGCGCCGGTGGTGACGCCGCCGATCACGACGATCCGCATCCCGCGCGCGCAGCTCGGGCAGGTGGCGGTGAACCGGTTGCTCGGGCAGCGGTCCGCTGCCTACCGCAATCCGGCGGATACGCAGGTGATGGCGAAGCTCGCCGAATACGGCATCCGCTGCGAGGAGGAGGCCGATCCGGAGGTGTCGCTCGTGGATACCTCGATCATCGTGCGCCGTTCGGTGGGGGAGCGCCGGCGGGCGTAGACCCTTATCCGGCCGTTATTTGACGGTGAAGCCTTCCTGACGGCCGTAGGTCTTGAGGGATTCGCCCCAGGTGACGAGGGCCTTGGCAAGGGTGGTCTTGCCATGGTAGGCCTGGCCGATCGAATCGACGGCGATCGAGTTCGCGTAGGCCATGTACGGCAGGTAGTCGAAGTCGGTCGTCACGTCGCGCGCGGCCTCGGCGATCGTCTCATGCGTCTTCTGCCCACCGAAGAAATCGTCGGTCTCGGCCAGCCAGCGCTTGTCCTCCAGCACCGATTCGAGCGGCGGGATGCCGCCCTGCTCGAGGTTCACGTCCACGCCGTCGCCGTGCGCGAACCATTCGGCGAACGTGTAGGCGGCCTTGGTCTTCGCCTCGTCGGAGCCCTTCGGCAGGGCGAGCGCGCCGCCGCCGTTCTCGCCGTTCGCGTGCGCGCCGGCCGTGTACTGCGGCATCGGGGCCATCCGCCATTGCCCGGCGGTGCGCGTGAGGTTCTTCTGCATCGACGAGACGAGCCACGCGCCGGTCAGGACGGTCGCGATCGACCCGTCATCGAGCCTGCGCCACCAGTCGTCGGTCCACATCGAGGTGGAGACGTCGATCAGATCGTCGTCGAGCATTCCCTGCCACAGGTCGGTGAACCGGGAGACGTGCTTCGCGGTCATGTCCACGCCGATAGTCGTGCCGTCCACGCTGAACGGCTTCGCGCCGGCCTGCCAGAGCATCGACGTGATGAAGCCGCCGTCGCCGGTGTCGTTGGTGATATGCGCCTTGCCGTCGGTGGCGTCCTTGATCTTCTCGGCGGCCTCGCGGTATTCGTCCCACGTGGTCGGGGCCTTGGCGACGCCGGCCTGGTCGAACACGGTCTTGTTGTAGAACATCACCATCGGGCCCGACGAGATTGGCAGGCCGTACGGTTCGCCGTTCACGGTGACATTGCGTTGCGCGGCCTTGGTGAAATCGCCGCGGATGGACGAGTATCCGAAGTCGTTCATCGAGCGCAGCTGGTCGGAGATCGCGAACTGGTGGACCGCGTTGAAGTCGAGGTAGACGACGTCCGGGATGCCACGGCCCGCGTTGAGCGCGTTGGTGAGCTGCATGTATTCGTCCTCGTTCGCGCCCGCGTTCGTCACCTTCACCTTGATGCCGGGGTGTGTCTTCTCGAACGCCTTCACGAAGTCGCCGATCGTCGATTGCCAGGTCCACAGCGTGATCTCGACCGGATCGTCGGCGGTCCCTTCCGCCGCCGTCGATCCGCCGCAGCCGCCCGTCGCGGCGATCATGCCGATCGCGGCGACGGCGCAGGCGGCGGTCGTCGCGACGTTGCGAAGACGTGAGAAACGAGACATGGTGACTGCTCCGATCTTCCTTGTTCCCGTGCGCGCGCCGTCCGTGCGCGCACACGTATGTCCGATGTCGGTACCGAGTGTAGCCAGCCGCGGACGTCCGGCCGCGGCGGTGCGTGATTTTGGCAAACGATGGCAATCGACGATGCGTGCGATGTCCGGCCGCGCGTTGGAATGGCGCGGATTATGCGCGATGATGCGGCGATGGTCATGGCAAAAGCCGGCAAACGTGGTATGGCAAACGGATGGCAAAAACCGGCAAACGCGACGGCCCTCTATCGTAGACCTCGTGATCCGGACGAAGACGGTTTCGCCACGGAGCAAGAGGACAAGCGAAAGGTATTGCAATGAGGCTCAACCTCAATGGCGTGTGGGACTTCTACCCCGACGGTGGCGACGAACGCCACGACATCATCGTGCCTACCTGGTGGGATTCGCTCAGCCGCACCACCGGATACCCCGAGGAATGGGAACAGGGACTGCGCCACGGCGTGTACGTGAAGACCGTGGACCTGCCCGAGGACATCAAGGACGAGGACGTGTTCCTGCATGTCGGCGCGCTCGCCACGCTCGGCAAGGTGTACGTGAACGGCAAGTCGGTCGGTCCCGTCACCACCAAGGGCTACCTGATGACCCTCCTGCCGTACGACCTCGACATCAACGACGTCGTCAAGGCCGGGGAGAACGAAATCCGCATCGAAGTGTGGAGCGTCAAGGCGCTGCCCGACGACGCGCTCGCCACCGAAGGCGGCCCCGACCGCCTGCTCTTCCCGTTCGGCGTCGAGAACATCGTCGGCCGCGTCGGCATCGGCGAGGACGTCGAGATCGTCACCAAGCCGAAGCTCAGGATCGACGACCTCCAGATCATGCCGGACCTCAAGAAGAACGCCGATCCGAGCGACGACGAACTCGCCGTCAACGTCACCATCGTCAACCACACCGGCGCGGACGCCGAACTGGATCTCGCCGCCGTCGTGCGCCCGGTCAAGGGCGACGACGCGGCGGACGGCGAAAAGCCGGTCGCGCTCGCCTTCGACGGCGCGACGGCGCACGTCGCCGCCGGCGCGACCACCGTCGTCAAGCTCGCCAAGGGATGGCCGGACGCGCACTACTGGTCGCGCGCCGACCCGTTCCTGTACACCGTCGACGCCACGATCACGGCGGCGGGCGCGGGCGACGCGGCCGCGCGGCCCGTGCACGAATACTCCGACCGCTTCGGCTTCCGCCAGTTCTGGCGCGAAGGCGACGCGTACATCCTCAACGGCGTCAAGATCCGTCTGCGCGGCGACTCCCTGTGTCTGCTCAACCAGGGCAACCGCGACCTCATCAATGAGATCGGCGATGCATATGGCGTGGTTCTCGACGACAACCACGCCACCGACGCGATGGCCAAGGCGTGGATCGACGCCTACCAGCACGCCAACTGCAACATCATCCGCAACCACATCCGCTCCGTGCCGTCGCACGTGCTGATGGACCACGCGGACGAGACCGGCATGCTCCTCGAGGAGGAGACCGCATTCTGGAACCCCGGCTCCACGTCCAACGTGTCCCTCGACCCGCCGTACTACCTCAACTACTCCGACGAGGCCATCGGCTACTACGTCGAATGGGTGGAACGCTGGGTGCGCGAATACCGCAACCACCCGTCCATCATCCTGTGGTCCACCACCAACGAGGCGTGGAACCCGAACGACGCGGAGATTCTCATCCCGCCGCTCGAAGCCGCTGCGAACCGCGAGGACCCGACGCGCATGGTCATCAACGACGGCTTCAACAAACCGATCACCAACGAGGACTCCCGCCACTACTACGGCGGCTACCCGTCCGGCATGACCAGCGCGCCCGACATCTACGACCTGTACCAGATCGACGGCGACCTGCCGCTCGGCGCGGGCGAGGAGTTCTCCGTCTCCACCGCCGGCATCCCGCAGTACGCGGAGGACGGCACCATCAAGGACATCTACCACGGCCGACTCAACGGCAACCCGGACACGATCTCCCGCGCCGACTTCGGGCGTGAGGTCGGTCGCGTGACCCGCGGCGTGCGCACCACGCGCATGGCCAACTGGAAGCCGTTCTGCCTGTCGATGTTCATCTACGACAACATCGAGAAGGTCGTCGAACTCGACCAGGAACACACGCGCCACGGCCTCAACCCGCGCGTCCTGCTGCGTCCGCAGTTCGACCCGACCGCCGAGGGCGACGCCCGCTGGATCGAAGGCGACGGCTACCGCTACTTCGCCAACTCCTACGCCGACGTGGCCGCGTTCGACAAGGAATACGACAAGGAGCCGCGCCTCGGCCTGCCGCACGCCATCTACGCGCTCGGCACCACCTCGCAGCGCACGCTCATCGTCTACAACGACGAGGAGATCGACGGCACCGAGCTCGAAGTGCGCTGGACCGTGTCCGCGCTCAACACACAGGACGGTACGCGTCGCGAGGTCGAAAGCGGTTCGAAGACCGTCACCGTGGAGCACGGCGAGTTCGTCGAGACGCCGATCGAGATCCACGTGCCCGGCGAGGTCGAGACCTACGAGTCGAAGCTCATCGAGACGCTGAGCGTCGTCAAGCAGGGCAAGGTCAAGTTCTCCGAAGACAACTTCCTCGGCTGGATCGGCCGCCCCGCGCCCGCGAAGATCGGCTCCAACCGCCCCGACATCGACCTGGGCGTCGTGGATTGGGCGTCGCGCAACGTCAAGCACTGCCTGCACCTGAACCAGCAGGGCGGCGCGCTGAGCGAGAAGTGGACCGCCCGCGTGGTGGACGACGCCTCCGGCTCGATCAGCTTCGAGCGTCTCTCCGGCAACCTGCGCCACGAGCAGGAACTGTTCTACACGGTCAACGTGGCCGGTCTCGAAACCGGACGTGCCTACACCGGTCAGATCGAATACACCGGCGAGAACGGCGACACCGTCACCGTCACCGTGCGTTTCACCGCCGGCAAGCTGCCGACCGGTTCGGGCGAGACCGGCTTGGGCGAGGCCGACGCCCCCGCGAACAAGGCGCTCGGCGCGACCGTGCGCGTGAGCTCCAACTCGACGCGCAACGGCTGGACCTCCGCCTCGCTCGTCGACGGCGAATTCAAGGCCGACTACGACCACTTCGGCTGGTCCAGCGAACCGACCGCCGAGAACCACGACGAGTGGGTGCTGCTGAAGCTCGCCCATCCGACCACCGTGGCGCAGGTCGTGCTCGCGCCGCGCGGCGAGAACCCCGGCGGCACCGTCGCCGAGGCGTTCCACGGCGAAGGCGAGGGCGTCGGCGGCGTGCAGGAGTTCGCCGCCGGCCACCGCGCGGTCGACCCGAACCAGGGCCAGGGCTTCCCGGTCGACTTCACGATCGCCGTCTCCGCGGACGGCAAGGCGTGGACGACCGTCGCCGACAAGCGCGACTACGCGCTGCCCGCCAACGGCACGCCGCGCGCCTTCGACTTCGCGCCGGTGGACGACGTCCGCTACGTCAAGGTCGAGGCCACGAAGCTGCGCTCCAACCCGAACGAGGGCGGCGAATACGCCCTGCAGCTCGTCGAGGTCGCCGTCTTCGCCGACCATCACATGCCCGCCATCCCGTCCGAGCCGACCGACGTCGCCGTGAACGTGCAGGCGCACGACGTGCAGGTGAACTGGCAGTTCGCCTCCGACGGCCGCTCGCCGATTCTCGGCACGACGCTCACGCTCGTCAACGCCGCCGGCGAGGTGATTCCGGCCGGCGTCGTCGGCACCGACACGCACGCGCTCGTCACCGACGTGCCCGCCGGCGAGTGGACCGTCACCGTGCAAGGGCGCAACGCGATCGGCGAAGGCGAAAGCGCCGTCTCCGTGCCGTTCAAGGTCGGCCGCGCCGACGCCGGCGCCATCGACGAGACGGTGCCGCGCCCGAAGGCCCCGACCGCCGAACTGATCGTCGAGACCGGTGCCGTGGCGGTCGCCTGGGACGAGGTCGACACCCGATCCGGCTTCGGCCGCGGCGGCGTCAACATCCACCTGACGCCGGTCGCCGGAGGCGCTTCCGCCGCGCCGAAGCGCACCGCATGGGCGCCGGTCGGCGTCACCGCCTACACGTTCGAGGACGTGGCGCGCGGCACCTACACGGTTACGCTCGAAACCACCACCGGCGAGGACCGCGTGTCCGAGACGAGCGAGCCCAGCGAGCCGGTCATCGTCGCCGCCGTGCCGTCCAAGCCCAACAAGCCGGGCGTGACCTCCGCCGACGACACGATGAACGTCACCTGGAAGGCGCCCGCCGACGGCGGCACCCCGATCGAGTCGTACGTGCTGACGCTCAGGAACCTCACCGAGAACACGGTCAAGGTCGTCAAGGCCGAGGCCGGCGACGAGGCCAAGAGCGTCTCCGGACTGACGCCAGGCAACTACACGGCATCGGTGATCGCGGTCAACGCCATCGGCATGTCTGCGGAATCCAGCCCGTCCCTGCCCTGCCTCATCAAGTAGTCACCAAGCAACACGGTTCCCTCCCGGACCGTCACGGTTCCCTCCTCGGTTTGCATCGTTTTTCCATGGCAAACCGTGGATCGAGTCGTGATGGTCCCGGAGGGAACCGTGACGGTCATGGACCGACCCACGGGCGACCGTGACATTCACGGACCAAACCGTGACGATCCCGGACCGACCCCATCACGGCGGACGCCGCACGAACTAGGCTGGATAATATGGCGAGAGCAGCGAGTGGAGCGAGCGAATCGAGCAACAAGAACCAGAAAGGCGCACGTGACCTCGTGCGCAAGATCACGATACGCGAGGCCGTCGGCTTCGGCGTCGGCGACTTCTACGGCGGTGGCCAGCTCACCATCATCGCCACGTATCTCGCCCTGTTCTGGACGCGCTTCTGCGGCATGAACATCGCCGCCGCGCAGGCCGTGATCGGCGTGAGCGCACTCGTCAGCGCCATCGCCGCGCTCGCGTTCGGCGTCCTCGACGACAATCTCTACCGCTACCCGATCGGCCTCAAATACGGCCGCCGCCGGTTCCTCCTCATGATCATCGGACCGCTCATCCTCGTCGGCGTCCTGCTGTGGATCCCCGGACTCCCGTTCGCCGCCTACGTGGCCGCCTACGTGTTCTGGGTCGTGCTCGCGCAACTGTTCCAGACCGCCTACAACCCGCTTCCCGGCGAGATGACCGCCGACTTCAACGGGCGCACCAAACTGTCCACCGTGCGCCTGTTCATCTCCACCGGCGCGGGCACGGCGATCCCGCTCGCCGGCGCCGCGACGCTCGCCGTGTTCGGCGAGACCGCGCCGACCGGCTACATGGCGTTCACGATCACGACGACCATCCTGTTCGCGCTCGCCGTGTTCGCATGCTGGCGCAGCACGTGGGAGATGACGCCCGAGCGCGCCGGCTTCGGCGCGTACGCGCGCGGCGAACGGCGCGACGGGCACGTCGGCGTACGTCGGTGGATGCGCCGCGCCGGCAAGGTGCTCGCCGAATACGCGACCACGTTGCGTATCCGCGAATTCCGCAAGCATCTCGCCATCTACCTGCTCGTGCAGGTGACGATGGACGTGTTCGGCCAGACATTCGTGTTCTTCGTCGTCTACGACTGGAACCGCACGGCCGCGTTCGCCTCGCTGCTGCTCGGCTGCGCGGCCGTCTCCCTGCCGCTCATGCCGCTGTTCGGTTTCGGCATGACCCGCCTCGGCCCGCGCCGCATGTACGCGCTCAACTACGCCGGTTGCCTGCTCGGCGTGGTGTGGTTCCTTGCGTTGTGGCTGTGCGCCGGCCACCTGCCGGGCGCGGCGTGGACCGCGCTCGCCGTCGCGGCCTCGCTGTGGTTCTTCGCGTTCAAATCCCTGTGCGGGTATCTGCCGTGGGCGGTGTTCCCGTATATCGCGGACATCGATCAGATCGTCACGCGCCGGTACCGTTCCGCCACGTTCTCCGGCATCCAGGCGTCGTTCCGTCAAGTGGGTTCCGGTCTCGCGACGATCTGCGTCGGCGTGATTCTCGGCGCGGTCGGGTTCGACGCGACGCGGGCCGTGCAGACGCCGGCCGCGCGCGTCGGTGTGGGCGCGTTGCTGCTCGGGTGGTTCTCGTTCGCGATGATCGCCGGCTGGATCGTCTCCACGCGACTCGTCATCGACAAGCGCACCGACGGCGTGGTCCTGCGCGAAGTGACGCGACTGCGCAACGGCGGCGCGAAGGCCGACGTCGCGCCCGCCACGCGCGAGGTGGTCGAACGCCTGACCGGCGTCGACTACGAGGACTGCTGGAAGTAGGGGCGGAGGCTCCCTCCTGGATTGTCACGGTGACCGTCACGGTTGACACCGGGATCGTCACGGCTCCTTCCCGGGACGTCACGGTTCGCTCCATTGTTTGCTACGGGAAAACGATGATGGTCAAGGAGTGAGCCGTGACGATTCGGGAGGGGATTGTGGGCTTGTGAAAGGGGCCGTGAGGGTCGTGGACAGAACCGCCCGATAGAGCTCCGGCAGGTTCCATCAACGCCGCTAGATATCCCAATGCAATGCGGTTGAAACCCCATGTCGAAATCGGCCATCGACCGAAGTGATGTGGCCTGCCTTTGTTGCTGATGCATGTCATGGGAGTTTGCCTATGCAGTTTTCTGTATGAGGGTTGCGTTCATCCCGGAGAACATGTGGAATCATAGAAGGATTATTGTGAATGGAGGCCTAGCATGCGACAAATGAGAAATGGGCGAATGGTCGAACGTGTGACGAAGAAAATGACCACGGTGATGATTGTCGCATTGCTGGTGCTGGGTATGTCGCCTGCGACGGCGTGGGCGGGGGATGTGCCGAATGGGGGTGTATCGCCACAGATGAACACTCGTGTCTTTCCATGTCCGTCATGGCTGTGGTGGCTCTGCGGATATCGGCGTTGATACGCTATAGCATTCAGTGCGGAACGATTAGAGTATCGCCGTGTCGTTGGGTATCTCAATATGGAGTGACCAGTATGAGGCCGTTCTCTGTTTTTCCCAGATTCCGCCGCATTTCTCAATGAGCTTGCGGTAGTGGGTCAATCCCATCTGCGTGCTCTGCGTAGGGGTGGCGGAACTGACTTGTTGAAAACCGTGGATGGAATTCGTTGTTTCAATCACAATGAATCTTGTGGTGTAGGAGACCATCAAAGTGTACGGAGATGAATGATCGCCGTGCTTGGCTATATTATTGAATAATTCCTTTAAAATGTTGCTTGCGACTGTGAGACTGTGTGGCGTTGTTTGTTTTTGGGGCTCGCCAATAATAATGATGCTGCCAGTCATGCCAAGGTTGTTTAATATTGCTTTCCCTTGGTCGACAACTTGCTGTATGTCTTGAGAGTGTATTGGTCTATGGGGCCGTTTTGGTGTTTCTGAATTGTCAAATTGTAGCGTTCTTATGGATTGACGTGTGCACGACAAAGCTTCGGAAGCAAGTTTCTTCGTCAAGTCAATTTGCTTCCTTGTCGTATTGTCAATATTTGCTTCTTGCATCTGAGATAGCAATAGGATGATATCTGACAAATTATTTGCTGTGTCATCATGTAAATTATTCGCAATCATTTGATTGTCTGCTAAATGCTGGTTCGTTTGCTGAAGAAGTTTTGTGCGGTATTGCTGCCGAATTTGCATGCCTATGCATATGCATACAATAACAAAAGCTGAGTAAGAGAGAAATCCTCCATTTCCCATGTCTTGATCTGTCGATAGAAGTCCATTTATAGTAGACGAAAGGACCAATATGGCACCTAAAGCAATTCCCTCTATTTCATTGAAATAACTTGCAAAAGTAATTGAAGATAGTGCGGAGATAGTTAGAATCCGTGGGACGGGCGTGGAAATGCAGATAGAAAATTGCAATTTCTACTGCAGTTATTCCTGTGATTGTATAAACTCCGATTTCTGGTTTCAGTATCAAAGTTATGAAGGCCGCTACTTGTAATGCGATGTGTGTGAGAAATTGAATGTCGGGTTTTATGCTGAGAAGTTCTGTATTGATGAACGGTATTATTTCCACTATATAAAGAAAGCAAAAAAAGCAAGATAAGGCGGAAATATATGGGTGTAGAAATTTTCTCCGAAGCCAATTCATGGCTTTGCTTTGACTGATTATTTTCAATAGTTTTTTCATATTAATGATGGAGGATAGGGCATATGTTCATACGATATGAAGCGATTGGCAGATGCTCAGAGCTTCGTACCACGTACGGGCATTCAGTTTTTGCCGTATGTTCCGGCGATACGAAGAAACAGTATCGACGTTGATTTCCATGCGTTTCCCAATCTGCTTATTGTTCAACGATTGCAGGCTCAAAGCGACGACTTGTATTTCCCTTGCGCTAAGAGGTCTTCGAGTGGGGGTGTCGGATTCGGGAATACTGGAAGGCCCACTCGTATCTTCAGGCGGGACGGCATACGTGGATTGCAGGATCCGTGAGATCGTCGGTTGTAATGTTTTCGGCAGGCTGGCTTTGTCCAGCAGGACAGGCACGCCGTTGGCCTCGGCATTTTCACGATAGGTTTCCACATCATATGACGTCATGCCGATGATATGGGTGTGAGGTGCTTTGCGCAGGATTTCATGGGCGATTCGCGGACCGGTGACGCCTCTCAGCGCCATATCAAGCAACAGGATTTCAGTAGGTTTCGTGCTGTCGCAACAGATTTGGATTGCCTCTGTGGGAAATGTCGTAGACCATATATTTACTCGATTATTGCAACGTTGTGTGCATACCCGAAGCATGCGCACGATGCAATCCAAGGCACAGGGGTCATTGTCCAATACACCGATGCGTGTGGGGTGCCGCTCATCCGTTCCGCCTTCATTCATGGCCTTTATGATAGCCCATGCTATTGCTTCATGCTCACCGTATGCAGTTTTCTGCATAGTGCTGGCTTTGCACTCTACGTCATCATATTGTTATAGCCAAGATATTCCAGAGCAATTCGAAACAGCAACAAGGAGGTTATAATGAGCAGTCTGAAGATTATCGGTAAACGTTTAAGCGCTGTATTCGCAGTGCTTGCGGCATCGCTGTGTTTTGCGACACCGGCATTGGCTAACAACCATGGGGACACTGCATGGAGCATGTATCTCGTCGGTTGGAATGCGCAGGATACGCAAAACCGCTGGAAGGAGGACGCTTCCTCAGGATATATTGCGCTTCATAGCGCAGATGGCGGGCGCCAGATTCGCGCTTGGATGTTGCAGTATTGGAATAAGGATATCAATTCCGAGACTGTACGTCTGACTCCAGGGCACTGGGCGTATGTCACGAATTATGCATATGAATGGTTCAACCGCACCCAAGTTCATATGCGTATACAGAATACGGCTAACGTATCAGGCAGTGCTTCCGGTGTTTGGAGCCCGGACTCAGTCTGATGCCCGTGCGTAGCGCTGGCGAATTATGGTGTGCCGCTCCGGCGGGTGCCGGAGCGGCACGTTTTTGCGTACTGATGACATGAGGGGGTGTCGTGGTGAACGGGGCGTTGTTGGGAAAGCAATTGGTTTCCAATCTGCGAAGCCTGCGAATGCTGGCGTTGGTGGCGCTGTCCGTGGCTTTGATTGGGATGCAGTATTGGACGGTGCACCATGCGGCGTATTGGCGGTGGGGAAGCAAGCCGACCTTTCTGCGTGAGGTCATGCTGTTCAATGCAGATGGTAACGGTTCAGGCCTGTATTTGTTTATGTTGCCGTTCCTTGCCGCATTATTGGGAGGCGGTGTACTCGCCAAAGAACGGTTCAGTGGGCGGCTGTATGAAGTCCTTGCGCGGGAGGGGCGTGGCACGGTGTTGCGGACCTCAGTGCTGTCCGGTTTCCTACTCGGTGGCATTGGCGGTTCTTTGCCGCTCATCGTTAATTTGATTGCCGCCGCCATCGCCATTCCGCATTTGAGTTTCATCGATGGCGATGCGGTTGACCATACCACTGGTCAGGTGCTGCCGAGATATGTACTCATCGATGCCACGTCCTGGGCCTATCCGATGTACCGAATCAATCAGGTGCTGCTGATTCTCTTCATCATATTGCTGGTGTTCGTCGTCGCTGGCCTGTTCTCTGCTGTCGCAGTCGGCGCTTCGTTCTTCACCCGCCATCGGTATGTGGAGTTGCTGGTGCCTTTTGTGTTGAGCGTGGTGTGGTGGATGATGCCGACGCTCACGTTCTACGCGGTGCCGGACCAATGGAGCCATAACGTTTTCCTGTACATTGCGGTGGGCAATTCGCTGCCAGATGCGGCATTGCGCAGTTGGACCGGCATCGCCATCAATGTCATCGGGCTTTCCGCTATCGTTACTTTCCTATCGTTCGTGGAGTTGTCGCGTGATGTTCGCTAGGGCGCTGTTGGAGATTAGACGATCGTCTCCGATGATGAAAGCCGTGTTGATTGCGGTCGCGGTGGCATCCTTATTGTTCTGTGCGTCTATGCTGCTTGTCAACGCCTATCGCGGGCCTGCGACAGCGGAGCAGGGCGCCGTGGCCGACTATCGTGGGTTCATGGTGGATTGCGCAGCACGAGGCGTTTTGCCGCTGGCTCTTCTATTGCAGCTGATTGGCGGCGTGCGTTACGGCGTGTTCGAACGTTGCCGGAAAGACCCGACGCGGGAGCTGCGCGACAATTTCATCTGGCTCGTGATCGTGTCGGTCGGCAGCGGAATCTGGTCCGTGGTGTTGTTCGGGACATTGGAATTCTTGGTGCTCCGCCGCTCGGCAGTTGATGGTCTGTTGACGTCCGTATTGGGGATGGTGCTCGTGCAGACCGTGATGATGGTTGCTTCGGTATCGCTGTTGGTGCTGCTGTTGGTGAATTGCGGCCTATCGTTCGGCCAAGTGGTGCCGGCGATGCTTGGTTTCTTCATGATGGCCGCATGGCTGTTCGCTCCGCTCATCGGTGATGTGACACGATATGTGTACTACTTCTGGTATCCGATTGCTCCCTCATGGTCCGTGGTTGCGGTCAACCAGATCATGCCGTTTGTCGGCTACTGTGTATTCATGGGGTTGGGCAACGTCATGGCATTTGACCGCACCGATCGTTTGGGGGAGTGACATGCACGCACTGAAGGCCGCTACTCAGTCCTTTGCGGGGGACTCGCCGATGCGCCTGCTGCTCATCGCCATCTACATAATTGTCATGTACCGATTTTTCTGGACGGTTCCGCACTCGGATGTCTTCATCGGCATGGTCAGACCGGTGTCGCCCGGTGAGACGTTCGATTTAGTCGCAAGTCTGTATCCAATCGCCTATATGGCGTTCGGGCTGGCACTTCCGCTGGGTTGTGACTCGCGGTATCTTTGTACCCCTGATTACCTTGTGTATATCCGCAAGCCTCGTGGCGTCGCCCAGTTCCTCCGGTATCTCGGTGTCGTGACTGCGGAGTGCGCGGTCTTTAGCGTCCCGCAGTCAATGGTCACGGCATGGCTGCTGCCGGATGTCGACCAAGACATGCTGGTGCGTACATCGCTCTGCTCAGCGCTGATTCTTATGGCGCTCGTTCTTATCGTCAATCTCGCATACTTGATGAACGCGCATGGGGTGGGGTATGGCATGGCGGGTTTCGTATATCTTGTCGTCATCGCCATTCCGCCGATTCGCCAATGGTTGGGAGAGTCGTCGTTTCCGTGCATCGTGACGTTGGTCGTCGTCGCGATTCTGGCCCTTACGGATTGGATGGTATTCGATCATGTGCAGATTCAATGAATAGCCACGAGCATCGGGCGGAGTCGAAACCGAAGAGAATCAATTCATCAAAGGAGGACATCATGCATGTGACTATCACCGACTACTCCAAGACCATTAAACATAAGCCCATCCTGCGCAACGTCAACGCGGAATTCGATTATGGACATGTCTACGGTATTGTGGGGCCGAACGGCTCCGGCAAGACCATGCTACTGCGTGCCATCTGTGGGTTCATTAGGCCCGATTCCGGCTCTGTGACGATTGAGGGCAGAACGGTGGAATTCAACCGCCGACTTCCTGAACCAGTGGGCGTAATCATCGAAAGCCCCGGTTTCGTGCTGTCCGAGAGCGGAGAGCAGAATCTGCGGTATCTGGCCGACATCAACCGCTGCTATGACGAGGAGGAGACGCGGCGTCTTCTGACGGAATTCGGACTAGAAGTACATCGTAACGAGAAAGTCAGCTCCTATTCTTTGGGAATGAGGCAGAAGCTCGGCGTCGTACAGGCGCTGATGGAGCATCAACGCCTGATCCTTCTCGACGAGCCGACCAATGGGCTGGACGAGGCGTCGGTGACGGTGTTCCTGCAGGAGATGCGTCATCAGAAGGACTTGGGGAATACAGTCATCATCGCGAGCCATCACAGCGATGAACTTGGCCAGATAGCGGATACGCTGTACACGATGGACAATGGAACGCTGCGCAGGGAGGAATGACCTGTCAATCAATGGGTTCATTCTCCTGAAGGTCGCTCGCCGCCTCCGCAACTACACTGGGCAACCATGAGCAAGCATCATCATCGCGACCGCAGCTGGGCGCCCGCGCCGGAATCGCTGCCGGAGGACGCCCACGTCATCGACAACCACACGCACGTCGCATCCGTCGTGCCGTTCGCACGCGCGATGAGCTACGAGGCCGTCGCGAAAGGGCAGCCGGAAGTGCCCGTCTACGACGTCGACGAACTGCTCGCGCAGGCGGCGGCGGTCGGCGTGACCGGAATCATCGACTGCGGCTGCGAGCTGCCGAACCTCCAACGCGCGATCGACATGGCCGTCGCGCACCCGGGCGTCGTGCACGCGGCCATCGCCATCCACCCGAACGAGGCCGTGCGCCACGGCCACCGCGCGGTGGCCGGGCCGGACGGACTGGCCGTCACGTACAAGCCGTACCACGACGTGCCGTTCGACGAGGCCATGGCCGAGGTCGAACGCCTCGCACGCGCATACCCGGACCAGGTCGTCGCGATCGGCGAGACCGGCATGGACCTGTTCCGCACCGGCGAGGGGGCGCTGGAACTGCAACGCGAGGCGTTCCGCGCGCACATCGCGCTCGCCAAGGAGCTGAACCTGCCGATGCAGATCCACGACCGCGACTCGCATCGCGAAGTGATCGAGACGCTGCTCGCCGACGGCGCGCCCGAACGCACCGTCTTCCACTCGTATTCCGGCGACGCCGAGATGGCCGCGATCGCGCGCGAGAACGGCTGGTACCTGAGCTTCTCCGGCACGGTGAGCTACAAGGGCAACGAGGGAATCCGCGAATCGTTGCGCATCGTCGGACTCGACCACGCGATGGTGGAGACCGACGCGCCGTACCTCACGCCGATGCCGTACCGCGGGCGCACGAACGCGCCGTACATGATTCCGTACACGTTGCGCGCGATGGCCGATACGCTCGACATGCCGCTCGCGGCGGTGGCGCGCGGCACCCGCGCCACCACGCGCGCGGTGTACGGCGTGTGAGTCGCGTGCGAGTGTGGCGGTGGCGCACGGTGCGGTGACGGCACGGTGAATATCAGGCGAAGTGGGGGAGGAATGGTGGATTTCCGCTGATTTCGCGGCGATGATTGGTGCCGCTGGTGAATTTGTGGTGATTGCGGTGGCGGACTACGATGTGTGTCCGAAGAAAAGCGAGTGTGACGCAAGAGACGAAAGAGCATCGAGAACGGCAGGCAGTGTGAGGCTGCTCCGCATGGAGGATTGAGCGTATGGCTGACCGCAATCAGCAGACCAAACGCGCCCGCAAGGTGGTAGGCGGCACCGCGACCGAAACGAATACGAAATCCGGCAGATCGGCCCTGGACGGGAAACGGCGGGAACGCCGGGAATGGCAGGAGCGCCAGGAGAAGGCCAAGGCGGAGAAGGAGGCGCTGCTGAGGGCCGACACCTTCACCAACGCCCCGAAGGTCTCACGCCGCACCCTCACCAAGGAGGAGCGCGAGGTCCTCGCCAAGCAGGCCGAGGCCGAGAACAAGGAGGCCGCCAAGCTCGCCACCACCGCCGCGAAGGGACGCTTCGGCCGCTGGTGGGCGCGCCTGCAGTCCGGGCCGAACAAGGTCAGCTGGGGCATGATGATCGTCGCGCTCGGCGTCGTCTACGGCGACATCGGCACCTCGCCGCTCTACACCGCGCAGACGTTCCTCTCCGGGCAGGGCGGCATCGGCAGCGTCGACCGTGAGGCCGTGCTTGGCATGCTGTCGCTGGTGTTCTGGTCGATCACGCTGATCACCACCGTCAAATACGTGCTCATCGCGATGAAGATCGACAACAACGGCGAAGGCGGCATCTTCGCGCTGTACTCGCTGATTCGCCGCCGCGGCGCGTGGCTCGCCATCCCCGCGATGGTCGGCGGTGCCGCGTTCCTCGCCGACTCGGTGCTCACGCCGGCCGTGTCGATCAGCTCCGCCGTCGAGGGCCTGCAGACGCTGCCGCCGCTCGAGGAACTGTTCGACGACAATCCGAGCCTCACGCTGATGATTACCGTGGTCATCATCGTCGTGCTGTTCATGGTGCAGTCGCGCGGCACGGAAAGCATCGGCCGCGTGTTCGGCTCGATCGTGCTCGTCTGGTTCAGCTTCCTCGCCGTGGTCGGCCTCGTGAACCTCGCGCAGGACTGGACGGTGTTCGCCGCGCTCAACCCGGTGTACGGCGTGCGGTTCCTGTTCAGCCCGCACAACGACGCCGGCATCGCGCTCATGGGCACCGTGTTCCTCGCGACCACCGGCGCCGAGGCGCTCTACTCCGACATGGGCCATGTGGGCCGCGGCAACATCTACTTCACGTGGCCGTTCATCAAGGTCGCGCTCGTGTGCTGCTACTTCGGCCAGGGCGCGTGGATCCTCGCGCACAGCCGTGACCCGCACTACACGACGATGAAATCGTTGAACCCGTTCTTCCAGATGATGACGCCGAACGTGCGCTACGTGGCGGTCGTGCTGTCCGTCACCGCCGGCGTGATCGCGTCGCAGGCGCTCATCACCGGCGCGTTCACGATGGTCTCCGAGGCGACGCGACTCAACTGGATGCCGCATCTTCAGGTGCGCTACCCGGCGCGTACGCGCGGGCAGCTGTACATCCCGGTCGTCAACGCGGTGCTGTGCGTCGCGACGCTGCTCGTGCTCGCGATGTTCAAGGATTCCGAACACATCTCCGCCGCGTACGGACTCGCGCTCACCATCACGATGATCACGACGACGATCCTGCTCGCCGTGTACCTGTGGTACGCGAAGCGGCGGGTCGGCGCGATCGTGTTCCTCGTGCTGTTCCTCGCCATCCAGATCCTGTTCTTCATCGCGTCGATGGCGAAGTTCCTGCACGGCGGCTGGTTCACGATGCTGCTCACCATCGCGATCCTGTTCGTCATGTACACGTGGAACGAGGGCACGAAGCTGGAACGCGCGCAGCGCCGCCACATGCGCCCGAAGGACTTCCTGCCCACGTTGGAGAAGCTGCACGGCGACTTCCGCATCCCGTACTTCGCCGACAACATCGTCTACCTGACGTCCGATACCGAGACGAAACGACTCGACACCGACATCTTCTTCTCCATCTTCGCCGACCATCCGAAGCGCGCCCGCGCATGGTGGGCGGTGAGCGTGGAGACCACCGACCAGCCGTTCACGCGCGAATACGAGGTGCAGAACTTCGGCACCGACTTCCTGTTCCGCGTGCGCATCCGGCTCGGATTCAAGGTGTCGCAGTCGATTCCGGCGTACCTGCACCAGATCATGCACGACCTGTCGAAGACCGGCGAACTGCCGCAGCAGAAGTCGCTGTACCCGAAGGTCGACGCCGATCCGAACATCGGCACGATCCGCTACGTGCTGATTCACAAGGCGCTGATGCCGGAGTCGAAGGTCTCCGCGCGCGGGGCGCTGTCGCTGCAGACCAAGTACGCGATCCGCCACGTCGCCGGATCGCCGGTCAAATGGTTCGGACTCGCGCCGTACAACCCGCTCGTCGAAGTGCAGCCGCTGTTCGTGTCCACGCGCAGGCCGCCGCGGCTGAAGCGGATCGAACGCGCCGCCGGGAACGAGCCGGTCACCGGGGATCTGCCGCCGGTGCGGTGAGGCCGCGATGCGGCGCGGACGAGACGCGCGGACGAGACGCGCGGGTGAAACCTATAAGCAACGCTTATAGCACCGGCCGCGCGTCGAATCGTGTGCGGGTTATGGTAGCCAACTATGTGCAGATTACTGGGTTACGCGACGGCAGGGTTCAACCTGAGTCTCAACGCAATCCTAGGCACGGAGGGTGTGGATGCCTATCGTGAGATGAGCGAGATCCACAACGACGGCTGGGGTTGCGCGATGCTCTACGAGCCGATCGAACGACCCGGCACACTCGACGGCGGCGCGCCTTCGCCCGAGACCGGCACCAAGTTGTACAAGACCACCGTGGCCGCGCGCCTCGACCCGGTCTTCCCCGAACTCGCCTCCGAACCGGCGCGAGGTGGCCTGTGGCATCTGCGCCTCGCCTCCTCGAACCTGCCGCTCATCCTCGAGAACCAGCAGCCGTTCTTCGCGAACGGACTGAGCTTCATCCACAACGGCGACATCTCCGATTCGCACGGCCGCAACATCGTGACGAACCGCCAGTACCCGGTGAACCACAGCGTGTTCCTGTCCACCGGCGGCCGTTCCGACTCCGCGATCTTCTTCGCCGTGATCCTCGAATACATCGGCTTCGGCTACGACCTCGACGAGGCCGTGGCGCAGGCCGTGCGCGAGCTGCGCCAGGCGTACCCGCGTTCCAGCTACAACTGCATGATCCAGTCGCAGGACCAGTTCATCGCGTTGAACGCGGCCGGCCGCGAACGCACGTCGTCGCGCATCGTCGAGATCTACGACCAGTACGGCCAGGGCGAGAAGGCGCAGGACTACCGTGTGATGCGCTACCGCGCGCTCACCGACGAGGAGGGCGCGCCCGCGGGCATCGTCGTCGCCTCCTCCGGATTCGACCAGACCGAGGCCGACGGCTGGGAGGAGCTCGAAAACGACCAGATGATCGTCGCCTCCAACCGCACCGGCGAATGGTCGATGCGCTCCATCGACTGATCGCGGGGGAAGGCTTCATCTCATACGATGACGATCGGTTCGCGGCCGGGGAGGGTGGCGCTGACGTGCAGGATGCCGCCGAGTCCCTCGACGTAGCGCTTCAGTGTGGAGACCTGTGTGTGGTCGATGTCGCCGCGTTCCAGTTCGCAGACCCGTTTCTGGCTGACGCCCATGTGGTCGGCGAGTTGCTGCTGCGTCAGTGCGCAGGCTTTACGTGCCTCCTTGAGCTCGTAGACGCGGATGCGCTCCTGCAACTGATCCTTGTATGGCTGCAGGTCCTGCTCGGTGAGTCCGCGCTTGGCCATGTAGTCGTCAAATGATGTGCGTTTCATCGTGCTTCCTCCTGGTTGATGGCATCGAGATGCACTGAATAGATATACCTTTTAACGTATATCGAGTATGCGTTTCTGTTGTGTTGGTTGTTTGGAGATTCCGTTGGGAAGTGGCTTGGGGGAGTGATTGGGCGCTCCGATTTAGAATCGGCTTTATTCCGCGGTTTTGCAACTGAGGGTGTTGTCATTTTCTGACTGTTTCCGACGTATGGTTTCCAATGGAATGCGGAAACCGCCTACGGAAAGGCGCGTTCCGAGGCCGCCATACAATGGCGGTATGGTTCCTACGCTTGAGCAGATCGAAGAGCTTCACCACAAGATCGCGCCTTCCGAAGAGGCGTACAACCTGATCCACACGCATTGCGTGATCGTCGCGCGCATCGCCCGCATGCTCGCGCATCGCCAGAACATGCTGTTCGCGCGCCGCTGCACGCTGCCGAAGGATGCGGCGGAACTGGCCGCGCCGTCCGCGGCGGGTGCGGAGGCGGTGCTCGCCGGCATCGAGGCGGGAGAGGGCGGCGCCGCCGGAGCCGGGGCCGGAGCGTCCGGGGAACCCGCCGCGCGCGATCTCCTCGCCGTGCCGCCGTCCGACGGGGTGACCGGCGGGCATGTGCCGCCGCGGCTCATCGACGAGCATCTGGTCACGATCGGCGGACTGCTGCACGACATCGGCACGTACAAAGTCCTCAAGCATGACGGCACCGACGGCGAACCGCTGAAATTCGCCGGCAAGAAGTACATCAAGCACGGCCTGCTCGGCTATGAGTACCTGCTGGAGAACGGCGTGGACGAGGAGATCGCGCAGTTCGCGCGCAACCACACCGGTGTGGGATTGACGCGCGACGACGTGATCCGTCAGGAGCTGCCGCTGCCGCCGGCCGACTACGTGCCGGTCAACCTCGAACAGGAGACCGTGATGGTGGCGGACAAATACAACAGCAAGTCGCTGCCCGCCAAGTTCGTCACCGCGGAAAGCTACACGAAGCGCGCGGCCCGCTTCGGCGAGGAGAACAAGCGCCGCTGGCTGGAACTCCTCGACCAGTACGGCGTCGTCGACGTGCGCCCCCTCGCCAAGGAATACGGCATGGTCATCGTGTGAGGGCTGTGCCTACACATGTGGCCCCCTCTGATGGGACATCGCCGTGGAGCAAACGCCGGAGGCGTTTGTAGGCGATGTGCGAGCCGGCAGGCGAGCCGATTTGAGGCCAGCCGAAGGCTGCCCGTAATCGCGGTCGGGCTGTCAGCCGAAGGCTGACTGGGGGAGAGTAGAGGAGCGGTCGCAGGGCGCGGGAGATACTGCATCGGCCGAAGGCCGATTCTATTTCCTGCGGCCTGCGGCCGGTGTCTCTTCCCCACCCGGCTTCGCCGGGAGCCCCCTCGTCAGAGGGGGCCGATTCGAATTGGTCTCAGTCGGCGAGGGGGAAGGTCTGGTCGGCGGCCTGTGCGACCTCGTCGGAGGCGGTGACGATGATGACGGCGCGCTTCGGGTCGCGGGCGTGCGCGATCGAGGCGAGCAGCTTCAGAATCGCGGCCGCATCATCCGAATCCAGGCCCTTCGTCGGCTCGTCGAGGATCACGACGTCCGCCTCGCAGCTGATCGCGCGGGCGATCGCCACGCGGCGCTGTTCGACGAGCGGCAGCTCGCCCACCGGACGCCCGCTCGTCGCCTCGGAGAATCCGACGCGGTCGAGCAACTCGCGCGCAATCACCGGCTTCGGCTTCAGGTACGTGCGCCCGGACGCGTCCATCGCGTACCGCACGTTCGCTTCCGCGTCGAGGTCGCCGCGCACCGCGTAGCGCTGCGGCACGATGCCGAGCCGATGCCCGCGCAGTTCGTTGATCTCCAGTTCCGCGAGGTTCGAGCTCTTCGTCATCGCCGTGCCGGACGTGGGCAGTTGGTAGCCGCCGAGCACCTCCATCAGCGTGACGCGCTGCTCCGGATCGTCCGTGTCGGGCAGCACGCGGATCGCGTACAGCGAGCCCGCGTAGCAGGCGATCGACACGTTGTCGAGCACGTGACGCCCGGTCTTGCGGTTCGTCGTGGTCGCATGGTTGAGCGAGAACGTCGGGTACGACTTGAGCAGCACGCGGTCGCCGACCTGCTTGTCGAGCGCGCGTTCGGAACGCTTCACCGACGCCTTGATTTCGTTCGGGTCGGCGGTCGCGTCGAGCGTCGCGTGCTTCGCGGCCAGCGCGAGCGTCTCGTTGACGCGTCGCGCGTTCACCGCCGTGGCCGCCGCGCTCGTCTCCTTGGGATTCGCGTCGGCCGCCTTGTCTTCGGCGGTGTCTTCGGTATCGGCGGTTTCCGCGGGTGCCGTGGGTGCGTCGGTTTCGTTGACGGTTTCGTCGTCCGCGGCGGTGTCCGTTTCACCGGCATCCGTCGCGTCGTCAGCGTCCGCGTCGGGCTCGCCCGCGGTGGCCGTTTCACCGGAAACGTCCACCGGCGCGGCGTCGCCTTCCGCGGTGTCATCCGTCTCGTCGGTTTCGTCGGTTTCGTCGATATCGTCGATATCGTCGGCATCGTCGGCATTGTCGATGGCGTCCGGATCGAACGCGATCTGCGCGTCGCCGTCCTCGTCGTAGACGATGCTGAATTCGACCGGCTGCGCGTTGATGTCGGCATCCGTGATGCCGTCGTCCGCATCCGCGTCAGCGGCTTCCGTGGCTTCCGAGGACGACTCCGTGGAGTCCACGTCCGTCTCGGCGGAATCATCCTTCCCGGCGGTCTCCGCGGTCTCGTCGATGGCGGTCTCGTCGGCGACCGTCTCGTCGGCCGCGACGTCGTCCTTCTTCTCGACGATCGTCTCGTCCTTGTCGATGTCCTTCTCGCTCATGCCTTGTCCTCCGAAATCTCCGATGCCTTGAACAGATTCGCGTTGGGGAACGTCGCCGGACGCAGCATCGCGACGATCGCGAGCACGACGACGATGCCGATCGACTCCCAGACCAACGGCCAGACGATGCCGGACGTGACGGGCGTGGCGTGGCCGTTGGCCAGCGCGGCGCCGATGGCGCCCGCGCCCAGGCCTCCGGCCACGAGGCCGACCGCCGCCGGAACCACGGTGAGTATGAACGTCTCGACCATGAACTGCCAGCCGAGGCGCGGCTTCGTCACGCCGGAGACGAGCGCCATGCCGATCTCGTCCGTGCGGCCGGACCAGGTGCGCGCGATGGTGAGCGCCGCGAGCACGATGCAGCCGCCGAGCGCGAACGCCCACAGGGCGACGCGCGCGCCGGACGCGGCGGAGGCGAGCGGCTCGATCGACTTCGTGTAGGCCTCAAGCGAGGGGGATTCGAGCGTGTAGCCCTTCGGCAGCTTCGCCTTCTTGACGAGCGTGACGAACTTGTTGTAGGTGGCGACGTCGCTGAAATCGAAGATGATGTCGAGCTTCGGCATCGACCAGGTGTTCTTCGCCTTGGAGTCGTCGAGCTTGTCGAGGCCGAGCGTGTACGTGGTGGCGTACGCCGTGTAGATCACGTTCTCGCGGTTGTCCTTCGCGTACTTGCCGCTGGTGCCGCTGGCGCTGTCGTTGTACTGGTAGATGCCCTGCACGGTGAGCTCGTAGGTCTTCGACTTGTCGGTCGGGTCGGCGACCTTGAACTTGTCGCCCACCTTGAGGTTGTTCTTCTCGGCCACGGACTTGGAGATCAGCGCGCCGGTGAACGAGGTGTCGGTGAACTTGAGCGCCTTGCCGTCGACGATCGTGTACTGGCCATAATCGTTGTCCTGCTTGGTCTTGCCGTCGTAGAAGGAGCGCAGCTGGAACTCGCCGCCCGTCTTGTCGGCGGAGGAGTCGGTGTCCGCGGTGCCGGCGATCGCCTTGAACTTCGCGGTCTGGCGCACCGGAATGGTCTCCATGAACGTGTACGTGAACGAGACGGCCTTCTCCTGTGCGGCGACCGCGTACGGGGTGTAGTCGTCGAACGTGAGGTAGTGGGCGGTGGTCGCCTTCGCGTCGTCGGACTTCATCGTGGCCTGCGTGGCGGCGGTCGGGCGCAGGACCGCGTTCGGGGTCTGCGCGTCGTAGGCGCTGCCGTGCGCCGTGTCGTTCTCCTGCACGATGGCGAGCGAGGCGATCGTGCCGAACGATGCGAGCAGCGTGACCACCACGGTCAACGCCGAGATCGCCCAGCGGCGCGTCACGGCACGCCAGGCGTTGGTGAGAACGAACATAAGCTGCTTCTCCAGTCCTCTATATCCCTATGCGCGCGGTGCGGGATGCCGGCGGAGGCCGGGGGTGCGGGATCCGCGCGCGTTTCGCTATAACAGTAAGACAGTACGTCGGCAAATGTGGGGGTTCTCTTGCCTGATGCTGTGAGGTGGCTGGGAAAACCCCTCAGTCCGCCTGCGGCGGACAGCTCCCCCTCAAGGGGGCGCAAAGAAAGGTCTTTTCTGCTCTCCTTCTGAAGGGAGGAGCAAGGGAATGGCCTTTTGCGCCCCCTTCAGGGGGAGCTGTCGGCGAAGCCGACTGAGGGGGTGCCGGGTGCCTGGCCTGGAAACCACGGCCGGAACCCTGTCCGAACGGACCGGCAAGTGGGACAATATGAAGAGGTATAACGAGGTACTGAGAGACATAGGGAAAGGGAAGGAGTCCATCATGATGGAGCCGTATGTGAGGCCGGGCATCGACGATCGCCCCGACTACGAGAAGGCGCTGAGCGCCGAGGACAAGGCCTCGGTCTCCCGTCTCGCCGCCGATCCGCACCGCATCGCCCCGGAGGCGTCCGCCGAACAGCCGACCGCGCAGGCCGCCCGCCTCGCCGCTGACGGCACCGCATCGGTCGTCGCGGCCGCCAAGGTCGACGCCGCCGTACCCGACTATGCGTCGTCGTTCCTCGACATGCGCGACCCGATGGTCGCCGCCGACGGCGAACGCCCCGACGCCGTGCAGCTCTCCCGCCTCAAGTGGGGGTTCGCGACGGGTGCGCTGCTCATCACCGCGCCGTGGGCCGCATTGAACCTCGTCGCCGTCCCGAACCAAATCGCGCACGCGGTCGGCCTGTACGCCGCCGTGCCCGCCGTCGCTCCGAGTAACGGCAGCGGTAGCGTGGCCGTCCCCCTCGCGGATGCCGCGGCGGCCTTGCCTCCCGCCGAACTGGTTTGGCCGCTGGCCGCACTGCTCGCCGTCGGCGCGCTGTTCGGCCTCGTGTTCATGCCGCTGGTCGCCGCGCTCTCCGACCGCACGCGCGTGTCCCTGGGCCGTCGTACGCCGTGGCTCGTGGGCGGCGGCGTCCTGTCCGCGCTGATCGCGCTCGCGCTCAGCGCGGCCACCGCGGTCTCCCTGCTCGTCATCCTGTGGGTCGCGCTGCAGTTCTCCTACGCGATGCTCGTCTCGCCACTCGCCGCCGCGCTCGCCGAACGTGTGCCGGACAAGTCGGTCTCCCCATCACCGCATCCGTGGCACCCTAGCGCTCGCCGAACGTGTGCCGGACAAGTTCCGTGATGGCATCGAACGCTGGTATGCGATTGGCGTGATCGCCGGCCAGGCGACGGGCGGCGTGGTCGGCGGCCTGGCCGTCGGCTTCGGCGCGTTCAACCCGTTCCTGTGCGCGGCCGTCCTGTTCGCCGTGTCCGGTGTGGGCGCCGTGGTCGTCTGGCCGCAGGAACCTTCCAGCGTCGAACAGCCGCATAAGCGGTTCGACTGGCGTGAGGTGTTCGCCGCGGCGTCGCCGCGCCTGCCGCGCGGCGCTGAGGCGAAGACGTTTCGCCGCCTGTTCTGGTCGCGCGTGTTCGTCAGCGCCGCCGTCGCGATGACCGGTGCCTACCTGTGGTACGTCGTGCGGTTCTCGGTGTACGGCGACCAGCCCGTGTTCACGTCCGCCCCCGTCACGCTACCGTCCGGCGTGCTCATCGCGCTGCTCGCGCTCGCCTCGTTCGCCGGCATGCTGCTCGCCACGCAGTCCGCCGGTGCGATCACCGACAAGTTCGTCGAAGGATTCGGCCCGTGGTGGCGTGATTCGCGCGCGGCCGTGGTCTGCACGTGCGTGCTGTACGCAATCGCGCTGGCGGTGGGATTGGCGATCGCCGTGATCGGCGGCGAGAAGAGCCTGATGATTTTCTCGTTCCTCGCCGGATTCGCCGTCGGACTCTATGATGCGCTCGTCCAGCCGCTCGTCATCGAGGCGCTGCCCGATGCGCGCGACGCGGGCCGCGCACTCGGCGTCTACGGCAACGCCCGCCCGGTCGGCGTGGTGATCGGCGCGCTTGCCGGCGCGCTCGCCATCGTCGTGGCGCCCGCGTCGCTCGGCTACGTGGCGGTGTTCCCCGCCGCGATCGTATGCGTCGCACTCGCCGCGTTCTTCCTGCGCAAGTAGGACTTCCTTATCCCCTGTGCCCCCTTGAGGGAGCCAGTGCGATTCGGACAGACGGTGGGACCACGGCTTCTTTGCGCCCCCTTGAGGGGGAGCTGGCGCGCGAAGCGCGACTGAGGGGGCTGTCGGCGGAGCCGACTGGAGATGATGGTGCGGGTACGATAGTCCCGTATATATGGTCATAGCGCGAAAAGGGAGTGGTGCATGGTCGGTATGCGCGACGTGGCCCGTCGGGCCGGAACCTCGGTGAGCACGGTGTCGCTCGTCGTCAACGGCACCGGATACGTGTCCGACGAGATGCGCAAACGCGTGCAGGACGCGATGGACGCGCTCGGCTACATCCCCAACGAGCTCGCACGCAACTTCTACCGCGACCGCACCAACATGGTCGGCGTGATCGTGCCGACCGTTCGCCACCCGTTCTTCGCCACGTTCGTCGCCGCCCTCCAGCGCGGCTTCTCGGCACGCGGCATGCGCGTCGTCCTGTGCTCGGTGGCGGACACCGGCAAGGACGAATCCGAGTACATCGACATGCTGCGACGGCACATGATGGACGGCATCGTCATGGCCGCGCACACGCGTCATCCCGCCGACTATTGGACATCCGTAGACCGTCCGATCGTCGCGTTCGACCGCTATCTCGGCGAAGGCGTGCCGTCGGTGAGATCCGACCACGAGCAGGGCGGCCGCATCGTCGCGCGCGAGCTGATAGCGTCCGGCGCGCGTCACGTCGCGCTGGTCGGCGGCCCACGCGCCCAGTTCCACGATCTGACTGACGATGATCCGTCGGACGGCCCGCATCCGGAATCCACGTTCCCCACCGTGCGCTACTACCTCACGCTGGAACGTGAGCTGGACGCGGCCGGCATCGCGCACGAGTACGTCGAGTCGGGCGGCGTCGACGATTTCGCCGGATACGTCGCCGCCGTGCGCGGCCTGTTCGACCGTCGCGGACGCGCGGTCGACAGCGGCGATGCCGGTAACGTCGACGGCGGTGACGACGGCGTCGCGCCCGTCGCGACGGACGCCGCCGTGCCGCCCGTCGACGCGATCGTCGGCAACGACGTCGTCGCCGCGCTCGCCGTGCAGGAGGCGGCGAGGCGCGGCATCCGCGTGCCCGACGACCTCCAGATTGTCGCGTACGACGGCACGTATCTCGTCGACGCGGCCGGCGTGCGGCTCACGACCGTCGCGCAGGATTTCGGCACGATCGCCGAGCGCATCGTCGACCGGATGATCGCGTTGATCGGGGATGGTGGTGACGACGCGACTGCCGGTGACGCTGCGATTGTCGATGATGGCGATGATGACGGAGCGGGGGAGCGCGGCGTCACGCTCGTGCCGCTCGTCCTGCGCAAGGCCGACTCGACGCGGTGACGGCGGCGCGGTGGCCGCGGTGGTGGCTGCGACCTGTCCCGCAGGTTACGGGAATGTGATGGGAAAATGCGACGAATTCGCATGGTTCACATAGTGAACATCAGTGGCCGGCGGCGGAACGGCGCTCCTATGGTGTGGAACCAGTTCGAGCGATAACCGCTCGGAGGACAAACTTCTAGACCGAAAGGAGGCCGCCGCGATGACTGGATACACTGCCGATACCACCGTTGATGAGTCCGTTCTGACCCTCGTCAACGTCGCTCTGCTGTCCGCACGAATTATTATTCCGTCTTCGCTGGCGGCATGATCGGCTTACAAGCTTGAGCCCCGTCAGCGAAGGCAGGGCGAGAGCGATTGATCACGTTTCAAGCCCTGCATGAGATGCGGGGCTTTTTCATTGCCCGCCCGCCACGATCCACAAGATCAGGGCGTGCGATGGAATTCCGCGAAATAGAGAGAGAAACCCCATCCAATTCAGGAGACAATCCCATGAGTGCAGTCGAGGAAACGGCTGAAAACGCAGCTGAAGGCAAGCTGCAGGCGATGGCCCACGATTCCGTGAAGACCGTCATCGCCGCCTCCATGGTCGGCACGGCCATCGAGTTCTACGACTTCTACGCCTACGGCACCGCCGCGGCGAACTACTTCCCGCACATCTTCTTCTCCGCGAAGGACAACCCGACCGTTGCGCTGCTGATGAGCCTGCTGACCTTCGCGATCGCGTTCATCGCCCGCCCGCTCGGCTCCCTCGTGTTCGGCCACTTCGGCGACCGCATGGGCCGCAAGACCACGCTGGTCGTCTCCCTGATGACGATGGGTATCGGCACGTTCCTCATCGGCTGCCTGCCGACCTACAACCAGGCGGGCGTCTTCGCCGTCGCCATCCTGTGCCTGCTGCGCTTCATCCAGGGCATCGGCCTCGGCGGCGAATGGTCCGGCGCGGCCCTGGTCGCGACCGAGAACGCGCCTGAGGACAAGCGCGCCCTCTACGGCTCCTTCCCGGAGCTCGGCGCCCCAATCGGATTCTTCCTCTCCAACGGCACCTACTTCCTGCTTGAGACCTTCAACGACTCCGACGCGATGCTCGCCTGGGGCTGGCGCGTGCCGTTCCTGCTCTCCGCGGTGCTCGTGATCATCGGCCTCGTCGTCCGAGTCCACATGGAGGAGACCCCGATCTTCCGTATGGCCCAGGAGCAGAAGAAGGTCGTCAAGTCCCCGCTCACCGAGGTGTTCCGCAAGTCCTGGAAGCAGGTCCTGCAGGCCACGTTCCTCGTCGCCGTCACCTACACGCTGTTCTACACGCTCGCCACCTGGTCCCTCGCATGGGGCACCAAGGAGCAGGGTGAGGGCGGCGGTGGCCTCGGCTTCACCAACCAGGAATACCTGCTCATGCTCATGATCGCCATCTGCGTGTTCGCCGCCTTCATCGTGATCTCCTGCGTGAACGCCGACAAGTGGGGCCGCAAGCGCGTCATCATCACGTCCTCCGTGCTGCTCGTCGTGTTCGCCGCGCTGTTCCCGTTCCTCCTGAACGGTGAGATCGTCGGCCAGCGCAACTTCTTCGCCAACATGGTCTTCCTGTGCGTCGGCTTCGCCCTCATGGGCACCGCGTTCGGCCCGATCGGCGCCTTCCTGCCCGAGCTGTTCGACGCCAACGTGCGCTACTCCGGCTCCGGCATCGGCTACAACCTCGCCGCCATCGTCGGCGCGGCCTTCGTGCCGACCATCGCCACCTGGCTGAGCTCCCACTGGGGCGTCCACTCCGTCGGCATCTACCTCGGCGTGATGGCCCTGTGCTGCCTCGTCGCCGTGCTCTCCTGCCACGAGACGAAGGACGTCGACTTCACCAAGTGACGTCTTCCCTTGGCTCCCTCTGACGAGGGAGCTGGCCGCCGCAGGCGGACTGAGGAAGAGATATTGCGGGCCGTCACGTTCCAGCTATCTCTCCCCCACCCGCTTCGCGGGAGCCCCCTCGTCAGAGGGGGCCGGAGAAAGCCCTCGCCACTTCCCGCCAGCGGGAGGGGCGCAGGGAATGCGAATCCCCCAAACTTTCCAGCTGTAATCGCGTTTGATTTCGGCTTGATTCCATAACTGAAAATTCAATTCAATATTTGGACGCGGGCGACCGCGCCGCCCACTGCGGGACTAGAAATAGTCCCCAGTGAACCGATGACTTTCCCCGACACAAGGACACAATCCTTCTCGCCGAAGGCCGTCAGCAATCTCACCGATTGTCGGACGTGGAGTTTCGTTCGGCACACTGAACAACATAAAGGAGTGCCTATCATGGCAGCAACTATCTGGTACGAGAAGGACGCCGACCTCTCCGTGTTCGAAGGCAAGAAGGTCGCCATCCTCGGCTACGGTTCCCAGGGCCACGCCCACGCGCTGAACCTGCGTGACTCCGGCGTCGACGTCGTCGTCGGCCTGCGTCCGACCTCCAAGTCCGTCGAGTTCGCCAAGGAGCAGGGCCTCGAGGTCAAGTCCGTCGGCGATGCCGTCGCCGAGGCCGACGTCGTCATGATCCTGCTGCCTGATCAGTACCAGGCCGCCGTCTACAAGAAGGACATCGAGCCGAACCTGAAGCCGGGTGCCGCTCTGGCCTTCGCCCATGGCTTCAACATCCACTACGGCTACATCAAGCCGTCCGAGGATCACCCGGTCTTCATGGTCGCGCCGAAGGGCCCGGGCCACATCGTGCGTCGTGAGTACGCCGCCGGCCGTGGCGTCCCGGTGGTCGTGGCCGTCGAGCAGGATCCGGATGGCAAGACCTGGCCGCTGTGCCTCGCCTACGCGAAGGCCCTCGGCGCGCTGCGCGCCGGCGCCATCAAGACGACCTTCACCGAGGAGACCGAGACCGATCTGTTCGGCGAGCAGGACGTCCTCATGGGCGGTATCAACCACCTGTGCGACATGGGCTTCGACGTGCTGACCGAGGCCGGCTACCAGCCGGAGATCGCCTACTTCGAGGTCTTCCACGAGCTGAAGATGCTCGTCGACCTCGCCAACGAGGGTGGTCTGAACAAGGCCCGTTGGTCCTGCTCCGACACCGCCCAGTACGGCGACTACACCTCCACGGTCATCACCGAGGAGACCAAGAAGCGCATGCAGTACCAGCTCAAGCGCATCCAGGACGGCTCCTTCGCCAAGGAGTTCATGGATGACCAGGCCGCCGGCGCCCCGAAGTTCAAGAAGCTGCAGGAGGAGTTCTCCCACCCGCACCTCGAGACCGTCGGCCCGAAGCTGCGCGCCATGTTCTCCTGGAACAACGGCCCGGCCAAGGATCAGGACGAGGCCGAGTCCTTCAACGGCAAGATTGCTCGTACCCAGGTTCAGTGAGCTTGACCGCCCCGGCTCCCGTCCGATGAGGACGCGGCCGGGCGACCATATCGGTCGGTGAAAGGCCGCCATCCGTTTACCACGGGTGGCGGCCTTTTTGGTTGTTTCTGTTGTTTCTGTTGTTTTGGTTGTTTGGGTCTTTTGGGTTTCGTTTCTTTGCCGGCGGTTGTCGGCCTCGATTGCCGGTCGGCGGCTGTCGTCTGCCCCGTATCGGTCGCCCCGTCCTCGGCGCGATAAATCCCGGGAATTCGGCCTATGCTCCGGGAATCTTTGTGCTG
This sequence comes from Bifidobacterium sp. LH_426, assembly GCF_056356875.1. Classification (NCBI taxonomy): domain Bacteria; kingdom Bacillati; phylum Actinomycetota; class Actinomycetes; order Bifidobacteriales; family Bifidobacteriaceae; genus Bifidobacterium; species Bifidobacterium sp. LH_426. The sequence continues at coordinate 297,474 of NZ_JBKEVB010000003.1, forward strand.
ACTCGGTCTCAGCGCAAGGATTCCCGGGTGATGGGGCTGTTTTCCGGGATTTCTTGTGCTGGTGACGGTTCAGTGCAACAATTCCCGGATGACAGGGGTGATTCCCGGGAAAAATTGCGCTGGGAATTTGCGTTGGGGAATGGGGCGCAAGGATTCCCGGGTGATGGGGATGATTCCCGGGAAAAGTTGTGCTGGAGGTGTTTCAGCGCAACGATTTCCGGACGACAGGGGTGTTTTTCGGGAAAAGTTGCGCCGTGTCTGTGGTTGCGCCATGGTCGGCGGGGCGACGCGATGGGATGAGGCCCCGGCTGTCCACGATGCGGGGGAAAGGGTCGGATGATGGCCCGAATCATGGACGTGGGCCACTATCCGACCGCAATATCGCTAGGATTGAGCGCAGTTCACGGGACACAATCCCGTACGATCGAGGTCATCCGGTCAACGCACAACGCACGCGTCACCACGCACACGCGACCGGCGGACCACCCACCCGCGCAACATGCGCCAACGCATAACGCGCAACCACATAACGACACCGTGTACCGTTCGCACGAACGGTCGAACCGGTTGGACACGACCGACGGCGGCCCCGCAGGGGCGATGCCGGCGGGCGTCGTCGGACCGGCGCATCGACCGACGCCGTGCGACGGTACGCAAGTAAAGGAGTGCCACCATGGCTGCACAGATCTGGTATGAGAATGACGGCGATCTCTCCGTGCTCGAGGGCAAGAAGGTCGCGATCATCGGCTACGGCTCGCAGGGCCACGCCCACGCGCTGAACCTGCGCGATTCCGGCGTCGACGTCGTCGTCGGCCTGCGCCCCACCTCCAAGTCTGTGGACTTCGCGAAAGAGCAGGGCCTCGAGGTCAAGTCCGTGCCGGAAGCCGCCGCCGAGGCCGACGTCATCATGATCCTCGCGCCGGACCAGTACCAGCGCAACATCTGGAAGGACGACATCGAGCCGAACATCAAGCCGGGTGCGGCCGTCGCCTTCGCCCATGGCTTCAACATCCACTACGGCTACATCAAGCCGTCCGAGGATCATCCGGTGTTCATGGTCGCGCCGAAGGGCCCGGGCCACATCGTGCGTCGTGAGTACGCCGCCGGCCGTGGTGTCCCGGTGGTCGTCGCCGTCGAGCAGGACCCGCGCGGTGACGGCTGGGCGCTGACCCTGGCCTACGCGAAGGCCCTCGGCGCCCTGCGCGCCGGCGCCATCAAGACCACGTTCAAGGAGGAGACCGAGACCGATCTGTTCGGCGAGCAGAACGTCCTCATGGGCGGCGTGAACAAGCTCGTCGAGATGGGCTTCGAGGTCCTCACCGACGCCGGCTACCAGCCGGAGATCGCCTACTTCGAGGTCTGCCACGAGCTCAAGATGCTCGTCGACCTGATGAACGAGGGCGGCCTCAACAAGGCCCGTTGGTCCTGCTCCGACACCGCCCAGTACGGCGACTACACCAACACCGTCATCAACGAGGACTGCCGCAAGCGCATGGAGTACCACCTGGGCCGCATCCAGGACGGCTCCTTCGCCAAGGAGTTCATCGACGATCAGGACGCCGGCGCCCCGCACTTCAAGGAGCTGCAGGAGAAGTACTCCAACGAGCGCATCGAGACCGTCGGCCCGAAGCTGCGCGCCATGTTCTCCTGGAACAAGGACGGCGTGAAGGACGCCGACGAGGCCAACTCCTTCACCGGCAAGATCGCCCGCGCCCAGGTCCAGTGAGCCTGACGCTCTGAGCTGAGCCCATAAGCAAGGCCGCCGTTCCCCGATACGTGGGGAACGGCGGCCTTTCGCGTTATCGAAGAAATCAAAAGAATCAAAAATATCAAAAGAATCAAAAGCTGGGGTCGGGGAGGGGGAGTCGCGCGCCTGCGGTGCACGGCGTCGGTTCTGCTCCATGCTTGGCGCGGAAGCGACGCTGACGGCCTTCTTAGCGTCGTTGCCGTGCCATGGGTGGCGTGGGGACGACGCATTTGGCACGGATGTGATGGGGATGGCGGTCTTGGCGGTGGTTCCGTGCCATGGGTGGCGTGGGGGCGACGCATTTGGTGCGGAGGCGACGGAATCGGGGGAGTCGAAAGCGGCAAAGTGGGGGTGGGCGGGGGTCTCTCCCTCAGTCAGCCTTCGGCTGACGGCTCGACCGCGATTATGGACAGCCTTCGGCTGGCCTCATATCGGCTCGCCTGGCGGCTCGCACATCGCCTACAAACGCCTCTGGCGTTTGCTTGACGGCGATGTCCCGTCAGAGGGAGTCCCGCTTTGCGGGACAGCTCCCCCTGAAGGGGGAGCAAAGGTGGGGCGTATAGCACGTCTCGGCTGGGAAAACAAGTCTTGTGTTCTGGGAATTTGCGGCGTAAGTTGACGAATGGACTGTGAGTGTTCGACGGCGGCACCGGGAACGGGAAGATAAGGTGCCGTGTCCGGGGGTGGCGTCGGCGCTCGTCGTAACCGATTACGGGATTACGGGCAATCAGCATGGTCGGCCATCACCGATGGTCGTCGTGCGAAGTCGTCGTGCGAAGTCGTCGTGCGAAGTCGTCGTGCGAGGCCGTCGGTCGAATGACCGTAGTGCGTACCGTGCGTGCCCCGTGCCCCCGCGATCGGCAATCATCGACAGACCGATCAGATATGGATATGAGAGGGAACACCCGTATGGTTTCAGGGCATCATCATGCCGGACCATGGCGGTCGATCACGGCGCTTGCCGTGACAGCCGCCATGCTGCTCCCGGCCAATGTGGCGATGGCCGCGCCGGCTGCGTCGCAGCCTGCCGCGGCATCGCAGGATTCCGCCGTGGCCGCCGCGTCCAACGGCACCGGCAGCACCGCCAGCAACACCGTCACCACCGCTGATAGCGGCAAGAACGCCACCGGTAGCACCGGTAGCACTGCCGACACCGCCAAAGCCACCGCCAAGACCGCCGACAAGACGGACGGAAAGGACGCCGACGCGCTGCTGCGCGCGGTCGGCGAGTCCGCGGACAAGTCCGGCAAGAACGACAAGTCCGGCGACAAGGGGCTGCTGTCCGGCTCCGGCGACACCACGACCGGCATCGCGACGATCATCGTGCAGCTTGACGACACCACCGCAGGCGTGCCGTGGTACCGTTCGCTGTTCGGCGTGAGCAAGCAGACGCGCCACCGCGAGATCAAGAACGACATCCGCGACCTGGCCGCCAACGAGCCGTCGCTGATGTCCACCGACGGCGCCAAGGCCAACGGCAAGGCGAAGTCCGTCCAGGTCTCCGACGTGCAGGACTACTACCACGCGATCGACGGCTTCGCGGTCAAGGCGCCGGCCGCGCTGCTCGACGGCATCCGCGAGCTGCCGGGCGTCAAGCGCGCGTTCATCGAAAGCAAGTACAGCATCCCGGACGAGAAGTCCGCGGCCGACGATTCCACGCCGGACCTGAAGAACCAGTCGTCGCTCGACATGACCGGCGCCGACAAGGCCGCGCAGAAGGGCGACGGCCAGACCATCGCGATCATCGATTCCGGCCTCGACACCGACCATGAGGCGTTCCAGGGCGACCTCGACGACGCCAAGGTGAAGATGAGCAAGTCGGACGCCGAATCGAAGATCAAGGAGCTCGGCCACGGCACGTACGTGTCCGAGAAGATCCCGTTCGCGCGCGACTACGCCGACAACGACGACAACGTGAACCCGAGCGACCTGTCCGGCATGGAGCACGGCACGCACGTCGCCGGCATCGCGGCCGCCAACTCCGGCGACCAGATCCGCGGCACCGCGCCCGACGCGCAGATCATGCCGATGAAGGTCGCCGACGATTTCAGCGGCGCCATCTACGATTCGTCCCTGCTCGCCGCCATCGACGACGCGAAGGCGCTCGACGCGGACACCGTGAACATGTCGCTCGGCTCCGACGCGGGCTTCTCCGAGGAGTCCACCGCCACCTACGGCGACGCGATCAAGGCGCTGCGCGACGGCGGCGCCACGGTGAACGTGGCCGCCGGCAACGCGACCACCGCCGCGCTCGGCAACGCCTCCGGCGCGAACCTGCCGTACGCCTCCGATCCGGACAGCTCCGTGATCTCCTCCCCGTCCTCCTTCCCCGACTCGCTGTCCGTGGCGAGCGTGAACAACGCGCAGCGCCAGTCCGCGTTCCTCGGCCCCGACGGCACGGCCATCGGCTACCTGCAGCTCGGCTTCGCCGACGAGAACGGCCAGGCCACCGGCGACAGCACGCCCGGCCTGTCTGACAAGGACAAGGGCCTGAAGGACGGCGAATACGAGTACGTGGACGGCGGCATCGGCTCCACCGAGGACCAGAACCGCCTCGCCAATGAATACAACTGGGACCTGTCCGGCAAGATCGTCGTCGTCAAGCGCGGCGGCACCGAGCCGAGCGACGGCCACGCCCTCACCTTCGGCGACAAGCTCATGAACGTCGGCACCGCGCTCAACGCGGCCGCCGTCATCTTCTACAACAACGCGGACGGCGCGATCACCGGCGCGGCCATCAAGACCGGCATCGTCGTCAACATCCCCGTCGTCTCCATCTCCGGCAAGGACGGCGAGAAGCTCATCGCCGCCGCCGATAAGAAGCTCACCGTCAAGGCCGACGCCACCGCCGCGCCCGCCGGCTACTCGATGAGCGACTTCACCAGCTGGGGCGTCACCCCGGACCTCAAGCTCAAGCCCGAGATCACCGCCCCCGGCGGCAACATCTGGTCCTCGATCCCGAACGACAAGTACGAGTACATGTCCGGCACGTCGATGGCCACGCCGCAGCTGGCCGGCATCTCCGCGCAGATACACGAGTACGTGGACGGCGACAGCAAGTTCTCCGGCATGTCCGACGCCGAGAAGGCGAAGGCCGTCACCCGCCTGCTGATGAGCACCGCCAAGCCGGTCGCGTCCGGCGACTCCTACGCCTCGCCGCGCCAGCAGGGCGCCGGCCTCGCCGACGTGCCCGCCGCCACCTCGACCGACGTCTACCTGACCGTCGACGGCGCCGCCGACGACTCCCGTCCGAAGGCCGACCTCGGCGACAGCACGGACGGCACGTGGTCGTTCACGATGACCCTGCACAACCTCGGCGGCAAGGCCCGCTCCTACACGCCCGACGCGCAGGCCCTGTCCGAGGCGGTCGCCGACGGCCTGTTCCAGAACACCGACACGAACTGGACCGGCAAGGGCATCGACGTCGCCTACTCCGGCAACGGCTACGACGCGAAGACCGGCAAGGTGACCGTCCCGGCGAACGGCAGCGCGAAGCTGACCGTCACCGTCGCCACCGCGCAGGCGTTCAAGGACTTCGCCGCCGCGAACACCCCGAACGGCACGTTCGTCGAAGGCTTCGCCCTGCTCAAGGCCGCCGACAAGAACGGCGTCGACCTGTCCGCCCCGTTCGTCGGCTTCTACGGCAAGTGGAACCAGGCCTCCGTGTTCGATTCCGCGCTGTGGGAGAAGGGTGACAAGGCCTACCACATCTACGGCACCGCGCTCGCCAACCCGAACAACGGCCTGCCGCTCGGTGTGAACCCGCTCGACGGCGACGCCACCGCCGGCCCGGTCTACGACATCGACCCGAACCGCATGGTCGTCTCCCGCACGAACTACAGCGCCTCGCCGATCGCCGCCTGGCCCGTCACCGGCCTCCTGCGCAACGCGAACAAGCTCAAGTACGAGTACACGGACGCGAACGGCAAGGTCGTCAGGAGCTACTCCTACGACTACGTGTCGAAGTCCACGCTCAACCAGACGACCGGCAGCGTGCTGTACGCCGAAGCGCGTCTCGGCAACGGCTCCGGCGCGTTCGACGGCAAGTCGAACGACGGGACCAACCTGCCCGACGGCACGTACACGCTGCGCCAGACCGCCACGACCGCCGGCCCCGGCGCCACCGAGCAGCAGAGCGCCGCGTACCAGGTGACCCTCGACACGAAGGGCCCGCGCATCACCAACATGCAGCTCACCGGCGAAGGCGACGCGAAGACGTTCTCCTTCGACGTGACCGACGAGTCCTGGCTCTCCGCGATCGACTTCCACGATCCGACCACGCTCGCCTACTTCAAGCGCATCCTCGCGCCCGCCGACTACACGACGAACGCCGACGGCACCCGCACGTGGCACTTCGACGTGAAGGTCGCCGACGTGGCCGCCGCGTGGACCGCGTCCGGCCTGTCCGGCTCCCTGCCGAACACCGTCCCGCTGTACGCGTGGGACTACGGCCTCAACGCGAGCGATCGCACGGCCGCCGTCATGACCCCGGTGGCCGCCACCGGCATCACCGTCACGCCGGACAAGCTCACGATTGCGCCCGGCCAGACGGCGAAGCTCAAGGCCGCCGTCCAGCCTGCCGACTCCACCGAGCAGGATCTGACGTGGACGAGCGCCGACCCGGCGAAGGTCAAGGTCGACGCCGACGGCACGCTCACCGGCGTCGCCCCGAGCGACGGCAAGCCGGTCGCCGTGACCGTCGCCTCGAAGATCGATCCGGATGTCAAGGCCGTCGCGCAGGTCACCGTCGCCGACGTGACCGACGAGACCGGCATCGCGATGGCGCAGGATTCCGCCACGATTGAGCCGGGCAAGACGCTCGACATCGCCGCGATCGTCGCGCCGTCGCTCGACGGGAAGAAGATCGCGTGGTCGAGCTCCGATGAGAAGGTCGCCACCGTCGCCGCGAAGGACGGACAGTCCGGCAAGGCAATCATCACGGCGGGCGAGCAGGTCGGCACGGCGACGATCACCGCCACCGTGGCCGGCAAGTCCGCCACGATGACCGTGCGCGTCCAGCCCGCCGACTTCGCCCAGTTCGTGTTCGACAAGGACGGCACGACGCTGCTCGGCTACACCGGCAACGCGCGTGACATCGTGATCCCGAACAACACGAAGGCGATCGACTACAACGCCTTCGCCAACACGCAGGCCGTCACGATCACCGTGCCGTCCAGCGTGGAGACGATCGGCAAGCAGGCGTTCGCCGGCTCCGGAAAGCTGACCACGGTCACGTTCCAGAACGACGCGAAGCACCCGAGCCACTTGAAGTCCATCGGCGACGAGGCGTTCACGCAGAACCTCGCGCTCGACACGGTGAACCTGCCGGTCGACGTGAAGGACTTCGAGCTCGGCGTCAACGTGTTCTCCAGCTCGACGCTCCGCCACGTGACGCTGCCCGCCTCCCTCACCGAGATCCCGGACGGCACGTTCAACGGCGATCCGCAGCTCGCCGACGTGACGATCTCCGCCGATACCACCGTGATCGGCGACAACGCGTTCAATGCGAACCAGTCGCTCGGCGCGCTCAAGCTCGTCGACCGGAAGGGCGACGTGACCACCGGCTGGCCGCAGAAGCTGAAGACGATCGGCGGCTCGGCGTTCGCCGGCACCGCGTTCGGCGGCGTCATCGAACTGCCCGCCAGCGTCCGTTCGATCGGCGACAGCGCCTTCGCCCTTGTCGGCGCCGATGTGCGCCTGAACGACGGACTGGAGTTCATCGGCGCGACCGCGCTCTCCGACACCACCGGCACCGAGGTCGTCATGCCCGATTCGCTCGACGAGGTCGGCCACGGCGCGTTCTCCAACATGCCGAACCTCGCCAAGGCGACGATCGGCGCGAACGTGCCCGACAAGCAGTTGGAGGCCGCGTTCGTCGGCGACGCCAAGCTCGCCGAGTTCACCGTCGGCAAGGACGTGAAGCACTACAGCGAGTTCGGCGGCGTGCTGTTCAACAAGGACCGCACGCGCATCATCGCCTACCCGAACGCCAACGCGCAGGGGCCGAAGGACGGCGTCTACACGATCCCGGCCAAGGGCGAGAACGGCTTCGACACGACCGTGACCGACGTGGCCCAGTACGCGTTCTACGACAACTCCACGCTCAAGGGCGTGAAGTTCACCGAAGGCCTCAAGATCATCGGCGACTCCGCGTTCCTGAGCACCGACTTCACCGAGGTCGTCCTGCCGAAGACCCTGGAGACCGTCGAACACGGCGCGTTCATGAACATGGCGAACCTCAAGTCCGTCGACTTCGGCGGCACCATCACCGTGGGCGGCAGCGCCTTCTACAGCGATCCGGTGCTCACCGACCTCAACATGCGACCCGAGTACAACAGGCTCAAGTCGTTCGGTTCGCTGGCGTTCGGCCAGTCGCCGGCCATCACCGCGCTCGACTTCCCGGATTCGGTGACCGACCTGGGCGACCTGGCGTTCTCCAACATCACCTCGCTCAAGAAGGTCCACCTCGGCGCGGGCATCACGTCCGGCGTGGCCGGTGTCTTCACCGGCGCCAACGGCCTGAGCGAGATCACCGTGTCCGAGAAGAACCCGGTGTACTCCGCCAGCGGCAACGTCCTCTACCAGAAGCAGGATGACGGCCTCCACCTGGTGCTCTCCGCTCCGGGCAACCCCGTCACCGACTACACGGTCAAGGACGGCACCGTCGCCATCGAGGCGCAGGCGTTCCGCAACAACCACCAGTTGAAGCACATCACCCTGCCCGCGAGCCTCAAGACCACGACGACCGGCTCGTTCAACTCGACCGACGGGCTCACCGAAGTCGTCTTCCCGGACGGCTTCGAGAGCACGAAGTCCTCGTTCCTGTTCGCCTCCGGCCTCGAATACGTCGAGTTCGGCACGAAGACCAAGAACATCGACCAGGAGTTCTGGGGCCACCGTCCGACGCACCTCGTGGTGCGCGGCGGCCAGGACGGCACGTACACCGGCGGCATCATCGCCGGCGGCATGCAGACCGCGTACTTCGGCGAAGGCATGACCACGCTGAACATCTCCGATACGCCGAGCATCGTCGTCGTGCCCGCCAGCCTGAAGACGCTGAGCCTCGCCGGTGACGGCACGGTGTACGCGCCCGCCGGCTCGGAAGGCGAGAAGGTCGCCATCGCGACCGTCGGCGCCGACCGCGTGAAGGCGTACACGCCGCTCACCCTCACCGCCGACATCGACGGCGAGGTCAAGGCCGGTGCCAAGGTGACGGTCAAGGCCGAAGCCGAGGGCGGCGTCGACGGCGCGAAGCAGTACCGCTTCGTCGCCGTGGCCGCCGACGGCGCCGAGACCGTCCTGCAGGACTGGTCCGACGCCGCGCAGGCGGAGTGGACCGTGCCGGAGCAGGCCGGCGGCGTGAAGGTGCGCGTCGAAACGCGCGACGCCACGTGGTACAGCGTCGCCGCGAACGCGACCGACGCCACGCTCGACGCCGCCCGCGCGGCGCTCGACGAGTCCATCGCCGCCGCCAAGGCCGTCAAGCAGGGCGACAAGGTCGATTCCGCGTGGAAGACGCTCCAGGACGCGATCGCCGCCGCCGAGAAGGCGCGCGACAACGCGACCGCGACCGCCGGCGACCTCCAGCAGGCCTCCGCCACGCTCGACGCCGCCGTGACCGCGTTCGGCAAGGCCGACGCCAAGGCGACCGACGCCCAGCGCGCCGCGCTCGCCGATGCGATCGCCGACGCCAAGGCCGTGACGCAGGGCAAGAAGACCGACGAGGCGTGGAAGACGCTGCAGGACGCGATCGCCGCCGCCGAGAAGGTCGCGTCCGACACGAGCGGCGACCTCTCCGGCCGCGAGGTCGCCTCCGCCACCGCCGCGCTGACCGCCGCCGTCAAGGCGTTCCAGCAGTCCGCCGACAAGCCCGATTCGGGCGATAACGGTGGGAACGGTTCCGGCGATAACGGAAACGGTGGCAACGGTTCCGGTAATGGTTCCGGCGATAACGGTGGTTCCGGTAACGCCGGTGGTTCCGGAAACGCTGGTAACGGCAACGGTTCCGGCGCCGGCTCGGCTGCCGGCAACGGCCAGTCCGGCCAGTCCGGCCAGAACGCCGCCGACCGCGGCGGACTGTCCGCCACCGGTTCGACGATCCTCCCGCTCGCCGTCTTCGTGACGGTCTGCATGGCGATCGCCGCAGCCGCCACCATCGCCCGCCTCCGTCACAAGGAGTAACGGCATGCGATGACGGAATGCGCCTCTAGACGCAAGGCGTTTTGTGGCCCCCTCTGTCGAGGGGGCTGTCCGCGAAGCGGACTGGGGGAGAGTAGAGGAGCGGCCGCAGGCCGCGGGAGATACGGCATCGGCCGAAGGCCGATTCGATTTCCCTGCGGCCTGCGGCCGCTCTTCTTCTCTCCCTCCGTCATCGCTTCGCGATGACACCTCCCTCGTCAGAGGGAGGTTGTTTTTTGTTTCAAGCGGTTTCGCGGGTGTCGGGCGGGGGTGTAATAATAGGCGGCAGTTTTCTATGAGAACGTTCACATTACAGGCGGACGTCGTTGAGGAGCGACGGACGGCGACCGATGCGAACGGGTATCGTGGAACGTCACGTGCGCGGGTGACGGGACGAACCGGAACCGGCGTGCGGAACGTCCGGCATGGCCGTGGTGTGGCGTAGCACCGTGGTACGGCGATGGCGGGGGAGAACGGAAGGAAGAGGCGCTGCGTCGCGCCTGGACGAAAGTGCATAGCAGCATATGAAGAACTGGAAGAAAGCAGTCGCGCTGATCGCGGCCGTGCCGATGTTCGCGGCGTTCGTGCCCGCGGCCACCGCCGCCGACGCGACGACCGCGGCCGCGCAGTCCGCGCCCGCCGTCACCGCCGCGGCCGACGCCGCACCGACCCTGCTCGCCAGCTGGGACTTCACCGGCAAGAACGGCACCAGCAGCGGCTCTATCGCCGATTCGACCGGCAAGTACAACCTGACCCTCAACGGCGGCGTCTCCGTCGGCAAGTTCGGCGACCGCTCCAACAACGAGGCGCTGAACCTCAACAACGACGCGAACAGCGCCAAGTACGCGCAGATCGACGACCAGCTGTTCAAGGACGCCGGCGACTCCTTCACCCTGGAGTTCGCGGCCAAGTCCCGTCAGGCGGACAGCGACGCGTTCTTCACCTTCGCGGTCGGCAAGGACTACAACAAGTACTTCTTCAACCGCATCAGCACCACCAAGGTGAAGACGGTCATCTCCGACAACAAGTGGAACAACGAGCACGGCGACAACGTCACCGTTTCCGGTAACGACAATACGTGGCACACCTACAAGATCGTCGTGGACGGCACCAATCTCGGCGTGTGGCGTGACGGCTCCCTGCTGAGCTTCACCACCAACACCGGTATCAAGATGAGCGACCTCGGCGGCTACACCACGTACATCGGCAAGTCGTTCTACGACGGCAGCGGCTCCGGCATCGGCACCGACAAGTACTGGAACGGCGCGATGGACGACATCAAGGTGTACAAGGGCGCCGAACTCGCCTCGCCGACCGGCGTGACCATCTCCGGCGACGGCGTGGTCGACGGCAAGCTCGCCCTGACCGAGAAGTCCACCGCCAAGCTCACCGCCACCGTCACCCCGGACGACGCCGTGAGCAAGAACGTCACCTGGTCGTCCTCCGACGAGGGCGTGGCGAAGGTCTCCGACGACGGCACCGTGACCGCCGTCAAGGCCGGTTCCGCGACCATCACCGCGACCACCGAGATCGGCGGCGTGAAGGCCGAGCTGCCCGTCACCGTGAACCCGCTGGACGCGAAGAGCGCCGCCACCGAGGACCTCGACTCCGCGATCAGCGCGCTCAAGACCACCACGACCGAGAACCTGCCGCTCGTCGCCGAAGGCACGAAGAACGGCTCGACGATTACGTGGACCTCCTCCGATCCGAAGCTCATCACCGGCACGGACGCCGACTACAAGGCGCCGGCCAACGGCGCGGCCGCCGACCCGTACCAGGGTGCCGGCGTCGTGACCCGCCCCGCCTACGGCGACGGCGATTCCAAGCCGGTCACGCTGACCGCCACCGCCAGCTACAACGGCGGCGAGAAGGTCACCAAGACCGTCGAAGTCACCGTCAAGGAGAAGACGCGTTCCGTGCCGGACGGCGCGTATGCGTCCGTCACGTTCCTGTCCGACGCCGCGACCACCAACGGCAAGATTGGCGAGGCCCTGTACGAGTCCGCCACCGACGGCAACAACTTCTTCTCGTTCAAGGAGATCAACGGCTCCGACCCGGTCATCGTCTCGAACACCGACACCAAGGGCCTGCGCGACCCGTACGTGCTCAAGTCCCATGACGGCGACAAGTTCTACATGATCGCCACCGACCTCAAGGTCTCCTCGCAGGGCTGGGGCCAGAACCAGCAGTACGGCTCCCTCAAGCTTGAGGCGTGGGAGTCCACCGACATGGTGAACTGGACCCGCACCAACGCCGAGGACGGCGACACCGGCATCAAGGTCAACGCCGACAACATGGGCATGACCTGGGCGCCGGAGGCGTTCTGGGATGACGACCTCAACGCCTACGTCGTGTTCTTCTCCTCCCGCGAGTACACGGACGACACCCGTTCCACCGCGGTGAAGAGCTCGAAGACCGGCGGCGCGTACAACATCGTGATGATGGCCATCACGCGCGACTTCAAGAACTACACCCCGGTGCAGAAGTGGCAGGACACCCAGTACTCCCGCATCGACTCCACCGTGTTCAAGATCGGCGATATGTACTACCGCCTCACCAAGAACGAGGAGAACGGCAAGGCCGGCGACTACATCACCACCAAGAAGTCCACGTTCCTCGAGCGCTCCAAGTGCCTGACCTGCGAGACGACCTCCGCCGATCCGAACGCCGACGTGACCAAGACCTGGCAGCTCGTCGACCAGAACATCCTGCCGTTCGAGGGCCCGGAGTCCATCAAGCTCAACGCGGGCGACCCGAACCAGAACGAGGCCGGCGACGCGATGATCATCATGGCCGACTCCGGCGGCTACAAGCCGTACATGACCTCCGAATCCGCGATCGCCGCCTCCAGCTGGGCCAACCGCCTGTCGCAGACCGACGGCTGGAACACGGAGAAGCAGTGGGGCCCGGGCGTCACCGGCAAGGTCACCCCGACCAACATGCCGACCCCGACCCGCCACGGCGCGTTCGTGAACGTGTCCGCCGCCATCGCCGAGAACATGCACCAGTGGACGACCGCCAACCCGACGAAGCTCGCCGCCGTGGACTCGACGACCACGCTCAAGTATGACAAGGACTCCCGCGTCCTGACCGCGACCGTCGCGGCCGCCGACAAGGGCACCGTCGCCGGCTCCGTGAAGTTCGCCACCGCGAACGGCAGCTGGACCGAGACCGTCAAGCTCGACGCCGACGGCGTCGCCGCCGTGACCGTCCCCGCCGCCGTCTCCGGCGACATCACCGCCACCTACGACGGCTACACCGACGGCCTCGTCAAGAGCTCCGCCGGCGAGGCCGTCACGGTCGCGCAGGGCGAGAACCCGAACCCGGATCCCGACCAGCCTGACCAGCCCGGCGCGACGGTCGACAAAGACGCGCTGTGGACGCTCTACAACAAGGTCAAGGGATACGAGGCGTCCGACTACCAGTCCGGTTGGGCCGCCTTCGCCGCCGCCCGTGCCGCCGCCGACGCTGTGCTGCGTGATGACAACGCCAGCCAGCAGCAGGTGGATCAGGTTCTCGCGAAGCTCCAGTCCGCCGTTGACGGTCTGGTGAAGAAGAGCTCGTCCGGCAAGCCGAACGGCACGAACACGACCGCTGCGAAGAAGCCGGTGCTGTCCTCCACGGGTAGTGCGATCGCAGGCGTGACCGCCGCCACCGCGCTGGTCCTCGCCGCCGGCGTCGCCCTCACCGTCTGGCGTAAGCGCCAGGCGTGAGCCGCTTGCTCCCCCACGAATGTGGGGGAGCAAAAACAGAATGCGCCGAAGGCGCATGCCGATTTCGGCCCCCTCTGACGAGGGGGCTCCCGGCGAAGCCGGGTGGGGGAGAGATACCGCGAACGTAACGTTCCAGCTATCTCTCCCTCAGTCAGCCTTCGGCTGACAGCTCCCTCGTCAGAGGGAGCCACCCCGCTCGCCCCCCCAACAACGTATGCGCCAAAGGCGCATTGTGTTGGTGCATCGGTGCATCAACGGCCGTGTCATTGGTGATGCGGCACTACTGAAGATGTGCGTGGGACAACGTAGGTCTCACGCGAAGGAGGAAACAATGACCACCCAACCATCACCGATCGGGCGGCTTTCGGCCGTGCGACGGGCGGACGGTCGGCACGCGATCCGCAGGCGTCTTATCGGCGCCGTGATCGCCGTGCCGATGGCGCTGTCCGGACTGGCGCTCGGCGCGACCACCGCGGTCGCTGCCGACGGCGACACGGCACAGACCATCGCCGCCAAGGCCGCCACCGCCACCGCCAACGCGACCACCAAGGCCGCCGCCCTGCCCACCCCGCTCGCCAGCTACTCGTTCGCCAAGGACGACGGCAGCGGCGCCGTGGCCAACGAGGCCACCGGCTCCGCGTTCGGCGCCGCGCAGGTCAAGGACACGAAGGACGCCGACAAGGCCGGCACCTACGCGGACGGCGCGCTCCAGCTCACCGGCGACGAGTACGTGAAGCTCCCCGATAATCTGCTCAAGGACAAGACCTCCGCCACCGTGGTCACGATGGTGAAGAACAGCGACTTCAGCATCAGCGATGCGAAGTGGACGTACTTCTTCACGTTCGGCGGTTCGCGACTGAAGAAGGAAGGCAACTGGGCGGTCTCCACCCACAACGGCCTGTACACCTCGATCACCGATTCGGAGAACGGCGTCAACGAGAACTACTTCAGCGCCTCGTCCAACCTGTCCACCGAAAAGTTCCAGCTGCTCGCCGCCACCATCGACGGCGCGACGAAGCAGGCGAACCTGTACATCAACGGCCGTCTCGTCGGCTCCGGCACGTTCAACACGCTGCCGAACCAGTTCAAGGCGCAGAACTGGAACACGATCGGCAACTCCACGTATCCGGGCGTCGGCGACGCGATGTTCCACGGCGCAATCAAGTCGTTCGCCGTGTACGACACCGCGCTCACCCAAAGCCAGATCGTCACGATGATCGACGCCGACGGCGCCGCCGACCTGCTCGAAGGCGAAATCGGCAACCTCACCGTGCCGACCACCGCGAGCGCCGACTTCGCGCTGAAGACCGCCACCGACAACGCCGCCGTCACGTGGACGAGCGACAACGACAAGGTCATCAGCGTCGACAAGGCCGGCAACGCGACCGTCACGCCTTCCACCGCAAGCGACGTGACCGTGACGCTCACCGCCACGCTCTCGCCGAACACGGGCGTGCCCGCGCCGCCGCAACCGGTCACGAAGACGTTCACCGTGACCGTGCCGCAGAAGCTCGGCGACGAGGAGATCGTCACCCGCGACCTGAGGGCGCTCTCGATCGAGAACGCGACCGACATGCGCTCCAACTTCTCCGTGCCCACGAAGGGCGCCAACGGCGCGACCATCTCGTGGACCGTCAAGGACGCCGGCAAGGCGAACCCGACCATCGCGAACGGCGTCAACGCGACCTCGAAGACCGTGAGGATCGCTCGCCCGGCCGCCGGCGCGAAGGCGACCACCATCACGCTCACCGCCGCCGTGACCAGCGGCAGCGTCACCAAGACCCGCGACTTCGCGGTCAAGGTGCAGCCGATGCCGTCCAGCAAGACCGACACCCAGGCCTACGTGTGGATGTACTTCACCGGCGAAGGCGGCGAATCACAGAAGGTCAGCATCGCCGCATCCAAGGGCAACAACGCGCTCGACTGGAACGCGCTCAACACGAACGCCGAAGGCAAGGCCGAGCCGATCATGACCTCCACGTTCGGCGAGAAGGGCCTGCGCGACCCGTTCATCATGCGCTCGCATGACGGCGACAAGTTCTACCTGCTCGCCACCGATCTGAAGGTCGTCAACGGCGACTTCTCCACCGCCCAGAACAAGGGCTCCAAGTACCTGGAGATCTGGGAGTCCACCGACCTCGTCAACTGGTCGAAGCAGCGCCACGTGAAGGTCAGCACCGACTACGCGGGCAACACGTGGGCGCCCGAAGCCTACTGGGACGACGAACTCGGCACCTACGTGGTCTACTGGGCGTCGAACCTGTACGACACCACCGACGAGAACGACCGCACGTCGCTGACCTACAACCGCATGATGTTCGCCACGACCGACGACTTCATCACCTTCTCCGAACCGAAGGAATGGATCAACGTGGACCGCCGCGGCCAGGCCGGCGCCGGCTCGATCGATGCGACCGTGCAGAAGGTGGGCGACACCTACTACCGCATCTACAAGGACGAGAACTCGATGACCCTGCGCGAGGAGAAGTCCACCGACCTGACCGCCTCCATCGGCGCCGACGGCGTGACCGACTATGCGACCGCGCTCAAGGGCTCCAAGTGGACTGAAATCGGCGTGAACATCGGCAAGGGACAGCCCAACGGCTACGGCGGCACGTTCACCGCCGGTGAAGGCCCGTCCCTGTTCAAGGCCAACAAGGGCGACGTGAACGGCTACCAGTACTACCTGTTCGCCGACCAGCCGAACTACCACGGCGGCCCGAACCACTACGTGCCGTTCGCCACGACCGACATCACCGACGCGTCCAAGTGGACGTCCGTCGGCGAGAAGATGCCCGAATCGCAGATGCCGCTCAACTCCGACGGCGGCCGCCCGCGCCACGGCACCGTGCTCGGCGTCACCCGCGCCGAATACCAGACCGTGCTCGAGGCGTACGAGCCGAGCATCGCCGTCAAGTCCGTCGACGCGCTCGACGCGACCACGAAGCCCGGCGAGGCGCCCACGTTGCCGCAGTCCGCGCACCTCACTATGGCCGACGGCAAGTCCGAGGACGTCGCCGTCGTCTGGAACGAGATCAAGGCGAGCGATTACGCGAAGGAAGGCACGTTCACCGTGTCCGGCGTCGCGCAGGACGCGTCGCGCATGCCGGTCGAGGCGACCGTCACCGTCGCCGCGAAGGCCGCGACCGTCACCGACGTCAAGACCGACGCGATGACGGTCTCGACGAACGGCACCGTGACGTTCGCCGAGCCGGCGGCGGTGAAGGGCCACGCGAAGCGGGCCCTCACCAAGGCGCCGGCGCAGGGCGTCGCGACGCTCGCCGACGACGGCGTGCGCTACGACGCGCTCGGCGTCGCGGCCGGAACGTTCGCGTTCACCGTGCGCTACACGATGAAGGACGGTTCGATCGTCGACGTGACGTACACGGCCGACGTGACCGCCTCCCGCGCCGACGACACGCACCACCGCGGCAGCGCGCACGACCCGAGCATCGTCAAGGAAGGCGACACGTACTACGTGTTCGGCTCCCACCGCGCATGGCTCAAGTCGAAGGACCTGCAGAACTGGGAGCCGTTCCAGAACAACCTGAGCACCGATTACAAGACCGTGCTCGGCGGCATCTGGAACGAGTGGTCGTCGAAGAACGACGCCGGCAACGGCGAGATCGACGGCAACATGTGGGCGCCCGACGTCTCCTGGAACGCGACGATGGGCAAGTGGACGATGTACCTGTCCGTCAACGGCGGCGGCAAGGGCAACTACCAGAAGACCGTGATCGTGCTGCTCACCGCCGACCATCTCGACGGCGACTGGACGTACGTGGGCCCCGTGGTCTACTCCGGCTTCCAGGATTCCGATGTGGCGGCGACCGACGTGGCCAAGGTGCCCGGCGTGCTCACCACGGACGGCAAGGTGCCCGCCCGCTACAAGAGCCTCGACGACACCGGCATCAACGCGATCGACGCCGACGTGCACACCGACGACGACGGCCAGCTGTGGATGAGCTTCGGCTCTTGGTTCGGCGGCATCTGGGCGATCAAGCTCGACCCGGCCACCGGCCTGCGCGACTACGGTGCGACCTACGCGACCAAGGCGGACGTCTCCGACGCCTACTACGGCGTGAAGCTCGCCGGCGGCCACAACAACTCCGGCGAAGGCGCATCGTTCGTCAAGCACGGCGACTGGTGGTACATGTTCGTCTCCTACGGCAACCTCGGCGTGGACGGCGGCTACCAGATCCGCGAGTTCCGCTCGAAGAAGCTGACCGGCCCGTATGTGGACCAGAACGGCAACCCGGCGATCTACACGTCCGTGTACGGCAACCCGGGCTCCGGCGCGAACAAGACCATCAACCGCGGTCTGCGCGTGCTCTCCACCGTCGAGCAGAACGGCTCCACCGAGATCCGTACGTCGCAGGGCGGCAACGAGGTCTACGTCGGCTCCGACGGCGCGATCTACAACGTGTACCACACGCGCTTCGTCGACAAGACCGCCTCCGAGACGGCCACCAAGTCCGACAACGAGCTGCGCGTGCAGCAGATGGTCGCCACCGCCGACGGTTGGCTCGTCTCCACCCCGTACGAGTACTCCGGCGCGTTCCGCCAGAAGGCCTCGTACAAGGTCTCCGACGTGGCCGGCGAATACCAGATCGCCGTCAACGATCCGACGCGCAGCTACGCGACGAACACGGAAAAGGCCGATCTCGCGACGCGTCTCGCCGATGCGGGCATCGTGCACGCGGTCACCGTGCGCCTCAACGAGGACGGCACGATCTCCGGACGCGCGCAGGGCACGTGGGAGCTGTCCGGCAATACGGTCACGCTGCACGTGACCGCCGCCGCGACCGGCAGCGACCTGATGGGCGACTACACTGGCACGCTCGCCGGACAGCCCAACGAGACCGGCGGCTACGCGCTCGTGTTCGGCGCGGTCGGCGGCAGTGTGTTCACCAACGCCGGCACCGACGTGGCCGCCGCCACGCCGGGCGCCGTCTCCATCTGGGGCGCCAAGCAGACCGCCTGGCCGTCCAACGAGGACCCGGACAACCCGACCGGCCCGGGGGACAACGGCAACGGTGAGAACGGCACGGGTGACGGTTCCGGCAATGGCGCGGGCAACGCCGGCAGGAAGCCCGGCCTGTCCGCCACCGGCGCGTCCGTGACCGCCGCCGCGACCGTTGCCCTCGCGACGCTCGCCGCCGGCATCGCTCTAGCCCTCCGCCGCAAGCGCGCATAGCGGTGAGAGCCGGGTATGGCATTGCGCCCGGCTCTGGCCCCCTCTGACGGGACATCGCCGTGAAGCAAACGCCGGAGGCGTTTGTAGGCGATGTGCGAGCCGACAGGCGAGCTGATATGAGGCCGGCCGCAGGCCGTCCGCAATTGCGGTCGAGCTGTCCGCGAAGCGGACTGGGGGAGAGATAGCTGGAACGCAACGTTTGCGGTTGTCTCTCCCCCACCCGGCTTCGCCGGGAGCCCCCTCGTCAGAGGGGGCCGGTACCCCCTCAGTCGGGCTTCGCCCGCCAGCTCCCCCTCAAAGGGGGAGCAAGGAGTGTCGCCAGCTCCCCCCTAGGGGCGCGGTGTGTGATTCCTTTGCGCCCCCTTCAGGGGGAGCTGTCCGGCCGCAGGCCGGACTGAGGGGGTACCGGAGCCGGATCCGGCCGAACAATACATCGATTTCGAAGGAGAAACACGTAATGTCCATGTCAACTACCAGGCGCTGGGGGAAGAGGATCCTCGGCGCGGCGCTTGCGGTGCCGATGGCGCTCGCGGGCATGGCGCTCGGCGCGACCACGGCGGTCGCGGCCGACGCCGTCATCCCCACCGACCATCTCGTCGCCGCCTACGACTTCACGTCGAAGCCGGCCGACGGCAAGACCGTCGCCAACGGCGCGCCCGCCGCGAACTCGAGCCTCGGCGCGGCCGAAGTCCAGAACGCGGCCGATTCCCTCTGGTCGGACGGCGCCCTCACCTTGTCCGGCGGCGCGAAGACCGGCTCCGGCGACTGGGTGAAGCTGCCCGCCGGCCTGCTCACAGGCAAGGACGCGGCCACCGTGCAGATGGAGGTCAAGGCCGACAAGAGCATGCTGAGCTCGTTCCACTTCCTGTGGAACGTCGGCAACGACAGCTCCGACACCGAATACTTCTTCTCCACGCTCAACTGCGGTTCCGGCCGCAATCCGCTCGTCGGCCTCAAGTCCGGCGGCGCCGAGACGCTCGTCCAGGCGAAATCCTGCGTCGCGTCCGCCGACCGTTGGTTGTCCGTCACCGCGACGATTGACGGCAACACGACGAAGATGTACATCGACGGCGTGCAGGTCGCATCCGGCACCGTGCCGGCGAAACTGTCCACCGTCAAGGACCAGTCGCTGAACACAATCGCACGCTCGCCGTGGCCGGACGCGCTGTTCAAGGGCGCCGTCTCCACGTTCCGCGTGTACGACGCCGCGCTGAGCGCCGACCAGGTCGCCGCGATCAGCACGGTCGACGCGAAGATCCACGCCGACGAGCTCACCGGATCGGCGCTCGATGGCATCAGCGTGCCGGGCGAGATCAACGCATCCTACGTCGCGCTGCCCACAGCGAACGGCGTCACGTGGACGTCGTCCGACGAGAGCGTCATCGCGACGAACGGCACCGTCACGCAGCCCGCCAAAGGCGAGGCCGCGAAAACGGTGACGTTGACGGCGACCGCGACCGTGCGCGGCATCACCGCGACGAAACGGTTCACGGTGACCGTCAATCCGACCGACAAGACCGCCGCCGAAGTGCTCAAGGAAGCCGCCGACGGCTACGCGATCCCCGCCATCGTGCGTTCCGGCGACGCACTGCCCACGCCCGGTGACGGCACCACGGCGACCGTGAAGGCGACCACCGGCGGCGTGACCGCGGCCGACGGCGTCATCGCCGCGGCCGACGGGAACGCCGACAAGGCTGCGGAAGGCACCATCACCGTGACGTTCGCGAAGGACGGCACCGCCGGCACCGTCGACAAGACGTTCGCCGTGACCGTCCTGCCGAAGTCGAAGTCCGCGACGATCGCCGCCTACGACCGCAACGCCACCAGCGTCGACGACGCGAACAACGGCGACATCGCGTACAGCATGCACCTCGCACGACTCGCCGACGACGGCTCCTACTCGCCGTACAACGAGAACTACGGCATCTTCTTCCCGCTCGGATACAAGTCCCAGCCGCTCAACATGAACACCGAGGACGTGGCCCGCAACCTCAAGGACCCGAGCCTGTTCCGCCTCGCCGACGGCACGTTCGCCGTGATCGCCGTGCGCACCAACCGCGGCACCGCGAACGGCGACTCCACCGCCAAGTCCAGTGTGCTCATCGCCACGTCGAAGGACCTGCTCGCCTACAGCGAGAAGGCGAACTCCGGTTCGATCGTCGACCTCGGCGAGACCAACGGCGTCAACGAGCCGTACGCGGTCTACGACACCGCCGCCAAGCAGTACCTCGTCGGCTGGAAGGACGACAACGGCGTGGCCAAGCACACGACGTTCGCCACGCTCTCCAACGACGGCAAGGCCGCCAAGCACGGCGACGTGGTCGTCGGCGCCTACGCGACGTCCGGCAGGCTCGCCGCATCCGGCGCGGGCGCGGTCACGGGCATCGCCGACTTCCGTTCCGGCGCGACGATCGCCGTCGACACCGCCACCGCGAAGGCGCTCGAGACGCGCTTCGGCCGCTCCACCAACACCGGTGCCAGCAACCTGCCCGAGACGATCACCGTCAAGCAGGGCGCGTCGATGGACGAGGTGACCAAGCAGCTGCCGAAGAATGTGGACCTCACCTACTCCGACGGCTCCACCGGCTCGTTGCCGATTTCGTCGTGGGACACTTCGGCGGTGGACACGTCCAAGGTGACGGGCGAAGCGAGCGGCGACGCGGACGGTTACACCGTGACCGGCACCGTCAAGCAGACCGAATACCAGATCCCGTTCGCCGAGGATCGCGCCGACCCGTCCATCACCAAGTGGGAGTGGACGCATCAGGTCGACGGCAAGGAAGTCACCGAAACCAAGTTCCTGATGATCGCCTCCAACGACATCCAAGGCGACGTGACCTGGCAGCACGGCTCCCCGCACATGCCGTTCCGCATGGCCGACTCGATCGCGGCGCTCGCCGACGAGCCGGGCAACCCGGACGCGACTATCCAGTCGAATGGATACAACAACAAGGAGGTGTCGCTGCTCACCGCCGGCGTCAAGGACTCCGAAGGCAAGGCGATCATGCACAGCTTCTGGGCCCCCGAGTTCCACGAGATCAACGGACGCCTGACGATTCTGTTCATGGCCGGCTACGGCAACACGTGGTCGAACGGCAAGTCCGTGTACATGCAGCTCAAGCAGGACGCGAACGGCTACGACCTCGACCCGAGCAAACCCGAGAACTGGACCACGCCGACGCCGATCTACCGTGACGCCGCCTCGCAGGTCAACGGCAAGAAGGACCTCGCGCTCGACGCGAACGGCAACGTGGGCATGTCGCTCGACATGACCTACTTCAAGGACGCGAACGGCAAGTCCTACTACGCGTGGCAGCAGCTCGGCGCGACCTACATCGCGACGATGGACCCGTCGAACCCGGGCCTCATCACGTCCAAGCCGGTGCGCATCGTCTCGCCGGAATACCCGTGGAACGTGACCATCGCCGAAGGCCCGAACGTGACCATGCGCGACGGCAAGCTGTACCTCATGTTCTCCGGCTCGTCCGTCGGCAAGACGTACACCACCGGCCTCGCCGTGGCCGACGCCTCCGGCAGCGACCTGACCGATCCGGCCAGCTGGACCGTGCTCAACTACCCGATTCAGAAGTCCGGCCCGTTCAACGGCGAGATGCAGCTCGGCACCGGCCACGGCATGTGGAGCGAGGACGAGGACGGCAACATGATCTACGTGTTCCACGCCTACGCGACGAAGAACCTCGGTTCCGTCAACGCGACCGGCCGTGACACGTTCGTGCGCCGCGTCCACTGGGCCGCCGACGGCATGCCCGTGTTCGACATGAGCTCGTCCGAGGAGCTTGCGGCTTCCTTGAAGACCGTGACCGTCAAGGTGAAGGTCGTGGCGGATGACGGCGACACGACACCGACCGACCCGGACAAGGGCGACGGCGATGGTGACGCGACCAAGCCGGAGACTCCGTCGGCCAAGCCAGGTGCTGGTGCTGGTGCTGGTGCTGGTGCTGGTGCTGGTGCGAACGGGGCAAACGGCTCGAACGGGGCGAAGAAGCCGGGCCTGTCGAGGACCGGCTCGTCCGTGGCCGGTGCCGCGGTCGCCGCGGTCACGCTGCTCGTGCTTGCCGCCGGCGCCGCGCTCACCCTCCGCAAGCGCCGCGCCTGACGGTCGCGTGCATCCCCCCTGCGCCCCCTTCAGGGGGAGCTGGCTCGCGCAGCGAGACTGAGGGGGGCGACTGATTTCGGCCCCCTCTGACGAGGGGGCTGTCCGCGAAGCGGACTGGGGGAGAGATACCGCGAACGTAACGTTCCAGCTATCTCTCCCCCAGCCTCACTTCGTTCGGCAGCCCCCTCGTCAGAGGGGGCCAATGTATGCGGGCTGCCTGCCATGTGGAATCGCTCTGCGCACACGCTGGTGATGGGGGCGTGGCGTAATGGGAGCGTTCACAGTACACTAAACAAGTGTATGGCGTGCGCGCGGTCGAGGTTGGTCGTGCGCAGCGGGAACCGGCGGAGACCACGACAGGTCGTCGCGTGGGCGTCGCGAGGAAGGGCGGCGTGCGGTTCACCCGGCGCGATACGAGGAGATACAGACGATTCCCTTATCGAAGGAGCATTATGGGGATGTGGACAAGAAAGGCCGTCGGCATCGTGGCGAGCGTCGCCACGCTGGCCGCCGGTCTCATGCTGCCGATGACGGCGGCCGCGGCGAGCGTGCCGAAGCCGCTCATCCATTATTCATTCGACACCGCGCCGAGCGGCAAGACCATCGCGAACGAGGGCGCCGCGGCGAACAGTGACGCCACCCTCTCCGGTGACGCGACCGTCGCGAACGGCCAGATCAACCTGACCGGATCGCAGACCATCAGCGTGCCGACCATCGCGATCAAGGGCCAGAAGGACGTGACCGTCTCCATCTGGCTGAAGAACAACTACGGTAACGGCAACGTCGCCGCCGCGTACATCGGCAACGGCGCGACGAAGAACGGCTACTTCCTGCTCAATCCGGCGAACCCGTCCGGCTACGTGAAGTCCGTGATGACCACCGCCACCGCGGCCGCCCCGAACAACAGCCCGTGGGGCACCGAAGTCGGTCCCGCCGCGACCAACGCCGCCACCACCGGCGCGAAGGCGACGAACGCGCTCGCGCTCTACACCACCGTGATCGACGGCACCGACGGCACGATGAGCTTCTACCTGAACGGCCAGCCGGTCGGCGACAAGACGTACACGATCCCCGCCGGCGGCCTCACGAACTACGGCGACCTCGTCGCCTACATCGCGAAATCCTCCTACGCCGATCCGAACACGAAGATCGACGTTGACGACTACGCGGTCTACGGCACCGCGCTCACCGCCGACGACGTCGCCGGACTCTACAGCGCCGAAGCGCTCGACAAGGCCGCCGCGGCCGTGGCCGCAGCTGTGCCGTCGAGCGCGACGGAGGACTTCACGCTGCCGGTCGCCGCCGCAGGCGCGACCGTCGCGTGGAAGTCCGACAACGCGGCCATCGCCGTCGACGCCGCGACCGGCAAGGCGACCGTCACGCGTCCCGCCGCGACCGCGGGCGACGCGACGGTGACGCTCACCGCGACGTTCACGCTCAACGGCGCGACCAAGACCGCGACGTACACGGTGACCGTGCCAAAGCAGCTGTCCGACAGTGATAAGGCGCAGGCCGACCTCGACGCAATCGCCATCGAAAGCGCGGACGACGTGCGTTCGAACATCTCCGTCGCGACGAAGGGCGACAACGGTTCCGCAATCACGTGGAAGATCGTCAAGGGCGGCGACTACGCCACCGTCGGCGACGGCGTGAACGACAAGTCGGCGACCGTGACCGTCAAGCGTCCCGCCTCCGGCAAGGACGCGGTCAAGGTCACGCTGGAAGCCACCGCGAAGAACGGCGCCGCCACGCTCACCAAGGACTTCGAGATCACGATCCAGCCGATGCCGGCCGCCGAGGAGAAGGACGAGGCCTACGTGTGGGCGTTCTTCACCGGTGAAGGCGTGGGCGGCGAGAAGATCAGCCTCGCGGCCTCCAAGGGCGACAATGCGCTCGACTGGAACACGCTCAACAACGGCACCCCGCTGTTCACCTCCGAATACGGTGAGAAGGGCCTGCGTGACCCGTTCATCATGAAGTCGAAGGACGGCGACAAGTTCTACATGCTCGCCACCGACCTGAAGATCTCCGGTCGTGCCAACGCCAACGGCATCAGCAGCCTGAACGGCTTCGCCGGCGCGCAGGTCAACGGCTCCAAGTACATCGAGATCTGGAAGTCCGACGACCTGGTCCACTGGTCCAAGCAGTCGCACGTGAAGGTCAGCTCCGACTACGCGGGCAACACGTGGGCACCCGAGGCGTACTGGGACGACGAGATCGGCAAGTACGTCGTCTACTGGGCGTCGAACATGTACGACACCGAGAACTCCGCCGACCGCAAGGCGATGACCTACAACCGCATGATCTACGTCACCACCGACGACTTCGTGAACTTCTCGGAGCCGAAGGTGTGGATCGACTCGCAGCGCGGCAACGGCAAGGATGGTAAGGGCTCCATCGACGCGACCGTGCAGAAGGTGGGCGACACCTACTACCGCGTCTACAAGGACGAGAACTCGATGAGTCTGCGTCAGGAGAAGTCCACGAACCTGCTCGCCACCGTGAAGGGCGATTACCCGGGGACCACCGGCGCGGCCGACCAGTGGACGTTGGTCGCCGAGAAGATCGGCAACGGCCAGCCCAACGGCTACGCCACCGGCAGCGGCAAGTTCACCTCCGGCGAGGGCCCGTCCCTGTTCAAGGCCAACGACGGTGACGTGAACGGCTACCAGTACTACCTGTTCGCTGACCAGCCGAACTACCACGGCGGTCCGAACCACTACGTGCCGATGGCGACCAACGACATCGCCAGCGGCAAGTGGACGGTCATCGGCGACAAGATGCCGGAAGAGAACTTCCCGACCAACTCCGACGGCGGCAAGCCGCGTCATGGCACCGTGCTGCCGGTGACCCGCGCCCAGTACCAGAAGGTGCTGGAGGCGTACGCCCCGGCCGTGGCCGTCAAGTCCGTGGGTGCGCTGGACGTCGTCGAGACGAAGGTCGGTGAGGATCCGACCGCCAAGCTGCCGGCGACCGTGCACCTCACGCATGCGGACGGCTCCGAGGCGGATGTCGCGGTGAAGTGGGATGCGGTTCCGGCTGATTCCTACGCGAAGACCGGCACGTTCACCGTGAAGGGCGTCGCGCAGGATAATTCCCGCATGCCGGTCGAGGCGACCGTCAGCGTCACCGGCATCGACATCTCCGGCGCGACCGTGAAGCTCGCGCAGACCGAGTACACGGCCGACGGCTCCGCCAAGGAGCCCACGGTCGAGTCCGTGACGCTCGCCGACGGCACCGTGCTCGGGGCTGGCGATTACACCGTGTCCTACGCGAACAACGTCGAGCCGGGCACCGCCACGGTGACCGTGACCGGCGCGGGCAAGTACTCGGGTACGGTGAAGGTCACGTTCACAATCAAGGAGGCCGAGACGCCGACGCCGTCCACCAAGTACGGTGTGGCCGACCTCAAGAATGTGACTGCGAACTACGCGGATAACGGTGCCCAGGTGGCGTCGTTCCGCTACGACCAGTCCGGTCCGTTCAGGATTGCGAAGGGCCGTAAGGTCAAGCTGCAGGGTGTTCCGGTTGCATGGAAGTTCGCGGATGTGACCTCTGATGCGTCGAAGGGTCAGGTGTTCAAGGTGACGAGCCCGGATGGCAAGTTCACGCAGACGTACACGTTCGCGTACGACACCACGAACCCGCCGACTCCGAAGCCGCAGCCTACGCCTGCGCCGAACACTGGTAGCGTCCTGTCCAAGACGGGTGCCGCCGTGGCGGGCGTGCTGGGTGTGGTGGCCGTCCTGGCCGCCGCTGGCATCGCCTTGACCATCTGGCGCAAGCGCCGCGCCTGACGGTTCCCTAGGCCCCCTCTGATGGGCTGAGCCGTGAAGCGGAGAGCCCGGTGGGCTCTCCGTAGGCGAAGGCGAGCGACAGCGAGCTGATATGAGGTCGGCCGTAGGCCGTCCTTGATTGCGGTCGGGCTGTCGGCCGTAGGCCGACTGGGGGAGAGACAGCGGCCGCAGGCCGCGGGGAAACGGAATCGGCCTTCGGCCGATGCGATATTCCCGCGGCCTGCGGCCGCTCTTTTTCTCTCCCCCAGTCCGCTGACGCGGACAGCCCCCTCGTCAGAGGGGGCCTATGTTGGCTGGCCTTATATCGGCTCGCTGTCGCTCGCACATCGCCTACAAACGCCTCCGGCGTTTGCTTCACGGCGATGTCCCCCCTCAGTCCGCTTCGCGGACAGCTCCCCCTGACAGGGGGAGCAGAGGGATGGTATGCGCCGTGGCGCATTCCGTTATCTTGCTCCCCCACGGATGTGGGGGAGCTGGCCGGCCGTAGGCCGGACTGAGGGGGGAAGGAAGGTCCGAGAAATCCCGTCCCCACGTTGCCATCGCAAAATTGAAGCGCTACAATGGATTGTGTTTTGTAAGCGCTCACATTACTGTGGGCAGTAAGGCGCACGCGGTGTGGACTGGGTGCGCCGGAACGCGGCGGGGAGGCCGTGCCGACCCAATCGAAGGAGAATCATGGGACGATGGAAGGCGGTGGTGGCGGCGTTCGCCGCCATACCGATGATGCTGGCGATGGCGCCGGCTGCGACCGCGGACACACCCAGCGACGTGCGCGAAAGCTCGATCGTCGCCACGAGCGACACGTTTGTGGCCTCGTGGAAGAAGCAGAAGCTCGACAACTACAACACGGCCAACGACCTGGTCGTGCAGAACACCGCCGACGGCGGCCGGAGCCAAGGCGAGCTGGGCGAGCAATTCGTCTCCACGAACACGAACGACGCCACCGATCTCAAGATGACGTTCCTCGCCTTCGATCTCTCGTCACTGGGCGGTCAGAAGCCTCTGTCCGCCGATCTAGCGCTGACGTTGATCGGCCGCAAGACCGGCGTGGCCAGTTCGACCGGCACCCTGCGCGTCGCCGCCATCGACCCGTCCACCGCGTGCACGACCGACGCGCAGTGCGACTTCTCGAAGATCACGTGGGCGAATCGCCCGCAGTTCACCGCCGACGCGAACGACGTCGTCACCTCCGAATCGTTCGCCATCGACGGCACCGACGTGCCGTCCGTCACCGCCGACGTGACCATCAGCGGCACGCAGGCCACGGCGGACGTCGCCGGGCTCGTCGACGCAGCCATCGCGCGCGGCGACTCCACGCTGCTGCTCGCCGTGAACGATACGGCCGCCGAACAGCTGCATTTCGTCAGCACGGAGGGCTCCCGCAACCTCACCAACGCGAACACCGGCATGGCTCCCGCGCTGCGCGTCACCCGCAGCGCGAAATCCGTCGGCGTCTACGGCCAGAGCGCGATGAGCGTGCTCGCCGGGTACGCGGCCACGACGTCGCCCGCCTTCGACGTCACCGGTGACGGCGCGACCGTCACCGTGACGGACGCCGGCGACGGCACCACGGGCGGCGACGGCACGGCCGCCGGTGCCGTGGCCGCCGGCAAGGTGACATGGGACGCGGCGGCGAAACGACTGGACATCGCCGCCGGACTCGCCGCCGGCACGTACCCGATGCGCCTGACCGCCACCGACGCGACCGGCGCGCACGCCAGCCTGACGTTCACGCTCACCGTGCAGAAGGCCGCGCCGTCGGCGAAACAGGCGGGCATGGACAACCCGCTGATGGACTACCAGTACGGCGCCGATCCGTGGGCCATGGAATACGACGGGCGACTCTACGTGTACATGAGCTCCGACGCGATGCAGGTCACCAGCGACGGGCAGGTCGTGCAGACCTACGAGACCAACGGCGACGGATCGTTGAAGAACAACACGTACCGGCAGATCAAGACCATCTCCGTGATCTCCACCGACGACATGGCCAACTGGCGCAACGAAGGCCAGATCCGCGTCTCCGGAACGGGCGGCGCGAACCCGAACGGCCGCTGGTCGTGGGCGCCGGCCGTCGTGCACAAGACCATCGACGGCGTGGAGAAGTTCTTCATGTACTACACCGACAACAACGAAGTGCACGTGCTGACCTCCGACTCGCCGGTCGGCCCGTGGACCGACCCGCTCGGCGGCCGCGCGCTCGTGAAGAAGAGCACGGCCGGCGTGAAGCTGGACGGCGCCACCACGCCGGAATGGGTGTTCGACCCGGCGGCGCTCGTGGACGACGACGGCACCGGCTACCTCTACCTCGGCGGCGGCCAGGGCAACGAGGGCGGCACGGGCGCGAACGCCGCGCATCCGAAGTACACGCGCGTGTTCAAGCTCGGCGACGACATGATCTCCCTGACCGGCGACGTAAAGGCGATCGACGCGCCCGGCATGTACGAGGACTCCGGAATCATGAAGATCGGCGACACGTACTACTACTCGTACTGCTCGAACCTCAGCTACGACGTGACCACCGACGGCCTGACCCTGCCTAAGGGCGACATCCACGTGATGACCTCCAAGGACCCGATGGGCCCGTACACGTACCAGGGCGACGTGATGCGCAATCCGGGCGACTTCTTCGGCATCTTCGGCAACAACCATCACGCCATGTTCACGTTCAAGGGCAAGACGTACATGGTCTACCACGCGCAGACCGTCATGAAGTCGCTGATCGACGCGGGCGTCGCGCCCAGCGGCGGCACCACCGACGACGGCGTCGAGAAGGGCTACACCTACCGCTCCACGCACATCGACGAGATGACCGTGAACACGGACGGCACGATCGAGCCGGTCACGATGACGATGACCGGTGTGCCGCAGACCCAGCGCCTCGACCCGTACGTGTCCGGCGGCGTCGCGGCGACCACGATCGCCCGTTCGTCCGGCCTCCAGACGCTCGACCGGAATTCCGGCGTGCGTGTGAGCGACTACGGCGTGAGCAATGCGGACGGCGTGCGGCTCACGAACGTCAACGCGGGGGAGTGGACGTCGCTTTCCGGCGTCGACTTCGGCGCGGATGGCGCGACCGGTGCCGCGAGCGTCGCGGTGCGCGCCATCGGCAAGGCGGGCGGCACCATCGCCATCCACCTTGATTCGGTCGACGGGCCGCTCGCCGGCACCGTGACGATTCCCGCCGGCGACGGCGCGTCCGCCACGGATTTCAGCGGGTACGCCACGTATGACGCCGACCTCGCCGGCGCCACCGGCGTCCACGACGTCTACTTCGTGTTCGACGGCGATTCCGCCGACGAGCTGTTCGACGTAGCGTCGTACACGTTCACCGCCGCGAAGCACGATGGCGGTGATGGTGATAACGGCGGTCCCGGCGATAACGGTTCCGGGGACAATGGCGACGGCAACCAGGGCGGCGACGGTGGCACTGGTGATGACGCCGATGGCGGCACCAACGGCACCGGCACCGGTTCGGATGCGAACGGCACTGTGACCGCCCCCGGCAAGCAGCCGTCCACCGACACCGCGCAGCAGCCGGGTGCCGGCACCGCCGGTTCGGCGCTGTCGGCGACGGGTGCGGGAATCGTCGGCGCGACCGCATTCACCGCGATCGCGCTCGCCGCCGGCATCTCCCTGACGATCTGGCGCAAGCGCCGCGCATAACGGACCGCCACGCGCCTCCGGCGCATGCCGATTTTGGCCCCCTCTGACGGGACATCGCCGTGAAGCAAACGCCGGAGGCGTTTGTAGGCGATATGCGAGCTGACAGGCGAGCCAACGTGAGGCCGGCCGCAGGCCGTCCTTGATTGCGGTCGGGCTGTCCGCGAAGCGGACTGGGGGGAGAGACACCGCAAACGTTACGTTCCAGCTATCTCTTCCCCAGTCGGCCTGCGGCCCGACAGCCCCCTCGTCAGAGGGGGCCTATGCATGCGCAGGGTCCCCCCTCAGTCGGCCTCACTGCTCAGCGCTTTCGCCCGGCCGTGCTTTCGCGGATCAGCAGTCGTGAGGGGATCACCACTTGGGCGTGCGCTGCATGGCCCCGTCCGTCCGCATCCTGCCGGGCCTCCGCACCGGGCAGGCTTCCATCGCTCTGCCCGTCCGCCTCCTGCCGGCTCCCATCGCGAATCTCGTCCAAAAGAACCCGGATCGCGGCGGCACCCATCTCGTAGCCGTGCGGCTCGATCGTCGTCAGCGGCACGCTGCCGCCCCATGCCAGCGGATTGCCGTCGCACCCCATCACCGCGATGTCGTCGGGGACGCCCAGTCCGCAACGCCGTATCCCGTCGATGCATCCCGCCGCCAGCACGTCGGTCAACGCGATGACGAAGTCCGGCCGTTCCGCCGCGGGCCGCCCGGCGAGCCGCATTCCGGCATCGAGCCCGGCGCGCGGCCCCCGCCAGTCGGCCGCGGTCACGATTTCGGCGCCGTCGCCGAGCACCGACCGGACGCCGTCGATGCGGTCGGCGAGGGACTGGATGTCGTCGTCCGCGGTCAGCACGGCGATGCGCCGCCGCCCGAGCTCCAGCGCGTGACGGGCCGCCTCCCGCCCCGCCTGCACGTTGTCGGCGTACACCTGTCCGAATTCCCGCCGGTCGTCGTGATAGTCGACGAGCACCACCGGCAGGTCGTCGGGCCATTGCGGAATCCACGCGGCGCTGGGACGCGGCTCCATCACGATGCCGGCCACGTGCGCGCCGCGGAAGAAGTCGACGTAATGGTTGGCGAGCAGCTGGTCGTTGTCGGTGCTGGTGATGAGCAGATCGTATCCGGCCGCGCGGGCCGCGTCGTGCGCGCCCTGCGCGAGCTGCAGCGAGAACGCGTGGTCGAGTCCGGTGAGCAGCAGTCCGAACGCCTGGTTCGTGCCTCCGGCGAGCGCCCGCGCGCTGCGGTTCGGCACGAAGCCGAGCCGGTCGATGGCGGTCTGGATGCGTTTGCGTGTTTCGGGCCGGACGCGTTCGGGATGGTTGAGCATGTTGGACACCGTCCCCATCGAGACGTGCGCCTGCCGTGCGACGTCGCTGATGGTCACCCGTGCCATGGATCGTCCTTTCGTTGCGTCGGTACGGCTATCCATGATACGGAAAAGATACAGAAAAACGGCGTCGTCGCAGTGGAATCACCGCGGCGACGCCGTCGTCATGCCGTCATCGTCGTCGTGTCAGACGTGACGTTTGCGCCAGACGGTGAGACCGACGCCCGCCGCGGCGCACAGCGCGGTCGCGGCGATGGCGACGGCCACCGCCGCGCCGCTGTGCGACAGCGTCGTGCCGTGCGCGGCGTTCGTGTCGGCGGCGTTCGCGCCGGAACCGGTGGCGCCGTTGCCGGAGCCGTTCGCGCCGGTGCCGGTGCCGTCGCTGTCGTCGCCGTCGCCGGAATCACCCGGCTGGTTCGGCTGATTCGGATTGTCTGGCTGATTCGGCTGATCCGGATTCGTCTCGCCGGACGATGCCGTGTAGCCATCGGCGATGGCGGCGGACAGCGCGCCGTCGCGGATCTCGAACGCGTAGCCGCCGGATTCCAGCTCGAAGCGCGCGGTCTCGACGCCGTTGTGCTCGGTCATGCCCTTGTAGGTGACTCCGGCGATGTCCTTGAACCCCTTGGCGGCGGATTCGGCGACGGGCAGGTACAGGGTGGCGGTCGTGTTCGCCGGAACCGTCGCCTTGTAGGTCTTCAACGTGGAGGCCGCACCCTTGCCGGTGCTGGTCCATTCGGACGCGATCGTGCCGTAGTAGGAATCGTAGGTGCCTTTGGCGTGGGAGATGCGGCTCTCGTCGTTGTACTGGTCACCGGTGTCGATGGTCGGCTGCAGCACGATGTGCTTGAAGCCGGGGGCGTCCTCGGAGGAGGCGATGCCCGCCATGTAACGGTACATCCATTCGACCACCGCGCCGTACGCGTAATGGTTGAACGAGTTCATCTCGGAATCGCCGAAGCCGACGCCCGGGGTGTAGGAGTTCCAACGCTCCCAGATGGTCGTCGCGCCCGCGTTCACCTCGAACAGCCACGAAGGCTGCGCGTCGTTGAGCAGCAGGTCGTACGAGACGCTGGACTGGCCGGCGTCGGTGAGCGTCGGGGCGATCACGTTCGCGCCGAGGAAGCCGACGGCCAGCGAGTTCTTCGCCATGTTCGCGCGCACCGAGCCTTCGGCCGGGTTCTCGTTGCGGATGTTGTCCACCAGCAGCTTCGTCGCGGCCTCGCGCATCGCGTCGGAATCGTAGAAGCCGAGCTTGAGCATCCACAGCAGCGCGGTCTGGGAGTTGTCCTCCCACGTGCCGCCCTTGCCCAGGTTCATCTGGAACTGGTTCTTGCTGCTCGCGGTGTCGCCGGACTTGATGGTCAGGGTGCCGTCCGTGAACGTCACGTGCGTGGCGAGGAACTTCGCCTTGATCGCCTCGAACTTGGCCGCGTAGCGGGCCTCGTCATCGGACTTGCCCAGCACGCCGGCGATCTTCGCCATGAGCTGCGCGTCATAGCCGTAGTAGTAGTCGGCCATGATGTTCACGTTCGTGCCCTGGAACGACAGCCAGTCGCCGAAGTTCTTGTCGCCGGTCACGCGCGCCTGGTCGGGGCCGCGCTCGCCGGCGATCATGAAGTCCATGTACTTGGTCAGGGCCTCGTAGCTGCGGGAGAGGATGGACGCGTCGCCGGTCTGCTGGTACATGACCCAGGCGTCGATGATGAGCGCGTCGCTCCAGCCGGCCGCCTGGTTGCTGAAGTAGCCGCTCAGCTGGTCGGCGACCGAGGGCGT
The DNA here is from genome assembly GCF_056356875.1 of Bifidobacterium sp. LH_426. NCBI lineage: Bacteria > Bacillati > Actinomycetota > Actinomycetes > Bifidobacteriales > Bifidobacteriaceae > Bifidobacterium > Bifidobacterium sp. LH_426. The sequence continues at coordinate 330,974 of NZ_JBKEVB010000003.1, forward strand.
GTATCCCTTGATCATCGTGTTCTCGTCGAGGATGTCCTGGATGTCGTCGAGGAACGCGACCGAATCGAAGTTGTAGGTGGCGGTCTGCGCGAACGCCTGCAGGTCGCCGGTCCACAGCAGACGTTCGTCGCGCTGCGGGCAGTCGGTGGACGTGGTGTAGTAGTTGCTCAGCTGGCCGTGCAGCGTGTTCGAGAACAGCTTGTTCACGTGCGCGTTGTCGGTGCTGATCGTGCCGGTCTGGCGGCTCACGGACGAGAGCGCGTTCGACTTCGCCGCGTACACGGTCATGTCGGCGGTGGCCGTCAGTTCGATGTACTGGTAGCCGAAGTACGACATCAGCGGCTGGTAGGTCTCCTTGCCGTTGCTGCTGTTGCCGTTGTTGCTGTTGCTGCCGCCGCCGTCGAACACGTAGGTGGCCTGCGAACGGGCGTTGCGCAGGTTCTTCTGGTACATCGAGCCCTTCGGCCCGTCGGCCTGCGTGTTGCCGTTGCCGACCGCGCTGCCGTCGTTGAGCATCTCGCCGAACCGGACGGTCGCCTTGGTCCCGGAGGCCGCGGCGAAGGTGAGCGTCGGCACGGCGGTGAGGTTCTGCCCCATGTCGATGATCATCGTCTGTCCCTTCTTCAGGGTGAGGCCGTTCCTGCCGAAGAGGCTGTCGCCTTTGGCGACGTTCGTGTACGCGGACTGGTACAGGGCGTCGGAGGGCTTCGCGTAGGCGCGGTAGTCGACGACGTTCACCTGCCCGCCGGCGAACTCGCTGGTCGCGGCGTCGCCCTCGTACACGGTGGCGGACACCGGTTCGGCGGAGAACGCGTCGACGATGCGCCCGGTCAGGCCCGGCTTGGCGACGATCTTCCCCGCGTAGGTGGTCGTGCCCAGCGCGAGCGCGCCGGCGAGCACGGTGTTGCGCACGCTGCCGGCGTCCACATTCCTCTTGACGTCGGTCCAGGTCTTGCCGCCGTCCTTCGAGACCTGCACGGAGTAGGTCTGCGGGTAGTTCGCGGCGGTGCCGGAGAGGACGGAATCGACCTTGGTGCGCGGGGTCATCGTCAGCCCGGCGATGGAGACGGCCTTGTCGAAGTGGAAGTCGAACGTGATCGGCTCGTCGATGTCCTGTGTGACGTTCCCCTTGCCGAGGATGGCGCTGGACCATCCCGCATCGCTGGTCTCGCCCAGGTCGCCGTCGGTCAGGTTCGCGGGCTTCCACTGGCCGCCGCCGGTGAACGTGTCGGACACGGTCGGCGTGACGCCGCCGGACACCACGTCGCCGTCGGCGTCGGTGAGCTGCATCTCCATGATCTGCAGACGGTTCTCGTTGTCTTGCGCGTTGGCCGGTCCGGACTGCGAGACGCTCACGCGCACGTCCTTGGCGGTGGTCTCGTCGAACGAGGTGGTGACGGCCGGCATCGCGGTCTGTGGGTGCAGCACGGTGTTGCGCAGCGAGTCCACGTGCTTCGTGGTCACGTCGGTCCAGTGCTCGCCGTCGTCGGAGATCTGCAGCGTGTAGTCCTTCGGATAGTTGGCCGCCTGCACGCCGTCGATCGAATCGGCCTGCACGCGCGGCTGCAGCGTGAGCCTGTCGAATGATTTCGCCTCGCCCAGGTCGAAGGTGAGCGTGATGGGCTGCGTGAGCGCGACCTCGCTCTGGTTGTTGGCGAGCACGCCGCTGGAGTAGCCGGCGTCCGATTCGACGCCGTCGTCGCCGTCGGTCAGCTTCGCCACGCCCCACGTGTCATCCCAGTCGAAGGTGTCGGACGCCTGCGCGGTCAGGCCCTTGAGCAGATTGGTGGTGCCGGAGCCGGTACCGGTGCCGTCGCCGTCGGCGTACAGTCCCATCTCCATGATCTGCAGGCGGTTCTCGTTGGTGTCCTCCTTGATGGCCGGGCCGGTGGCGCTCACCGAAAGCCGCACGTAGCGCGCCTTCGCGGTGTCGAAGGTGTCGGTGAGCTTCGGCACGACCGTCGCGGCGGTATCGTCCGCGCCGGTCCAGTCGCCGTCGTCGTAGCCGACCTTGGTGAAATCGCCCAGTCGGTCGGCCACGCGCGCGTCGTAGTCCTCGCCGTAGTAGACGCCGTTCTTGAGGATGCCGCCGCTGAGCGTGCCCTTCCAGTCGGTGGTGTTGGTGGGGATGTACGTGACGTCGCCGTCCGTGCCGGTCACGGCGAGCAGCGCCTTGACCGCCGGCTGCGCGGCCGTCGTGTTCAGGCCGAACTTCCAGCCGTTGCCGGCCACGACGGACAGGGCGATGTCGCGTTGTCCCTTGAGATAGCCGGTGACGTCGTAGGTCTGGTAGCCGAGGGATACGTCGCCGTTGCCATATCCGGGATTCATATGGTCGTGCGTGACGGTGCCGTCCGCCTGGGTCTCGCCGACCTCCTTGCCGTTCAGATACGCCTGGTAGGCGCCGAGCGCGGTGATGTAGAGACGGGCGGAGACGATGTCGCTGCCGACCTTGCGCTCGGTGCGGAAGATCGGGGCGCTCGACGACTTGTTCATGCGGATGAACTGCGCGTCCTGCCATTGCTTGGTGTCGGTCACGCCGGTCTCGAACGTGGCGGGGGAGGAGACGGCCTTCGCGCCGTCGCCGTCCCAGACGGTGACGGTCCACGAGTACGCCGTACCATCGGTCAGGTCCGGTCCCGCGTAGGGGATGCCGACGGACGTGCCGCCGTCCGTCTTGCCGCTGGACCATACCGTGCCTTTGCCGTCGGCCGTGACGTCGATCTGGTAGGCGGACTGCGTGGCGCCGATGACCTTCGAGTCCATCCGCCAGCCGAAGGTCACGCCGTCGGTCTCCACGCCCACCGGATTGGTGAGGTAATCGGTGGTGAGACCGGTGATGGTCGGGGCGGGGCGCGCGGTTTCGGCGGCGGTGGCCGTCATCGGCGCGATGAGCATGCCCGCCGCGGCGAGCAGGGCGCAGAGGATGCGCGCCGGCGTCCTGGTCGTGCCGATGTTCCGGATGATGCCTGTGCGCCGGATGATGCCGGTGTTCCGGCCTGTACTTGTGCCTATGACTGCGTCGGTGTCTTGTCGCGGGCGTTCCGTTGCCCGCGTGATGACGTGATGCATGAGCTACCTCGTTGTAAGTATGTTATCGTTGACATGCAAATTGAAACGCTTCAATTATAAACCAAGGGAGGACACGTGATGACAGCAATGTGACCGCTTACGAAAAGCGTTTTCTTACGAGGTGCCGGCTAACGGAATGCACCTTACGGCGCATGCCATTACTTTGCTCCCCCCTTCAGGGGGAGCTGTCGGCCGTAGGCCGACTGAGGGGGCATCGCCGTCAAGCAAACGCCGGAAGCGTTTGCAGGCGATGTGCGAGCCGACAGGCGAGCTGATGTGGGGCCGGCCGCAGGCCGTCCTTGATTGCGGACGAGGTGTCATCGCGAAGCGATGACGGAGGGAGGGAAGAAGAGCGGCCGCAGGCCGCGGGGATATCGCATCGGCCGAAGGCCGATTCCGTTTCCTGCGGCCTGCGGCCGCCGTCTCTCCCCCAGTCGGCCTGTGGCCGACAGCCCCCTCGTCAGAGGGGGCCTATGCGGCCCTCGGCCGAACGAGGTCTCGTTGTAAGCGCTTAAGTAAAGTGAGCGTTCACAGTATAATGAGGGGCACAAGAGCCGGGGAGCCGGCCGTGCGAAAACGTTGTTCCGGGAAACGTTGTGGTGACTGGGATTGCGGGTGCGGCGGGCGTTTCCGGCGAAGGAAACCGATTGCGGCGTCGCGTGCGCCGTGAAGGAGGGCGACGGCGAAACACGCCACTTGAGGAGGATTGGCGGCCGGTCGTCGATAACGATTTGGTAACAAAATTACAAATCGGGTGTTCGTTTGCCAGACATCGAGTCCCCCCCCCTCAGTCGCGCTTCGCGCGACAGCTCCCCCTGAAAGGGGCGCAAAGGAATGGTTGTGCTGCGTGGCGCGTTCCATTCCCTTTGCTCCCCCACGTATGTGGGGGAGCTGACCGGCCATAGGCCGGACTGAGGGGGCAGGCGCGCGGTAGACGAACGCAATCCAACGAAGGAACTTGAGGAAATCCGAGGAAGGAATCTCAGTGAAGAGAGCCACACGACTCGCGGCCATCGTGGCCGCGGTATCGACGCTCGGCATGGGACTGATCCTGCCCATGACCGCGTCGGCGGACGACGCCGTGACCACGGCCACGCAATCCGCGACGGCATCCACCGCGCAGCTGCGTGCCGCCCAGGCCCAGGCCCAGGCGCAGGCCGCCGCCGACACGACCAAGTCCGCCAAGGCGGCCGCCGCAACCGCCGTCGACCCGATCGCCAGCTTCGACTTCAACGCCAACCCGGCCGCGCAGGACAACGGAACCGCCGCGTTCACGAGCGCGAAGGGCGACGCGAAGGCGACCGTCAACGGCACCGCGAACCTCGTCGCCGGCCAGAACGATGACGCCGGCAAGGCCGCCCAGCTCGGCCAGAACTTCTGGCTGAACGTCACCAAGTCGGACGGCAGCCCGCTGCTCGCCGGCCTCAACGACGTGACCATCAGCTACGACTCCAAGGCCAACGCGACCGGCGGCGCATGGACCGTGTTCGCCGCGCCGAACGCGAACGGCGTCAACGGCAACGCGCCCACCTATCTCGGCGTGCTCGACCAGACCAACAAGACGCGCGTCGAACGCTACCTGAACGGCCGCAACAGCGACGTCGCCACAATCGACCAGAACGCGGGCACCAAGGACGCGTGGAAGCACGTCGACCTCGTGATCTCCGGCAAGACCGCGAAACTGTACGTCGACCGCAAGTTCGTCGCGAGCAACGTGAACGGCGAGGAGCTCTCCACTATTCTCGGAGGCTCCGGCGGCGTGCTGCAGATCGGCAAGGGCAACTGGGGCAACGGCGAATACTTCACCGGCCTGCTCGACAACCTCACCATCTACGGTTCCGCCCTCTCCGCCGCGGACCTCGGCGTCGCTTCGCCCACGAAGCTGCACATCGGCGGCTCCGCCGTGGCCGACGACGGCACGCTGACCCTCAAGGAAGGCTCCTCCACCTCGCTCACCACGACCGTCGAACCGGCGTCCGCCGAGCCGACCGTCACGTGGGAGTCCGACAACCCGGCCGTCGCCACCGTCGACGCGAGCGGCAGCGTGACCGCCAAGAAAGCCGGCACCGCCACGATCACCGCCACCTCCACCGCCGCCGCGAACGTCACGGCGAGCATCAAGGTGACCGTCAAGGAAGTCAAGGCCGACGATCCGTACGGCTACGCGATGGTCCACTTCATCGAGAACAACAAGGGCTACGCGGAGAAGATCTACCTCGACATCTCCCGCGGCGACAACCCCTACCAGTGGGATACGCTCAACGGCGGCGAGCCGATCCTCGCCAGCAACGAATCCACGACCGGCGTGCGCGACCCGTTCATCGCCTACAACCCGCAGGCGAAGACCTACTACATCCTCGCCACCGACCTGCGCGTGTTCGGCGGCGACAACGCCAACTGGACCGCGTGGACCAACGGCTACAGCACGAAGCTGCACGTGTGGGCCTCGAAGGACCTCATCCACTTCGACGACATGACCGAACTCGACACCGCGGTGGACGAGAACGGCAAGCATGACACCACGCTCACCGACAGCGTGACCGGCAAGACCATCTCGAACATCGGCATGGCGTGGGCCCCCGAAGCCACGTGGGTCCCCGACTTCTACGACCTCAACGACGACGGCAAGGACAACGGTTCCGCCAAGGGCGGCGCGTTCGTCATGTACTGGTCCGTCTCCGCAAGCGTGGACGGCGGCTCCAAGAACAACAACGTCGTGTGGGGCTACACCAGTGACTTCACGCAGGACACCTACCACTTCGGCGGCGTGTTCGTGCCGAACAGCGCGGTGAACCGCAACACCATCGACACGACGATGACCCAGAACAACGGCCGCTCCTACCGCATGAGCGGATCCGGCCGCATCTTCATGGAGTACACCGACCGCGCCGACTGGTGGCGCGGCGACCAGGGCGCCACCAATCCGGCCAAGGGCTGGGTCATGGGCCAGAAGAACATCGGCAGCACGTTCGGCTCCTCCCAGGAAGGCCCGAACGCGTTCAAGGTCAACGGCGAGAACAAGTGGATCCTGTTCGTCGACAACTACGGCTCCGTCGCCTCCGGCGCGCGCTACGGCTACAACCCGCTGATCGCCACCGACCTCAACGCGGAGAACCCGTGGACGCCGCTCAACGTGAGCGAGACCAACTTCTTCCTCACCGCGAACACCAAGCACGGCGGCGTCGTCTCCCTCACCAAGGCGCAGTACGACGCGATCCGCAACGCCGACGCGAAGGCCTCCGACAACCAGAACCTCTCCGTCGACGACGAGGTGACCGTCAAGCAGAACGCCGACGCGAAGGACGTCACGTCCAAGCTCCCGAAGACGCAGACCGTCACGCTCGCCAACGGCTACGGCACCGCCGACCGCGACGTCACGTGGGACGTCTCCGGCGTCGACACCGCCAAGCCCGGCGAGTACACGGTCACCGGCACGGTCGACACGATCGGCGCGAACAAGAACCACTGGAAGTGGACCAACACGGCCGGCGAAGCCAAGACCGACGAGGACGACCTCATCAACAGCGGCGCGAACGCGAACAACAGCTGGAAGCAGACCGGCGGCTTCGTCGACAACGCGACCGCACAGAAGAACCGTCCGCTCTACAGCTCCACCGCGATCACCGTCACCGCCACAGTGAAGGTCGTCGACGACGGCAGCGGCGAGCCGACCGAGCCCACCGACCCGGACCAGCTCGCCGACTTCACGTTCGACAAGGCCTCCGCCGACGGCACGTTCGACGGCGGCAACGCGACCGGCGCCACGCAGGGCACCGCCGCGCTCGCCGACTCCAAGGACGCGAAGGACGGCAAGGCCGTGAAACTGAGCAAGGACTTCTGGCTGAACGTCACCGCCAAGGACGGCTCCCCGCTCCTGAAGGGCAAGACCGACGTCACGATCTCCTACGACTCCAAGCCCGACGCGGGCAACGCGAACACCGGATGGACGTTCTTCGCCGCCTCCAACGCCACCAAGCAGGAGTACGGCAAGGAGCACTACGTCGGCGTCCTCGACAAGACCACCGGCATCACGGTCGAACGCTACAACAACGCGAGCGGTCGCGACTCCTCCGGCAACCTCTCCACCACCGCGAAGAACGAAGGCTGGAAGCACGTCGACATCGTCATCGCCGGCAAGACCGCGAAACTGTACGTCGACCAGCAGCTCGTCGCCGTCAACACCAACGGCCAGGTCCTGACCGACATCCTCGGCGCCGACGGCGGCATCCTCCAGATCGGCAAGGCGAACTGGGGCAACGGCGAATACTTCACCGGACTCCTCGACAACCTGACGATCACCGGCCGCGCGCTCACCGCCGACGAACTCGGCGTCGAAGGCGCGAAGACTGACTACGCCGCCGCGCTCGCCATCCCGTCGCGCATCACCGGCGACCTGCCGTCCACCGTGCTCGGCAAGACGGTCACGTGGAAGGCCGCGGGCGACGGCGCGAAGCTCGTCGCCGCGGACGGCAAGGTCACGCTGCCTGCCGCCGGAAGCGCGCCCGTGAAGGTCGCGCTCACGGCGACGATCGACGGCGTCGCGACGCCGGTCACGGCGGACGCGACGATTCTCGACGACGGCGGCCAGATCGCGTCCTACGTCAAGGACGTCGATCGCAGCGATCAGAACGGCGCGAAGTACGATCCGCTCGCCTACAACGACGATCGTCGCGCGGACTCGCTGTATGTGGCCGACAAGGCCGCGGGCGAGGGCGCGTGGACGACGCTGAACCGTTCGCAGTCGATCCTGTCGGTCAAGTGGGACGGCTCGCAGTCCGCCAAGCCGAACGCGCAGATGGGTTCGCCCACGTTCTACCGCGCCGCGGACGGCACGCTCGGCGTCGTCGCGTCGCAGAACAACGCGACCGGCGCGATCTACGTGTGGGACGGCAAGGGCGACGGCGCGACGTTCACCAACCAGCGCGCGATCACGCTGTCCTCCTCCGATACCGTCACCAACCCGCGCATCGTCTATGACGCCGCCGCGAAGGGCTACAAGGTGTTCTTCACCGACGGCCTGACCGGCGAGGGCCGCGTGGCCGTGCTCTCCGACCTGACCGCCTCCGCGAAGGTCACGGGCCTGTACAAGGCCGACGCCGCCCAGATGGGCGTGTCCGGCGCGACCGACGGCCTGCCCGCGTGGGCCGGCGAAGGCCAGACCAGCGCGTTCACGGTGAGCCAGACGGAGTTCGCGAAGTTCCACAAGAACTACGTGGACCTCCAGAACACCGGCGTTTCCGTGAAGGGCGTCGAGGCGGACGCGAAGGACGCCACCGCGGAATCCATCGCGAAGGACGTCGCCAAGACCAAGGCGACGATGACCTACAACGATGACTCCACGAAGTCGTTCGACGTGGCTTGGAACACCGACTCGATCGCCGATCAGCTCGCATCGCTCGACAAGTCGAAGGGCGGTTCGTTCGAGGTCCAGGGCACCGTCAAGCAGACCGACGAGGCCATGTATAACGACGCCCGCGCCGATCCGGACATCTTCTACAACGAGGACGACGGCTACTACTACCTCACCGGTTCCACCTACGAGGTGAAGTCCACCGATCCGAGCACGTTGCAGAAGAACAGCTACCGTTCCATCGGACTCAAGCGCGCGAAGACCATCAACGGCCTCAAGAGCGCCGAGGAGCACATCATCATCAAGCCGGAGAACGGCACTCCGGGCCACAAGGACCAGTACCCCGACTCGTTCTACGGGTGGAGCGCGTTCATCTGGGCCCAGGAGTTCCACAAGATCAACGGCAAGTGGTGGATCGTGGCCGGCTTCCATAAGGGAGCCTCGAGCGTGAACGGCGGCTGGTGCAACAACACCATCCTCATCCCGTACACCGGCGACGAGCAGTCCATCAAGGACGGCGGCTTCCTCAAGGCCGAGAACTGGGGCGAGCCGACCGTGCTCGAAGGCGCCGCGTTCGACGTGACGTACTTCGAACGCGAAGAGAACGGCAAGACCCAGGGCTACTGGCTGTTCCCGAAGAGCGCCGGCCTGTACCTCGCCAAGGCGAAGATGGGCGACGGCGTCACCCCGCTCGTCGACGGCTCGCTCAAGCACATCTACCAGGTGAGCCAGCAGTTCGAGTACGGCAAGCAGTCCCCGACCCCCGGCGACAACACCGAAGACTCGGACCAGGCGATCGTCGAGGCGCCGTTCATGTTCGCGCACGGCAAGTACGTGTACATCGCGTACGCGGGCGCCACGGTGGACAAGTACTACAACACCAACGTGATGCGCGCCTCCCTCGACGCCGACCTGACCGACCCGGCCAGCTGGACGACCGCCGACTTCCCGTCGATCGACACGAACGACACCTACACCGGCAAGTACGGCGCCGACGAGACCTCGTACGAGCGCAAGCAGGCCGGCCCCGGCCACATCTCGCTCGTGCACGACGAGGCCGGCAACATCGTCATGGCCTACCACGCCCGCCCCTACCCGGAGCCCCACTCCGGCAGCGCGGCCGGCGGCCTGTTCGACCAGGACCGCAACACGTGGGTCAAGTCGGTGAACGTGCGCGCCAACGGCATGCTCGACATGTCGCTGAGCAAGGACCAGGAGGTCGCGCCCGCCAACCGCACCGTCACCGTCACCGTGACCGTCAAGGGCACGGGCGAGACGCCGGTCGACCCGGACAAGCCCGGTGAGAGCGTCGTCACCGCCGTCAAGGTGAGCGGCAAGCAGCAGCTCACCGTCGGCGACGTCGCGCAGCTCGCCGCCGACATCACGTGGTCCGGCGACGCGGGCGACGCCGCGGCCGCCGGTCTCGTGTGGACCAGTTCCGACGCGACCGTCGCCTCCGTCGACCAGAACGGCGCCGTGACCGCGCGCGCCGCCGGCGACGCGACGATCACCGCCACCGCCAAGAACGGCGTCTCCGGTTCCCTGAAGATCACCGTCAAGGCGAAGGATTCCGGTGATAACGGCGGAAACGGTGGAAACGGCGGCAACGCGGGTGATAACGGTGATGCCGGCAACGGCAACGCCGGAGCCGGTTCCGTGAACGGCAACGGTTCCGCGACCAAGCCGAACGGCAACGGCGCGGGCCTGTCCGCGACGGGCACCGCCGTGGCCGGTGCGCTCGGCGTGGCGGTCCTGCTCGCCGCCGCCGGCGTCTCCCTGACCATCCAGCGCAAGCGCCAGGCCTGAGCCGACCGTGCGAATTGGCCCCCTCTGACGAGGGGGCTCCCGGCGAAGCCGGGTGGGGGAGAGACTGCGGCGTGAGCCGCTGAGGAAACGGCATCGGCCGAAGACCGATTCGATGTTCCCGCGGCCTACGGCCGTGGTCTCTCCCTCCGTCATCGCTTCGCGATGACACCTCGTCCGCCATTACGGACAGCCTGCGGCTGACCTCACATCGGCTCGCCTGTCGGCTCGCACATCGCCTACAAACGCCTCCGGCGTTTGCTTCACGGCGATGTCCCCTCAGAGGGAGGCAGTTTTACCCAACACACTTCACCACATAACTGAATATCGAAGGAAGAAATCCCCTTACCGAAGGAGCATCATGGGGAATTGGAAGAAAGCGGTGGCGGCCCTTGCGGCGCTGCCGGTCATGCTCGCGGGGCTGGCCTTGGGGCCGAGCACCGCGATGGCCGCTGATCCGGCCGATGGCGGTCTCACGGACGCGAACCTGCTCGCATCCTATGATTTCGAGGATGAGAACGACAAGGGCAAGGACGTCTCCGGCCACGGCAACGACCTGACCATCAAGGGCGACAACGTCGAGTACGGCAAGCCCGGCGACTTCACCAGCAAGGTCGTCCAATTGCGCGGCAACGACGGCCAGTACCTCGAGCTGCCGAAGGGCCTGCTCAACGGCACCGACTCGTTCACCGTGCAGTTCGACTCGAAGTCGCGCATGGCGGACGGCGACAACTTCTTCTCGTTCGCGATCGGCAACGACAATCAGAAGTACTTCTTCTCCCGTCTGCGCCCGAGCAGCGTGTACACCGCCATCACGAAGGGCTCCAACCGCGCCGAACAGGGCGTGACCGTGAACACGAACACGTCCAACGTGTGGCACACGTACCGCATCTCCGTGAGCCCGAACTTCATCGCCGTGTTCCAGGACGGCGCGCTCAAGGGCATCAACAGGAACGTGACCACGAAACTCTCCGACCTCGGCGCCGATCTGCCGGTCACGTTCGGCAAGTCCACGTGGAACGGCGACAAGTACTACAACGGCGGACTCGACAACATCAAGGTGTGGAAGGCCGCCTACGTCTCCGACGCGATGATCTGGGACGGCGTCACCGTGCCCGGCTCCACCGAGACCGGCGTGACGTTGCCCGCGACCGATGCACTCGGCAACCCGCTCGCGTGGTCGTCGTCCGACACGACCGTGCTCGGCAATGACGGCAAGGTCGTGAAGGCGCCCGCCAAGGACACCGAAGTCACGCTCACCGCGTCCTCCACCGTGAACGGTGTCGTCTACACGAAGCAGTTCACGGTGGTCGTCACCGCGGCCATCACCACCGCCGACGCGGCCGCGGACCGACTGCTCGTCGACTACCAGCTCACCGCCGGCGCGACGTTGCCCGCGACCGTCGCCGCCGCTCCCGGCGCGACCGTCGCGTGGAAGTCGTCCGACACGTCGCTCGTGAAGGACGACGGCACGGTGGTCGGCGTTTCCGGTGATGCCGAGAAGACCGTCGACCTGACCGCCACCGTCACGCTGAACGGCAAGACCGCGACGAAGAAGTTCACCGCCGTGCGCGTCATGCCGAAGAGCGCCGAGACGCTCGCATCGTACACGCGCGACCACTCCATCAACGGTGGCGCGCGCGTCGGCGACGCCCTCCATCTCGCGCTCAGCGCGGATGGTTCCTCCTACACCGCACTGAACAGTGACTACGGCGTCGCGTTCGCCGAAGCGCAGATCACCGTCGGTCCGAAGAACGACAAAGGCTATCCGACGCAGACCACCGATGTCCGCGGACTCGTCGACCCGTACCTGTTCCAGCTCAAGGACGGCAAGTACGCGTACGTGGCCGTCTTCACCGACGTCAACGGCAACCGCGTGGATGGCGGCAAGATCGCCTTCTCCACGTCCGGCGACCTGACCGAGTGGTCCGGCAAGCCGAACGACGACGAACGCGGCGACATGGTCCAGGTGACCGACGATGCCACGCTGTTCGACGCTGGTACCATCGCCGCCGGCTACGACGCTTCCACCGGTGAATACCGTATCTCCTGGAAGACCAGCGGCGTCAGCCGTTACGTGACCACCAAGGACTTCAAGACGTTCTCCGACGTGAAGACCGGTGTCGGCTTCGCGCGTACGCAGGCCGACCTGAGCGGCGTCGCCAACGCACTCGCCGGCAGCGGCAACACGATCGCCCTGACCAAGGCCGCCGCGGCCGCCGTCACCGAGCGGCTCGGCCGCGTCCACAACACGGGCGTCGAAGCCCCGAAGACCGTGACCGTCGAAGCGGGCAAGACCACCGAGCAGGAGCTGCTCCAGCAGGTCAATGGCGGCACGACGCTCGACAACGGCCTGCTCTCCAAGGGCGCGACCGCGACCGCCACCTACTCCGACGGTTCCACCTTCGACTTCCGCGTCAACTGGAACCAGGACGAGCTGAAGAACATCGACCTCACCAAGGCCGGCGAATACACGATCAGCGGCACCATCAACCAGCAGAACTACTCCGAGCAGTTCCCGATGATGAAGAACCGCGCCGACCCGAACATCGTGTACTGGAAGGGCAAGTACTACGCGATGGGCACGTCCGACGCGGGCGGCATGCACACGCTGTTCATCCGCTCCTCCGACACGCTCGCCGGGCTCAAGGACCAGAAGGCCGGAGTGGTCGCAGACGGCGGCTACAAGGTCGAAGGCCAGGACACCTACCTGTTCGGCGACAACGACGGACTCGGCCACAAGGGCTACCACTGGGCGCCGGAGCTGCACGTCATCAACGGCAAGCTGTACTGCTTCTACGCCACCGTGCCCGACAAGGCCTACGGCGGCCCGAACTGGGTCGGCACCGCACCCGTCGCGTACATCATGGAGCTCAAGGACGGCGGCGACCCGACCAAGACCGCCGACTGGATCGAGCACCGTGTGCAGCGCCAGCTCGCCGACGGCAGCCTCGACAACCTCTCCAACCTCGGTCTGACCATCGACATGACCTACTTCGAGGCGGGTGGCAAGTCCTACATCGCCTGGAGCCAGGGTGACGAGGAGCGCGCCGGCGCCAAGGCCAATGTCTCCATCGCCGAAGTCAATCCGGACAAGCCGTGGGTGGCGCTCACCACGCCGCAGCGCATCATGCGCCCCGAATGGGGATGGGAGCTCGACGGCGTCAACGAGGGCCCGAACGTGCTCGTCTCCGGCGGCAAGGTGTACATGGTGTTCTCCGCCCAGCTCGTCACCCCGCAGTACGCGACCGGCATGCTGATCGCGAACGTGGGCTCCGACCTGACCAAGGCGTCCAGCTGGACGAAGTCGAACTACCCGTGGCTGCACAACGGCACCTTCGCCGACCAGTTCGGTCTTGGCCACAACTCCTACTTCACCGACCCGTACGGTGACGTGTACAACGTGTACCACGCAATGACCAACGGTTCGCGCAACACCGCGCGCGACGCCGGCATCCTCCCGGTGCACTTCCGCGCAGACGGCACGCCGATCATCGACATGACCACCAGCGAGGAGCTTGACCAGTCGAAGAAGGACGTCACGCTGAAGGTCGTCGTGGCCGACAAGCCGGTGTCCACCGATGCGTCGCTCAAGTCGCTCACGGTGGCGGGTTCCGAGGTGTCGCTCGATGACGCCGCGTCCGACAAGGGCGCGACGCTGAAGGTCGACGATCCTGCCGCGGTGACCGTGGCCGACGTGGCCGCCGAGACCACCGACGCCGGCGCTTCGGCCGATGTGGCCGTGGCCGACGGCGTGGTGACCGTGAAGGTCACCGCCGCCGACGGCACCACCACGAAGACCTACAAGGTCACCCTCGTCAAGAAGGATTCGGAGAACCCGAACCCGGGCACTGGCGACAACAACGGTAACGGTGACGGTTCCGCGACCAAGCCGGGTGCTGGTGACGGTGCTGGTAATGGCACCGCGGCCAAGCCGACGGCCAAACCGTCCGGCAACGGTGCGGCTCTGTCGAGGACGGGTGCCGCCGTGGCGTCCGTGCTCGGCGTGGTGGCCGTGCTCGCCGCCGCGGGTGTCGCCCTGACCGTCTGGCGCAAGCGCCGCGCGTAGCGCGCTGGGTTCCCCCTCAGTCCGGCCTTGCGCCGGACAGCTCCCCCACATGCGTGGGGGAGCAAGGCGATGGCATGTGTCTGACGGCGCATGCCATTCCTTTTGCTCCCCCTTTTAGGGGGAGCTGTCGGCGAAGCCGACTGAGGGGTGGCCCCCCTCTGACGGGCTGAGCCGTGAAACGGAGAGCCCGGTGGGCTCTCCGTAGGCGAAGGCGGGCGGCAGCGAGCCGATGTGGGGTCAGCCGCAGGCTGTCCGTAATTGCGGACGGGCTGTCCGCGAAGCGGACTGGGAGAGAGTAGAGGAGCGGCCGCTGGCCGCGGGAATATCGTATCGGCCGAAGGCCGATTCCGTTTCCTGTGGCCTGCGCCCATTGTCTCTCCCCCACCCGGCTTCGCCGGGAGCCCCCTCATCAGAGGGGGCCTATTTCGGTAGCGGCCGGCCCACGTTCTGCAACCGCTTTCGGCGTGGCTTTGTGACCGCTCACATGTATGATGGGAACGAACATTTCCGATGGTAGGTTCGGTCATCGGCTCCTTGGGGAAGATGGTGAGGTCTTCGATGGGCGGCTGGTGCACAGGCGAATCCCGTCATCGCAAGGTAGGCGATGACGGGCGAGGAGGAGACCGTCGGAAGAACATGATTCCCTGATCGAAGGAGCATTATGGGGAACTGGAAGAAGGCGGTGGCGCTGGTGGCCACAGTGCCGATGCTGATGGCGTTGGCGCCGGCCGCGAACGCGGCCGACACGACGACGTCGGCGGCGAACACGCCGGCCGCGCAGCAGGCGCTCGCGGCCGCCGTCGCGCAGAACGGAACGATCACGGCGGACGATACCGCCGCCGCAACCGCCGACGCGACGCCCGCCGAGGGGCCGAGCGACCTCGCGAACTACGAGAAGGACGCGAACCTGCTCGCCAACTACGACTTCAACGACGTCAAGGCCGACCAGACCGGCACGCTGAACGACAAGACCGGCAAGGCCAAGGCGACCATCAACGGCAAGGCCACGACCGCGACCAACACGAAGGACAGCACGACCGCGCTCACGCTGGGCTCCGGCAACTGGCTGAACCTGACCAACGCCGACGGCTCCGCCCTGCTCAAGGGCAAGCACGCCGTCACCATCAGCTACGATTCCAAGGCCAACGCGACCGGCGGCGCCTGGACGGTCTTCGCCGCGCCGAACGCGAACGGCGTCAACGGCAGCGCGCCCACGTATCTCGGCGTGCTCGACCAGACCAACAAGACGCGCGTCGAGCGCTACATCAACGGCCGCAACTCCGACAAGGCCACCATCGACAAGAACGCCGGAACCGCCGGCAACTGGAAGCACGTCGACATTGTCGTGACCGACGAGTTCTCCGCGCTGTACGTGGACGGCAAGCAGCAGGGCGTCTCCACCGACACCGCCGATTCGCCGCTGACGTCGATCCTCGGCGCCGAGGGCGGCGTGTTCCAGATCGGCAAGGGCAACTGGGGCAACGGCGAATACTTCACCGGTGACATCGACAACCTCAAGGTCTACGATTCCACCGCCGCGGCCATCGCCGACGCGCTGGCCAACGCGGACGTGCCGGAATCCGTGACCGCCGACTTCACCGTGCCGGTCAGCTCGAACGGCACCGCGATCGCGTGGACGTCCGACAACGCCGCGATCGCGATCGACGCCGCGACCGGCAAGGCGACCGTCACGCGTCCGGCCTCCGACCAGGCTGACGTGAAGGTGACGCTCACCGCCACCGTCGCGGGAACGAGCGAGTCCAAGACCTTCACCGTCACCGTCAAGCATGAGGAATCCGCCGCCGACAAGGCGCAGGCCGACCTCGACGCGATCGGCCTCGGTAACCTCAACGCCGTGTACTCGAGCATCACGCTCCCGACCACCGGCTCGAAGTTCGGCAGCCCGATCACGTGGACCTCGTCCGATCCGTCCGTCATCTCCGACAAGGCCGACGGCAAGGTCGCGCCGGGCGTCGTCACCCGTCCGGCCGACGGCGACAAGACCGTCGTGCTCACCGCCTCCGTCGAGGGCGCGACCGCCGTCAAGCGTTTCGTCGCGACCGTGAAGAAGGCCGTCAAGCAGGAGGCCACCACCGACTACCTGTTCGCGCACTTCACCGGCTCCGAGCGCAACGTCACCGATGAGCAGATGTACTTCGCCACCAGCGAGGACGGTCTCAAGTGGACCGACACGCATAAGGACGGCGACCCGGTGCTCACCTCCGACGTGGGCGAGACCGGCGTGCGCGACCCGTACCTCGTGCGTTCCCCGGAGGGCGACACCGTCTACCTGATCGCCACCGATCTGAGCGTCAAGAAGTACGGCTGGCACTTCCGTCCGGGCGCGGGCGGCAGCACCAAGCTCGTCATCTGGGAATCCCATAACCTCGTTTCCTGGTCGAAGCCGCGTCTCGTCGACGTCGCCTCGAAGATTCCGGGCGCCGGCTGCGCCTGGGCGCCGGAAGCCTACTGGATTCCGGAGATCGGCGAATACATGGTCTACTGGGCGACGACCGCGTATGAGCGCAGCGACCCGAGGTCCAACGACAGCCCGCTGGCCAACGAGTACAACGATCAGATGAACATGTACTATGCGACCACGCGTGACTTCGTGCACTTCTCCGATCCGGTCAAGTGGATCGACCGCAACGTCTCCGTCATCGACACCACGATGATGAAGGTGGGCGACTGGTACTACCGTGCCAACGGCGACGGCAAGAACTCCATCGAGAAGTCCAAGGACCCGTTCGCCGTGGTGGACATCAACGGCGAGGCCGCGGACAACACCAACACGGACGAGAACCAGTGGTCGTACGTGGGCGCGCTGCAGGACATCCTCAGCAACCCGAAGTACAGCGGCAGCTACCTTGAAGGCCCGGAGTTCTTCAAGTACAACTCCGACGACATTCCGACCGTCAACGGCAAGAAGATGCCGTACGGCCTGATGTGGGACCAGTACCGTGAGGGCAAGGGCTACCTGCCGTTCTTCACCTCCGATCCGGGCAGTAACAGCGCCTCCGATTGGTCGTTCGCCTCCTCCGTGAACTTCGGTTCGCTCAAGAAGCGCCACGGCACGATCCTGCCGATTACGAAGACCGAGTATGACGCGGTGATGAAGGCCTACAACGGCACCACTCTGCAGAACAACTACTCCGAGGGCGCCGCGGCCGCCAAGTCACTCACCGTGCTTGACTCCGCGAACGCGTCCGTCGCCGGCACGACCGTCAAGGTCAAGGCCGGTGCGACGGCCACGTTCAGCGCCGTGACCAGCGGCCTCGCCGACGGCACGCAGGTCGCGTGGACTTCCGCCGATCCGTCCGTCGCCTCTGTCGACCCGGCGACCGGCGACACCGCCACGTTCACCGGCGTCAAGGCCGGCACGACCACGGTGACGGTGAAGGCCGGCGACCAGACCGTCGAGTTCACGCTCGAGGTCGAGAAGTCCGGCAACGAGCCGACGACCAAGTACGGCGTGGAGGACCTCAAGGCCGTGACCGCGAACTATGCGGACAACGGCGCTCAGGTGGCCTCGTTCCGTTACGACCAGTCCGGTCCGTTCACGATCGCTGCTGGCCGTAAGGTGAAGCTGCAGGGCGTTCCGATCGATTGGAAGATCGCGGAGATCACGCCCGACGCCACGAAGGGCCAGACCTTCACGGTGACGAGCCCGGATGGTCTGTTCACGCAGACCTACGCGTTCGTGTTCGCCGGTGCCGAGACGCCGAAGCCGAACTCGGGCGCGGGCGACGCGAACCAGAGCAACGGCGCGAACCGGGGTAACGGCACGAACGCCGGCAAGGGCGGCCTGTCCGCCACCGGCTCCGCCGTCGCCGGCCTGATCGGCGTGACGGCGATGCTCGCCGCCGCCGGCGTCACCCTCACCCTCCGCAAGCGCCGCGCCTAGCGCGACCGGTGTGTTCTGGCCCCCTCTGACGAGGGGGCTCCCGGCGAAGCCGGGTGGGGGAGAGACAGCGGCCGTAGGCCGCGGGAGATACGGCATCGGCCGAAGGCCGATTCGATTTCCCCGCGGCCCGTGGCCGCTCATCTTCTCTCCCCCAGTCGGCCTTCGGCCGACAGCCCCCTCGTCAGAGGGGGCTTGGTTTTATGCGTCGTGGGTTTTGTTACCGCTCACAGGTATGATGGGGGATTGTACATGGCCGATGCTGGTTTGTTCGGTCGTGGGTGCCTTGGGGGAGTGGTGGAAGAGCTCCGATGGGAGCCTGCGAACGGGGACGATGTCGCAAGCGGGCATCGGATGTGCGAGGAAGCAATCCCCTTACCGAAGGAGCACTATGGGGAGTTGGAAGAAAGCGGTGGCCGCAGTCGCGGCGCTGCCGATGCTGATGGCGATCGTGCCATCGGCGACGGCCGCGGACGCGTCATCATCGGCCACAACCGCGCAATCACAAACCGCGCAACAGGCGCTGCAACAGGCCGTCGCGCAGAACGCCGCGGATACCGACCTGCTCGCGAACCTCGACTTCAACGACGTGAAGGCGGGCGCGACCGGCAGCATCACCGACGCGACCACCGGCGTGAAGGCGACGATCAACGGCAAGGCCGCGACCGGCACCGGCAAGGACGGCACGACCGCCGCCCAACTGGGTTCCGGATTCTGGCTGGACGTGACCAAGTCCGACGGTTCGGCCGTGCTCAAGGGCAAGGACGCCGTCACGATCAGCTACGATTCGAAGTCGGCGAGCACCGGCCAGGGCTGGTCGTTCTACGCGGCGCCCGACGCGAAGGCGCCCGTCTACAAGTCCGAGCATTACCTCGGCGTCATGGACCTGACCACGTCGCTCACGTTCCAGCGCTACAACAATGACGGCTCCGGGCGCAACGAGTCCGGCAGCGTCGCGGCGAAGGACCTGAAGAACGACTGGCGTCACGTCGACATCGTGCTCGCCCCGACCTCGTCCACGCTGTACATCGACGGCGAACAGGTCGCGACGGCCACGCCTGACGGCGCGGTCAAGCAGGGACTCACGGACATCCTCGGCGCGGACGGCGGCGTCCTCCAGCTCGGCAAGGCGAACTGGGTGAACGGCGAATACTATTCCGGACTGCTCGACAATCTGAAGATCTACGGTTCCGCGCACACCGCCGACCAGATCAAGAAGGACTACGAGGCCGGCACGCAGCAGACCAAGCAGGCCGAGGCGGATGCCAACGCGCTCACCATCCCGAACGCCGACGACGTGCGTTCCAGCATCACCCTGCCGACCACCGGTACCGTGAACGGTTCGACGATCAGCTGGAAGTCGAGTGATCCGGCTGTCGTCACCGATGCCGACAACGGTGACGTGAAGGCTGGCGTCGTCACCCGTCAGAAGGCGGACACGAAGGTGACGCTCACCGCGACCGTCACCGGCAAGGACGGCTCCACCGCGACGAAGACCTTCGACCTGACCGTCAAGGCCGCCGTCGAGAAGCCGAAGACCACGGATTATCTGTTCGCGCACTTCACCGGCACGGAACGCAACGCCACCGACGAGCAGATGTACTTCGCGACCAGCAAGGATGGACTCACCTGGCACGACACCCGTGCCGCGGGCAATCCGGTGCTCACCTCCGATCTGGGCGAGAAGGGCGTGCGCGACCCGTATCTCGTGCGCTCCCCGGAAGGCGACCACTTCTACTTGATCGCCACGGACCTGAGCATCTACCATCGCGGCGGCTGGGGCGACAACCCGGCGCAGAAGTACAACGGCAGCAAGGACCTCATCGTCTGGGAGTCCGACGACCTGGTGAACTGGGGCGAGCCGTACGCCGTGGACGTGGCCTCGAAGATCCCGCACGCCGCGATGGCGTGGGCACCGGAGGCCTACTGGATCCCGGAACTCGGCCAGTACATGGTCTACTGGGCGACCACGTCCGATCAGGACGACAAGGATCCGAGCGCCGCCGACCCGACCAACATGTACTACTCGCTGACGCGTGACTTCAAGACGTTCAGCACGCCGGTCAAGTGGATCGACCGCCCGCAGTCGGTGATCGACACGACGATGCTCAAGGCGGACGACGGCTACTACTACCGCGTCTCCGGCGACACCGAGCTCGGCGTCGAACGCACGAAGAACCCGCTCGCGACGACCTTCGTGGGCGAGGGCGACGGCTACAACCACGGCAAGGACGACCAGCAGTGGGAGTTCGTCGGCTACTTCCGCGACCTTGTCGGCAACAGCAAGTGGACCGGCAAGAAGCTGGAAGGCCCCGAACTGTTCCGCTACAACGACGACGACGTGCAGACGACGGCCTCCGGCAAGCAGATGAAGTACGGCCTGATGTGGGACCAGTACGCGGAGGGCAAGGGCTACCTGCCGTTCTACTCCGCGGACCTCGGCAGCACCGACACCGCCGACTGGGCGGCCGCGAGCAAGGTCAACTTCGGTTCCCTCAAGAAGCGCCACGGCACGATCCTGCCGATCACGGCCTCCGAATACGAGGCGGTCATGAAGGCGTTCGACGAGAACCAGCCGCTTGAGCCGGTCACGCCGGACAAGTCCGGTTCCAAGCCGATCGCGTCCTACGATTTCGAGGACGACAACGATCTGGGCAAGGACACGACCGGCAACGGCAACGATCTGACGCTCAACGGCGTCAAGGAGTTCGGCAAGCCGGGCGACTGGGGCAGCAAGGTCATCCAGCTGCGCGGCGACGGCGGATACGCCGAGCTGCCGACCGGCCTGTTCGACGGGCGCAACGAGTTCACGCTCGAATTCTCGTCGAAGTCGCGCCAGACCTCCGGCAACTTCTTCTCGTTCGCGCTCGGCCAGGACAACAACAAGTACCTGTTCATCCGCCTGCGCGGCAACGAGGCGTACGTGGCCATCACGAAGGGCTCGTACCAGAGCGAGCAGAAGATCTCCGGCGCGATCGACACCCAGACGTGGCACAAGTACACGCTCACCGTCACCGCGAAGCACATCGCGCTGTACGTGGACGGCGAACTCGCCGGCCAGGTCGACACCGACGTGGCGATCACCGATTTCGGCAGGAACACGAAGGCGTACTTCGGCAAGTCGTTCTACTCGGCCGACGGCACCTACAACGGAGGCATCGACGACGTGAACATCTACAACTACGCGAAGTCCGCGCTCGACGTGCAAGGCCCGGCCGCCGCGCTCAAGGTGAAGAAGACCGACCAGATCCTCTCGCAGAACACGACCACCGCCACCGACGGTTCCGGCGCGGTCACGAAGACGATCGTGCTCGACTACTGGTCGGACGCGAAGACCGGCGCGAAGTCGGACAAGTCGAAGGTCTCCTTCGACTATGAGATCCCCGACGGCGTGACCGTCGCGGACGAGTCCGGCAAGACGCTCACCGCCGCCGACCTGAACAAGATCACCGACTACTCGCAGCCGCTCAAGCTGAAGCTCACCTACGACGGCAAGACCGTGGACTACACGGTCGGCGTCGAGGTGCTCGTCACCCCGGTGCGCATCAGCGGCGACGAGGCGAAGGCCTCCGGCATCGGCGAGAAGGATCCGACCGGCAACGAAGGCTGGAAGTTCTTCGCCGACCCGCAGGTCGTCGCCTACGGCGGCAAGTACTACATCTTCCCGACCACCGACGGCTACTCCGGCTGGGCCGGTCACTCGATCCACGTGTTCGAGAGCTCCGACATGGTCAACTGGGAGGACAAGGGCACCGTCGTCGACCTGTCCAAGGACTACAACGACATGATCGACGGCCGCAAGGAGAAGGCGTGGGCCCCGGGCTTCGCCGTCCGCAACGGCAAGTTCTACCTGTACTTCTCCGGTGGCGGCATGACCAACGTGGCCATCTCCGACCCGGCGAAGGGCGGCACGATCACGTCCGGCTACAAGATCCAGAAGGTCAAGGTCGAGTCGAGCATCGACCCGGCCGTGTTCCAGGACCCGAACGAGCCCGACAAGTACTATCTCGCGTGGGGCCAGTCCCCGGGCAAGTACGCCGAGCTCAACGACGACATGACCGGCATCAAGGCGGGCACCACGGTGACCACCAACGCCACGAAGGACATGCGTGAGGGCTCCTACATCACGTCCCGTCCGGATCCGAACAAGCCCGGCAACACGATCTACTACTACAGCTACTCGTGCTGGGACACCAACGAGCCGCGCTACAGCGTCGGCTACGCGTACGTCTCCGCCAAGAAGCTGAGCGACGTGAAGGGCACGGACTGGCAGTACGGCGGCTACATCCTGACGAAGGACGACGCGAAGGGCATCCTCGGCACCGCGCACCACTCGTTCGTGCAGGTTCCGGGCACCGACGACTGGTACGTCGTGTACCATGCGTTCCTCACCGACGAGATGCGCCCGCGCGGCTACGATTCCACGCACAACAACGCGCAGCTCGCCAACGGCAACAAGCGTGAGATTCGCATCGCGCGCGTCACGTACGGCGCCGACGGCACGATCAACACGATCCCCGTCACGTACGAGGGCGTGCTGCCGGAGACGACGCCGTCCGTGTCCGTCACGGGCGCCGTCGCCGGTTCCGGTTCCGGTGATGCCGCGGACGCCGCGACTCCGATCGGCACGAAGCTCACCGCCGCGTTCAACGATGGTTGGAAGCTTTCGTCCGTCCAGTGGTATCGCGCGGATTCCGCCGATGCCGCGGACGTCGCGAAGGCCGTCGCCATCGACGGTGCGACCGCCGCCGAGTACACGCTGACCGATGCGGACGCGGGCAAGACCGTGTTCGCGAAGGCGGTCGGCGAGAACACGACCGGCGTGCTGCAGAACGCGCAGCCGGGCACGGCGGGCGCGTCCCCGTCGAAGACGTTCGAGCTGACCAGCGCCGACACCGTCAAGGTCGCCGCCAAGCCGGCCACCGTCCCGGTCGAGTCCGTCACGATCACCGGCGACGGCGTCGCGGACGGCAAGGTGACGGTCAAGGAAGGCGCGTCCGTCGCGTTGAAGGCGACGGTGACGCCGTCCGATGCGTCCGATGCGGATGTGGCGTGGACGACGTCGAACGCCGCTGTCGCGACGGTCGACGCGAACGGCAAGGTGACCGGCGTCAAGGCCGGCACCGCCACGATCACCGCGACCGCGGGCGGCAAGACCGCCAGCGTGACCGTGACCGTGACCGCCAAGGGCGATTCCGGTGACAACGGTGCGGGTGACAACGGTGCTGGTGATAACGGCTCGGGCAACGGTTCCGCGACCAAGCCAGGTGCCGGCAACGGCTCGGGCAACGGTAGTGGTGCCGTGACGAAGCCGACGGCCAAGCCGTCCGGCAACGGTGCGGCTCTGTCCAAGACGGGTGCCGCCGTGGCGTCCGTGCTGGGCGTGGTGGCCGTGCTCGCCGCCGCGGGCATCGGCCTGACCGTCTGGCGCAAGCGCCGCGCGTAGCGCGACGTCGTCTTGGCCCCCTCTGACGAGGGGGCTCCCGGCGAAGCCGGGTGGGGGAGAGACAGCGGCCGCAGGCCGCAGGAAACGGAATCGGCCTTCGGCCGATACGATATTCCCGCGGCCAGCGGTCGCTCCTTTTCTCTCCCCCAGTCGGCCTGCGGCCGACAGCCCCCTCGTCAGAGGGGGCTTATTCGTCTCGTGTCTGAATCATCCGTTTCCCCTGTAACCGCTTCCGGCGTGGCGTAATGGTAGCGTTCACAGTACAATGGGAACGTACATCCGCGGGGTCGTGGCCGTTGTCGACTTCGGAATCGCGGGAATCGCCGGGGAACGGTGGGGAACAACGTCACAGCGGAAGGGTGACGGCCGCCATCGCCGGCGATGTGAGGAAAGCGAAGTCCCCTCATCGAAGGAGCATTATGGGGAACTGGAAGAAACTGGTGGCGGCGCTGGCGTCGTTGCCGATGATGGTCGCGGGGCTCGCCCTGGGGCCGAGCACCGCGATGGCCGCGGACGCCACGTCGCTTGAGGAGAACGGCGGCATCACCGTCGCCTCCGGCGATGCGAACGCGACCATCGCCGACGACGCCGACTACGGCAAGGTCGTCAACATCTCCGGCAGCTGGGTCAACGGCAGCGCCACGGACGGCGTGCCCACCAAGGCCGTCGCCACGTTCAAGGACGCCACCGTGTTCAACAAAGTGGCATGGACGCTCAACGCCGACGTCAAACTCGCCGGCGACGCGAACGAGAAATCATCCGCATTCACCATCGGCACCAAGGGCGAGGCCGTCAACCTGCTGCTCGGTACCGGCAAACTCGGCTACGGCGCGACCGCCGGCGGCAACAGCGGCAAGACCGCGGCCCTGTCGAAGACGCCGGAAGTCGGCCAGTGGGCCGCGCTGTCCGTCGTCTACAACGAGAACGACACGACCGGCAACGTGGCCGTCTACATGGACGGCGAACAGATCCTCGCCCCGACCGCGCTCGGCTTCAAGCTCAGCGCGCAGCAGGGCACGCAGGCGTACATCGGCCACGGCTACGAGACCAGCTTCGTGCTCAACGGCACGTATGACGGCATCACCGTCGCCGATTCCGCCGCGACCGCGGACGCCGCCAAGAAGGACACCGCCGACCGTCTCGCCGCCAAGAAGCAGTCCTCCGTGCTGCCCGGCGCCGGCGAACACGGCAACAACGGCTACCTGTGGCTCAACTTCAAGGCCACCGATTATGAGAAGGTGAACCTCGGCTACAGCGCCGACGGCTACAAGTGGACGGCGCTCAACGGCGGCAAGGCCGTCATCACGTCCACCGTGGGCACCAAGGGTCTGCGCGACCCGCACCTGCTCAAGCTCGAATCCCCGGACAAGGACGGCAACAAGTACGTGATGATCGGCACCGATCTGCACGCCGAGGGTTCCGCCTCCGGCGGCAGCTGGGGCCAGATCACCGCCAGCAAGTACCTGGTCGTCTCCAAGTCCAAGGATCTGGTGACCTGGACCACGCCGAAGCTCGTCTCCACCGGTCTCGAGGGCAAGGTCGGCAACGCCTGGGCCCCCGAAGCCATCTGGGACGCCGAATCCAACGACTACCTCGTGTACTGGTCCAGCCGTGACCTGTCCACCGGCGGCAACGACCCCACCACCTCCAACACCGCGTTGAAGGTGTACAAGGCCCACACCAAGGACTTCGAGTCCTTCGAGAACCCGACCGTCTGGATCGACCAGAGCTCGCAGAGCCTGCACAACATCATCGACACCACGATCGTCAAGGGCGACGATGGCGACTACTACCGCTTCTCCACCTCCGACTGGTTCACCACCGTGGATGTCGCCTCCTCGCTGGAAGGCAAGTGGACCCGCCTGGTCGAGCGTGATTCCGACATCAACGCCGACGGCACCTCGAAGATCACCGGCGACAAGGTGATCTCCACATCCGCCTCCGGCCTGAGCAACCACATCGAAGGCCTCACCGCCTACCAGCTCAACAGCGGCGCGTGGATGGTCATGGGCGACAACGGCGGCTACCGTGGCTTCACCATCGACCGTCTGTCCGACCTGAAGAAGGGCCGCACCTTCTCCGCCGCCTCCGGCGTGAGCTTCAGCGAGAAGTTCCGTCACGGCACCGTGGTCGAGCTGACCGCCGACGAGCAGAAGGCCGTCCTCGACGCCTACGGCGAGGACTCCGGCACCGTCAAGCCGGTCGACCCGGACAAGGCCGGCTCCAAGCCGATCGCCTCCTACGATTTCGAGGACGGCAAGGGCACCGACACCACCGGCAACAAGCACGATCTCACCTTCAACGGCAACGCCAAGGTCTCCGAGGACTCCGCGAAGGGCAACGTGCTGACGCTCGACGGCGCCTCCGGCACGTACGCCGAATTCCCGCAGGGCCTGTTCGACGGCCGCAACAAGCTGACCGTGCAGATGGACGTCAAGTCCGAGATCAACGCGAACCAGTTCACGTTCACCTTCGGCCAGGACAACCAGAAGTACTACTTCCTCAAGTACAACAACTCGGGTGAGCTCGCCAGCCGCATCACCACGAACTCGTACGGCGCGGAGGACGCGGCCAACGCCTCGCTCACCGGCAACGGCGCGTGGCACAAGGTCACCGTCACCCTCGACGACAACGTGATGACCGTCTACGCGGACGGCGCCCAGGTGGCGCAGAACGCGGCGACCAAGAACAAGGTCACCGATCTGGGCAAGAACCTGCTCGCCTACCTCGGCAAGTCGTTCTACCAGGATGACTACTTCAAGGGCTCGTTCGACAACGTGAAGATCTGGAACCGCGCGCTCACCGCCGACGAGATCAAGGCTTCCAGCCCGGTCGCGCTGCAGAGCATAGCCGTGGGCACCGTTCCGGCCGATCCGTCCGCCGCAAGGGGCACCGACGACCACTCGCTCGTGCGTTCCGCGCTCGACTGGTCCACGAAGACCGTCACCACCGTGCTCAACCGTCGCGGCGACCCCGCCAAGACGCCGGTCACCGTGACGTTCAACCGTGACGCCGACACCGTCAAGCTCACGCTCGACGGCAAGGCGTTCACGAACGGCGGCACCGCGGATCTCACCAAGGACCGCACGCTGGTCGTCACCTACGCCGACGGCACGTCCGAGACGTGGACGCTCAAGGCGGCCACTGTGGGCAACAACCCGGTGCTGCCCGGCCAGTACGCCGATCCGGACATCGACTATTTCGACGGCAAGTTCTGGATCTTCCCGACCACCGACGGCTTCTCCGGCTGGAGCGGCAACTACTTCCACGCTTGGTCGTCCACCGATCTGGTGAACTGGAAGGACGAGGGCGTGATCCTCGACGTGGACAAGAGCCACGAGGGCCAGAAGCAGGACTACTGGACCGAGCAGACCACCGTCTCGCCGTGGTCCGTGGGCTCCGCGTGGGCGCCGACCATCGAGAAGAAGAACGGCAAGTACTACTTCTACTACTGTGCCAAGTACCCGAACGGCCAGTCCGCGATTGGCGTCGCCGTGGCCGACAACCCGGCCGGCCCGTACAAGGCCGCCGACCAGCCGATCGTCACGCGTTCCATGGAGGGCGTGACCGTCGGACAGGCCATCGACCCGTCGATCTTCACCGATCCGACCACCGGCAAGTCGTACATCACGTACGGCAACGGTTCGCCCGCCATCGCCGAACTCAACGACGACATGGTCAGCGTCAAGGCCGGCACCGTGCGCAAGCTCAACGGTCTGACCGACTTCCGCGAGTCTGTGGTCGTCGCCTACCGTGACGGCAAGTACCACTGGACCTGGTCGTGCGACGACGCCGGTTCGCCGAACTACCACGTGAACTACGGTGTC
This sequence comes from Bifidobacterium sp. LH_426, assembly GCF_056356875.1. NCBI lineage: Bacteria > Bacillati > Actinomycetota > Actinomycetes > Bifidobacteriales > Bifidobacteriaceae > Bifidobacterium > Bifidobacterium sp. LH_426. The sequence goes on from NZ_JBKEVB010000003.1 coordinate 358,442, forward strand.
TCCGATTCGATCGACGGCGCCATCACGTACAAGGGCGTGCTGCTCGAGAAGGACACCTCCAAGAACCTTCAGGGCACCGCGCACCAGTCCGACGTGCACGTGATCGACAAGAACGGCAACGAGCGCTGGTTCATGGCCTACCACCGCCACTACACGCCGCTCGGCGTGTTCACCTCCGGCCTCGGCTACCACCGCGAGACCGCCATCGACGAGATCCACTTCGACGCGGACGGCCTCATGGAGACCATCCACCCGACCGATGAGGGCGTCTCCGTCGAGATGGCCGACGTGACCGCGCTCCAGGGCGCGATCGAGGCGGCCGACAAGCTCGGCGACGATGGCGCGAAGTACACGGAGGCCAGCTGGACGGCGTTCACCACCGCCCGCGACGCCGCCAAGAAGCAGCTCGCCGCGTTCGAGGCGAACGGCCTCGCCCAGAAGGACGTAGACGCCGCTATGGCCGCGCTGACTGAGGCGCAGGGCAAGCTCGCCGAGAACACGCCCGAGCCGGAGCACCCGGCCAAGGGCACGATCCTCGGCATCGAGGTGACCTCCAAGCCCGCGAAGACCGAGTACAAGGTCGGCGAGAAGCTCGACGCCACCGGTCTGGTCGTCACCGCGACCGTGGCCGACGGCAACGGCGGCACCACCACCCGTGCACTGGATTCCGACGAGTACGATCTGCTCGGCTTCTCCTCCGAGAAGGCGTCCGATGCGGTGACCGTCACTGTCCAGGCCAAGGCCGATCCGAAGCTGACCGCCACGTTCACCGTGTCGGTCAAGGAGGCGGAGACCCCGACGCCGGACACCAAGTACAGTGTGGCCGATCTCAAGGCCGTGACTGCGAACTACGCGGATAACGGTGCTCAGGTGGTTTCGTTCCGTTACGACCAGTCTGGTCCGTTCAGGATCGCGAAGGGCCGCAAGGTCAAGCTGCAGGGCGTCCCGGTCGACTGGAAGGTCGCCGATGTGACCTCCGATGCGGCCAAGGGCCAGGTGTTCAAGGTGACGAGCCCGGACGGCAAGTTCGCGCAGACGTACACGTTCGCCTACGACACCACGAACCCGCCGACCCCGAAGCCGCAGCCGACGCCGAACCCCGGTAGCGGCCTGTCCAAGACGGGTGCCGCCGTGGCGGGCGTGCTGGGTGTGGTCGCCGTGCTGGCCGCCGCCGGCGTCGCCCTGACTATCTGGCGCAAGCGCCAGGCCTAACGGTTCTCTAAGCCCCCTCTGACGAGGGGGCTGTCGGCCGTAGGCCGACTGGGGGAGAGACAGCGGCCCCCAGCCGCTCCTAGTCTTGCGCACAACACCACAACCCCAAGGGGCCGTGAGCGAGAATTCCATCCCAGAATCCCCGCCCACGGCCTCTTGTCGTATCCATGGTGCCTGCTCGCTGGTTTTGCCCGCCGTAGGCGTCGGCGCATGCCACATAAGCTCGTGAGAGCGGAGTTGTGGCAGGGCGGCTGCCGCAACTGGGGGAAATCGCGCTGGGAGAGGCTTGTGTGGCGCGCTGTGACTGCGTGCATCTGGGTTTTCGGATGCGCTGCCTCGTTTCTTAGGCGCATTGCGTGTTGCTTAGGTTGATGTGCCGTGGATCGGGCACGGGGCCTCGATGAGACAAGCGCCGGAGGCGTTTGTAGGCGATGCGCGAGCCGACAGGCGAACCGGCATAAGGCCAGCCACCATTGCCTCCCTCTGCGAGGGAGGTGTCATCGCGAAGCGATGACGGAGGGAGAGAAGAAGAGCGGCCGCAGGCCGCGGGGATATTGCATCGGCCGCAGGCCGATTCCGTTTCCCGCGGCCTGCGGCCGCTGTCTCTCCCCCAGTCGGCCTACGCCGGGAGCCCGACCGCAATCAAGGACGGCCTACGGCCGACCTCATATCAGCTCGCTGTCGCTCGCCTTCGCCTACGGAGAGCCCACCGGGCTCTCCGCTTCACGGCTCAGCCCGTCAGAGGGGGCGTCGTGCCCGGACATGTGTGAACCGCACATCGCTGTTGTGCGAAAACGTTGTCACGCACTTTCGTCATTCCGCCCGGTGAACGCTAACGATATAATGCTGTAAGCAGTTTGACTGTGCCGTGATGCCGCGCGCAGGCTTCGCGAAACCGTTGTGTTTCGTGGGTTTGGGCACGGCGTCACCCAGCCTGCAGCGATGCGGGTACAACGTCGGATCGGGCGGTAAGAGGAGCCGCCGCGCTCGTGTGCGGTTGTCACGGCGGGCGATTCGATAACGATTCGATAACAATCGACAACAACGAAGTGCATTGAAGGAGAGGCTCTCAGCGTATGAGAACTACCGATAATCACGGAAACGAACAGAAGGGGAAGGGCGTGTGGCGCAAAGGCGTCGCGGCTGTGGCCGCGCTGCCGATGGTGTTCACGTTGATGACCGCGGGCACCGCCGTGGCCGCCGACGCGACATCGACGATCGCCCCCGCCACCAACAGCGAGAACAACGTGCTGAATCTCGCGTTCGACGGCAACACGAACGACGCATCCAACGCCAAGAACAACGGCACCATCGTCGGCGACGGCTCCAGCTACGTCGACGGCGCGAAGGGCCAGGCCCTGAAACTCACCGGCAAGCAGCATGTGAGCCTCAGCACCGCCGACACCCTGCAGTCCGGCAAGCTCACGTTCTCGTTCTGGCTCAAGCCGGACGGCTCGATGGGCAGCGGCGAGCAGCTCATCGCCTGGAACAAGGCCGCATGGTACGGCGACGGCTGGTACCTGACCACCACGAAGAACAAGGCGCTGCAGCTGTCCGCCGGCCCGGCGAACGCCAACAAGCAGCCGTACATGATCTCCGTGCCGACCGCGCGCGACGACTTCTTCCCGGCCGGCCAGTGGACGAACGTCGTCGTCACCTACGATTCCGACACGAAGACCGCCGCGATCTACCGCAACGGCGTCAAGCAGACCACCGAAGTCACCTATAACTACGGCGCGGACGGCGCGACCGGCGTGATCGGCACCACCGCGGACGAGAAGGGCCTCGGCTGGAACGGCGCCCAGTACAAGACCGATTCGCTCAACGCGACGATCGACGAGGTGCGCCAGTACAGCACCGTCGCCACCACCGCCGACGTCGAGAACCTCGTCAAGGAGGGTGACGCCAAGTTCGACGCGAAGACGCTCGCCCAGGCGGCGCTCGACAAGGTCGACATCGCCAGCGAGGCGACCGCGAACCTCACCTTCGTCGCCGACGCCGCGAACGGTTCGACGCTCACCTATGCCTCCGACAACGAATCCGTGATCTCCAACGATGGCGTCGTCACCCGCCCGGCCGTGGGCGAGAAGGACGCGACCGCGAAGATCACCGTGACCGCGAGCTACGGCTCGGCGGCCGTCTCGAAGACGTTCACCGTGACCGTCCCGGCGCAGACCGAGAACGGCGGCGACCACGACGTCCAGTACCTGAAGAACTACCTGTCCGAGCAGGGCATGGAGAACGTGACCATCTCCGACTCCTACCTGCAGAACGCGGGCAAGAAGGAGGTCGAATACCTCCTGAGCTTCGAGCCGGACCGACTGCTCACCGAATTCCGCGCCAACGCGGGCCTCGACACCAAGGGCGCGAAGAACTACGGCGGCTGGGAGAACGGCCCGTCCGCCTCCCGCAACCCGGACGGCACCAGCAATCCGACCCGCTTCACCGGCCACTTCGTCGGCCACTGGATCTCCGCCGCATCCCAGGCGCAGCGCTCCACGTTCGCGACCGACGACCAGAAGGCGCAGCTCGCCGAGAAGCTCAAGGCGGTCGTCACCGGCCTGCGCGAGGCGCAGGAGGCCTACGCGAAGAAGGACGCCACCAACGCCGGCTTCTTCCCCGCGTTCCCGGTGAGCTACGTGCCGAACGGCGGCGGCGGACTGCTCGTCCCGTTCTACAACCTGCACAAGGTGGAGCAGGGCATGGTGCTCGCCTACGAGTACGGCACCGACCAGGACACGCGTGACGCCGCCAAGGCGTCCGCCGTCGACTTTGCCAAGTGGGTCGTCGCCTGGAAGAAGGCGCACGCCTCCACCAACATGCTCAAGACCGAATACGGCGGCATGAACGACGCCCTCTACCAGGTCGCCGAGATCGCCGACGCGAAGGACAAGCAGACCGTGCTCGAGGCCGCGCATCTCTTCGACGAGACCGCGCTGTTCGAGAAGCTCGCCAACGGCCAGGACGTCCTCAACGGTCTGCACGCGAACACCACGATTCCGAAGCTCACCGGCGCCATGCAGCGCTACGTCGCCTACACCGAGGACGAGGACCTGTACAACAGCCTCTCCAAGGACGAGCAGGACAAGCTCACCAGCCTGTACCTCAAGGCGGCCGAGAACTTCTTCGACATCGTCGTGAAGGACCATACGTATGTGAACGGCGGCAACTCGCAGTCCGAGCACTTCCACGTGGCCGACCAGCTGTGGCATGACGCCACGCAGAACGGCGACCAGAACGGCGGCTACCGCAACTTCTCCACCGTGGAGACCTGCAACGAGTACAACATGCTCAAGCTCGCGCGCCTCCTGTTCCAGGTGACGAAGGACTCCAAGTACTCCGAATACTACGAGCACACGTTCATCAACGCGATCGTGGCCTCGCAGAACCCGGAGACCGGCATGACCACGTACTTCCAGCCGATGAAGGCCGGCTACCCGAAGGTGTTCGGCGTGACCGGAACCGACTACGACGCCCAGTGGTTCGGCAACGCGATCGGCGAGTACTGGTGCTGCCAGGGCACGGGCATCGAGAACTTCGCGAAGCTCAACGACTCGTTCTACTTCACCGACAAGAACGACGTCTACGTGAACATGTTCTGGTCGTCCACCTACACGGACAAGCGCCATGACCTGACCATCACGCAGACCGCGAACGTCCCGAAGCAGGACACGGTCACCTTCTCCGTGGCCGGTTCCGGCTCCGCGAACCTCAAGCTGCGCGTGCCGGATTGGGCCATCGCCTCCGGCATCAAGCTCGTCGTCGACGGCCAGCAGCAGGCCCTCACCAAGGACAAGAACGGCTGGGTGACGGTCGCCGTCAAGAACGGCACGCAGATCGCCTACACGCTGCCCGCGAAGCTCCAGGCCATCGACACCGCCGACAACAAGAACTGGGTCGCCTTCCAGTACGGCCCGGTCGTGCTCGCCGGCGCGCTCACCGAGACCAACTACAAGACGAACTACTCGTACGGTGGCGTGAAGGTCCGCGTGGCCAACTACGACTCCGACGCGAACGCGAAGGCCGCGGTCATCCCGACCAACGGCCAGACCGTGACCGAGTGGCTCAAGGGCATCAAGGAGGACGGCCTGTCCGGCAACCTGGTGCGCACCGACGACCCGAACACGGGCGCCCGCGAGACCCTGAGCTTCAAGTTCGCCAACGTGGACGGCGACGCCGCGAACCTCACGCTGCAGCCCTACTACTCGACGTACAAGACCACGTACGCGATCTACTGGGATATGGCCGAGGTCGACTCCGACGCCTACCAGCAGAACATCCTCAAGAAGAAGAACGACGCCGCCAACGCGAATCTCGTCTCCGACGCGGTCGACGCGTTCGACAACGAGTTCCAGCAGGAGCTCGCCCACAACGCCGCCAAGTCCGACGATTCCACCGCCGGCACGTGGCAGGGCAAGCAGTACCGTGACGCGAAGGCGGGCGGCTGGTTCAGCTACGACCTCGCCGTCTCCTCCGACAAGGACGAGTACCTCGGCGTCCAGTACGTCGGTGCGGACAACAACCGCAGCTTCGACGTCTACGTCGACCCGACCCCGGTCGCCGACAACTCGAAGGGCGAGCTCTCCGCCAACGCGGTCAAGCTCACGCGCAAGACCCAGTCCGTCGGCAACACCGAGTTCTACTGGGACGTCCAGCAGCTGCCCGCCGACCTTCTCGCGAAGGTCAAGGACGGCAAGGTGCGCGTCATGTTCAAGTCCAACGGCGGCCTGGTCGGCGGCGTCTACGGCGTGCGCATCCAGAACGCGAAGGCGCTCTCCGACGACGCGTCGCTCGAATCCCTCAAGTTCAGCGCCGGCACGCTCGCGCCCGCGTTCGACGCCGCGAAGCACCAGTACACGCTCACCGTTCCGGCGGACGCCAAGTCCGTCGAGGCCGTGATCGGCGTGAACAAGCCGGGTGCCTACGTGAAGGTGAACGGCATCGTCATCGACGACACGAAGGCCCGCGCCATCGCGCTCGACGGCGACGTCACCACCGTGGAGATCGCCTCCGTCGCGCAGAACCACGAGGCGACCGTGTACTACTCGGTGCAGATCGTGCGTGAGGGCGCCGTCGTGCCCGCCGCGACCGGTCCGGTGCTCAAGTACACCTTCGACAAGGACACGATTGCGAAGGGTGGCACGATCGCCAACAGCGGTTCCGCCGGCTCCAAGCTCGACGGCAAGGTCGTCAACGACGGCGCGTCCGCGTCCGACCACGCCGACAACGGCAAGGCGCTCACGCTGACCGGCGGCGCCAAGAGCACCGCCTCCCCGTACGTGCAGATTCCGGCCGGCGCGATCACCGCCGACCAGAAGAACGTCACCATCTCCGCCGACTACCAGTGGGATGGCAACAACACCTGCATCTACCCGTGGGCGCTCGGCCAGAACAACAAGAACTACCTGGTGAACATCGTCTCCTGCGGTTCCAACACGCGCGTCGAAGCGTCGAAGAACGGCACGCAGACCCAGCTCGCCGGCACCACCCCGGCCAAGGGCACGTGGGTGCACGTCGACGTGGTCGTCAAGGGCGGCAAGTCCATCGACTACTACCTCGACGGCGCGCTCGTCGCCACCAAGTCGACCACGCTCACCGCCGCCGACTTCATCGGCACGTCCGACATCTCCGGCTACCTCGGCAAGTCGTTCTACGACGACCCGTACTTCGGCGGCCAGGTCGACAACTTCCAGATCTGGAACCGCGCGCTCACCGCGGCCGAGCTGTTCAACCCGGACACCGACGAGCCGACCCCGGCCCCGTCCGATGACGCGACGCTCAAGTCGCTCACCGTCGCCGGCCAGGCGGTCGACCTCAAGGCCGCCGCCTCCGCGGACGGCGCGTCGATCACCGTCGACGATCCGGCCGCCGTCAAGGCGTCCGACGTCGTCGCCGAAGTCAACGATTCCGGCGCGAAGGCCGTCGCGACCATCGCCGACGGCGTCGTGCTCGTCAAGGTGACCGCCGCCGACGGCACCACCGTCAAGACCTACACGGTCAAGCTGGTACGCAAGGCCGTTCCGGTCCAGTCCGTCACCATTTCCGGCGACGGCGTCGCGGACGGCAAGGTCGCGCTCGAAACCGGCAAGACCGTGCAGCTCAACGCGACGGTCACGCCGGAGAACGCCGACGACAAGACCGTCACGTGGAAGGTGACCGAGGGCGAAGGCGTCGTGACCGTCGGCGCGACCGGGCTCGTGACCGCCGTCAAGGCGGGCGCGGCCAAGGTCGTCGCCGTCGCGGGCGGCGTCGAGTCCGCGCCGGTCGAGATCACCGTGACCGACCCGACGCCGGTGCCGCCGGCGGCGAGCGTCGATTCCGTGACCGTGACCGGTGACGGCGTCAAGGACGGCAAGCTGGCGCTCAAGGCCGGCGATACCGCCGCCTTGACCGCCGACGTGAAGGTGACCGGCGACGCGGCGAAGACCGTCGCGTGGACCTCCTCCGACGCCGCGGTCGCCACGGTCGACGAGAACGGCAAGGTGACCGCCGTGGCCGCCGGCAAGGCGACCATCACCGCCACCTCCACCGTCGACAACACCAAGTCCGACGCGGTCGCGGTGACCGTCAGCGCGAAGGACGACGGCAAGCCGGATCAGCCTTCCAAGCCCGAGCAGACCGCTCCGACCGAAAAGGACCTGACCGATGCGAACAAGGTCGTCGATCTGATCGGCGTCGACTCCGTCGCACCGGGCGCCAAGCTCACGCTCAACGCGGGCAAGGCGTTCGCCGGCAAGACCGTGAACGTGTACGCGATCGCGGGCGGCAAGACGGTGCTCGTCGCCTCCGGCGTGACCGTGGGTGAGGACGGTACGGTGGTCGTCACCGTACCGGCCGACCTCGCGCAGGGCGCGACCAAGTTCGTCGTCCAGTTCGCCGACGGCGCGCTCATCTGGGATGCGGTCAACGTCGCCAAGACCGCCGCCGAACAGCCGGGCACCGGCAACGGTTCCGGCCTGGGCGGTGTCTTGGGCGGCGTGACCGCCTCGACCGGCGCCGCCGTGGCCGGCGTGCTCGGCGTGGTGGCCGTGCTGGCCGCCGCCGGCATCGGTTTGACCATCTGGCGCAAGCGCCGCGCGTAGCGGCTGACCGGCTGACTGGTCACACTGATCGAAGGGCCTCCGCACTCACCCGGGTGCGGAGGCCCTTCCGCATCCCACGGCTATAATCGGGGCGTAATCATCCGCAGGCAACCATCGACGTGGAAGGAAACCGACATGCGCGAACTCAAGTGGGCGACGCTGGGATGCGGCGTCATCGCCAACCAACTCGAACAGGCGCTGGAACAGGGCGGACGCACACTGTACTCGGTGGCGAACCGCACGCACGCGAAGGGCGTCGCGTTCGCCGAAAAGTACGGCATCGGCAAGGTCTACGACGAGATCGACGACGTGTTCGCCGACCCGGACGTGGACGTCATCTACATCTCCACACCGCACAACACGCACATCGGATTCCTGCGCAAGGCGCTCGCCGCCGGCAAGCACGTGCTGTGCGAGAAATCCATCACGCTCAACTCCGGCGAACTCGACGAGGCGATCGCGCTCGCCGAAGCGAACCACGTGCTGCTCGCCGAGGCGATGACCCTCTACCACATGCCGCTGTACCGCGAGCTCGACCGGATCATCGCGGGCGGCGAACTCGGCAAGGTCAAGCTCATCCAGATGAACTTCGGCTCCTACAAGGAGTACGACATGGCCAACCGCTTCTTCAACCGCAATCTCGCGGGCGGCGCGATGCTCGACATCGGCGTGTACGCGCTCTCCTGCATGCGTTGGTTCATGAGCTCCAAGCCCGACCAGATCGTCTCGCAGGTCAAGGCCGCACCCACCGGCGTGGACGAGCAGGCCGGCATCCTCCTGACCAATCCGGACGGGCAGATGGCCACGATCACGCTGTCGTTGCACGCGAAGCAGCCGAAGCGCGGCACCATCGCGTTCGAGAACGGCTACGTGGAGATCTTCGACTATCCGCGCGGCGAACGCGCCACGATCCACGACACGACCGGTGCCGTGGTGCGCGAAGTCGAGGCGGGCGAGACCGCGCACGCGCTCGCCTACGAGGTCGCGGACATGGAGGCCGCGATCGCCGCGTACGAGGCGGGCCTGTCCGGTGAGATTCCGGCCGATGAGGCCGCGGCGAAGGTCGAGGGCCTCCTGCACATCGGCTACACGCGCGACGTGATGGACATGATGACCGAGATTCGCCGCGACCAGTGGCACATGACCTACCCGGAAGAGGAGTAGGGGGAACTGGACGGTTCGCTCCCGGATGCGTACGGCTCGCTCCGGGGTTTGTCGCACTATTCCGTGGCAAACCTCGGAGCGAGCCGTGATGGTCGGGGAGTGAACTGTGATAGTCGGGGAGCGAGACAGACGGTCAACACGTGTTGACTGAAGTCGACAAGCACGGTCCGGCGGCGGATTCGCGGCCGTAGGCTGGGAAGCGTAATCGCACGGTGACGTGAGAGGAGCGGACCATGACGGCGAAACAAGGCGGTTCCGGTGGCGGTGCGGCCGGTGGCGGTACTCGGTCCGGCGGCGGTGCGGGCTCGGTCGGCCGGCGCATCCGCGAGACCTTGGGATGGCGGTGCTGGACGGTACCGATCGCATTGGCGGCGCTGGCGCTGTCCGCGTCGCAGTGGCGCGTCGAACTGATGGGCGCGCAGGATTGGGCATGGCCCAAACTGCTGATGCAGCTCGTCATCATCGCGTCGACCGCGCTGTTCGTGGTCACGCCGTCCGTCTCCAGTGTGCTGACGATTGCGGCCTACTCGGTCGACGTGCTGCTGCCGTACCCGTATCTGGAATCGAACGGATGGTGCCTCGCCATCGCGCTCGGATACATCGCCTACCGGGCGCGCGTGCCGCTCACCATCGGCGTGTCGGCTATCTCGTCGGGATGAAATGGCTGGAGATGGCGACGTGGAGCGGCGGCATCGCCCTGAACATGCTGATTCCGCTCAACTCGACGTACATCGCCGCCGTCATCATCGGACTGATGGCGCGCCGGCAGACCGAACTCGCCACATTGCGCCGGCAGGCGATGCATGTGCGGCAGGTCGAGCGCAATCTCGACGTCGCCCACCGACTGCATGACGCCACCAGCGGCGAACTCACCTCCATCAGTCTGATGGCACGGCTCGGCATGCAGGACGCCGCGTCAGAACGGCAGCGTGAACTGTTCGCCGACATCATGGCGCGTGCGGGCGAGGCGCTGGAACATGTGCACCGCATCATCCGCATTCTCGCGGAGGATGGCGGCGGTGGGCGTAAGGATGAAGACGGTGACGGTGCTGGTGCCGATGTCGGCGGTGGTGATGTCGCATTGGGGGAGAGCGGGGACTCCGGTGCGGGGCATGTCGAGGACGGGATTACGGGGACCGGCGATACCGCCGATGTGGTCGCCGCCGTGCTGCGCGAGCTGACGGCGAACATCGTCCGATATGGTGGCGAGGGCGGCAGAAACTACACGTTGGACGTCGACGCGTCCGGTCGGGGAGTGGACATCGTGCAGACCAATCCGATGGGCGGTTCCGGGAACACGGATGAGGCGGGGAATCCGTCGGGCATAGGTGCCGGCTGGGGTGGAAGCGTTGACCAGAATATCGTCGGGACTCCGGTCGCATTGCCGCAGGGGCATGGGCTCGCATTGCTGCAACGTCGTGTTGAGGCGTGCGGCGGCGTCATGACGGTGTCGGCGGAAGCCGGGGTGTGGCGGGTGCGGGTCCACGTGCCGTTCGTAGAGGAGACGGGGCGGACGCTCCCCCAGTCGGCTTCGCCGACAGCCCCCTCGGCCGAGGGGGCCGGGATAGATGGGGAGGCTCGGGAATGAGCGTCATCACCGTCGGGATCGTCGACAACGACGTCATCACCGTGAAGGCGCTCGCCGCGCTGCTGGAACGCAACGACGACTTCCACGTCATCTGGACCGCGTCGTCGGGGCGGCAGGCCATCGTCAATTGCCTTGAGGACGAACGATGGCCGGATGTGCTGCTCGTCGACGCGGAACTCGGCGACGACCTCGGCACGGAGGTGTGCCGTCGGCTGCGCGCCGGCAACGGGGAATGCGCGATGCTCGTCATCACTGCGTACCCACCCGAACGCTACCGGCGCGACGCCGCGCGCGCCGGTGCGCAGGGCATCGTCGGCAAGGCCGACTACCCGTGGCTGGAACGGGCCATCCGGCTCGCCCGCGCCGGGCGCGTGTTCGCCGTGCCGACGCCGCGGAGAGAAGGCGTTGACGCCGGTGGTCCCAGTAGCGCCGACGGGCATCGGAGTGGCGGCTCCGCGGATGATGGCGGTCGTCGCCGGAATGGTAACAGTATCGGAGGCAAACCCGGCAATGGCGGGATAGGAGCCGGAGTCGGGGCCCCCGATACCGGCATCGGCTCCGGCGGTGGGATTGCTGATAACCCGGACGAGGCTGATGACGCCGCGCGGTTCCTGCCGCCGGAGGAGGCTCGGCGGCGGCTGCTTGCACAGGCCGCTCGATCTGCCGGTGCCGGTGTCGATGTGGCCGATGCTGCCGGAGTATCGGCCACATCGCGGCTGAGCTTTCAGGAATCGCAGGTGTTGGCGATGTCGGCGGACGGACTGACGCAGAACGAGATCGCCGACCGGCTCGACATCACCCCGGCGAGCGTGCGCACACATTCGCTGCGCGCACGCCGCAAGCTCGGCGCCGCCACCCTCACCCAGGCCGTGGTGACCTGGCTGCACCAAATCGGTCGACGGTAGTGGTCATGGCTGCTCTTCGACGTCGGTTGCATGTTTCTTCGCTAGAAGGGGTACTTTCGCCGCTTCGTGAAAGGCCATCTGCGTTACGAGGGGTACTCGGATGGGGATATTCCGGGCGCCGAGGGCGATTTCAGACCGTATATCCCCGGGATACCCCTGTTGGGATACTGTCTAGTTTCAGCGGATAGTTGACGTATGTCTCGGGGCATGGTTGACGTCATGTCCTGGGGCATGCCTGACGGGTGTCCTGGGGCATGGTTTACGGTCTGCTGATTGTT